>CAZHZT010000007.1:0-79914 GCA_964537285.1 uncultured Saprospiraceae bacterium | reverse complement strand
ACCTTCCTGCCAAGGGCATCGATAGTTTATTCAGTTTAATTCCGTGAACTACTTACCTAAATCCAAAAATAACTTATATCCTTGTATTTATTAAAGAAAGAAAATTATCAATGGCCTGCAATCGGTAGGAATAATTAATTTGGCTATATTTCTGTACGTCGCCTTGCGCTTGACGGTCTCCCATAAAACAGCCTTCTGGTTGCTTTTATTTACTGTAGGTCTTTATGCGTTGGTTCTGAATGCCAGGGTAATTTTTAGTTTTTTGATGTTTCAGGCCAAATTAAGCATCTACGACTTTCCGGATGCTTCTCAATTTAAAGGCCGTTTTAATCCTTTAGGGTGGTTAAATAATGTGTGGGCCACGCTTGCTATTGGGTTTGTAATGCTTCCTCTGGCGGCGGCAGTTATGTTCAGGCATCACCGAATCGGTGTGTTGATTAGTCTTTTCATTTTTGCGATTTTCAATGTAGGCATATTGATTACTTTTTCGCGGGGTGCTTATTTATCGTTATTTTTCTTTTGGGTCCTGAGCTTTTTGGGGCTATGGATCGCAGGTCGTATGTTATTCACTCGATTACTGCTCTTCGCAGGATTAGCAGGAGGAATGATCATCCTCTTGATGCTTTTTAACCTTAAGCCGGTACTGACGACCCTGGAGATGAATAAGACGGTATCCCGGCAACGGAGTACTCAGGGCCGCTTGTCTATTTTGGAACGAAGCTGGTGCCAGTTAAAAGGACATGAGTATTTGGGGGTAGGAGGGCTATCCTATAATCAACGATAATTGCAAAGACACCAAGGACGATACGGGCTATAGTGGCCATACCAATAACTCCTATGTTCAAATTTTATTAGAAAAAGGCATTTGGGGATTAGCAGCTTATTTCCTGTTTTTTTTAGGACTCATATCGGCCTACATCAGAAATATTAACCGGCAGAAAGGAGAGGATAAGTACATCTTGCTCTTATGCTTTTCCGGTTTTTTGGCTTTGTGTGTGCGGGAGTTGTTTTTTTCTACCATCTTAATTTACCCAAGTGCTATTACCTTATTTACATTTTTAGGAGCTATGGCCTTTGGGGGCTGGCAAAATGCCAAAGGAAATCGTTTTTATTTCAACCTGGCTCTTGCGCAATATTTAAAATACAGAGATAAAAATGTATTCGATCGCACGCTTGAAAAAGTATTTGCCCTGGATGCTAATGTGAGTGACTATTGGCTAGGGAAGGGGATTGTAGAGGAAATGGAAAAAGATACACTTGCTGCCTTGGATGCCTATACCCGGGCTTTTCGGCTTAATCCAGAGTTGTTTGACAGTCCTTATTACGATTTGTTAAAATCCAAATATCCAGTTTTGATGGGTCAAATGCCTGGAAAGGTTGCCAAGGAGTTGGAAGCCTTATTAGAGTCGGGTTATAGTTCGATTCTGGCAGCCCGGCTGGGCAAGGTCTATTTTTTACAAAAGCGGTACGAGGAAGCCAGGGCGTTGTTTACAAAAGTTTGCAGTGAGTTGCCCAACTTGAATCGTCCTTATCTCTATTTAGCTAAAATAATGATGGCGAACGGAGATTATAAACAAGCGGCGTTGTTATTAAAAAAATCAAACTTCCTGGATCCCGCCGACTATCTGGTGCATGCTGCTTTCGGGGATCTCCATTACACAAAGCGTTCCGGCAATGAGCGGGAAGCGCATTCGGCTATCTTATCCTACCGGATGGCGATAGGTCGATGGCTCCCCAGGACTTCATATAACAGTCTAAAAGCTATGGTAAAGTATGTTCATCCATTTACGAGGAGCAGTAATTATTTGATCGAATCTTTGGTCGTTAATAGCCGGGCTAAGTTGGATTTCAAAGAGATATTTAATCGGTTGGCTGAATTGTACAGGCAGATCGGCGAGGAGAAAGCGGCAGAGCGTTGCCTGGAGCTGGCTGATGAAGATGTAATGGCAATGAAATCAATAGATCTGAGTTTTTGATGAGCTTATGTTATTTGGGGAATCCCCGGAATGGGTTCTGGTACAGCGTTTTAAACATGAGTCATCCCGAATTTTCGGGATGACTCATGTTTAAAACGCTGTAGCAGGCTTACAATGCTTCCACAAAATTCAATATTTCTTCTACATACTTTCGGCTATTGGCCAATCGGGGCACCTTATTTTGCCCTCCGAATTTTCCTTTAGATTTAAGCCATTCGTGAAAAGAGCCCTGTGGGACGTTTTTGATGTTCAACATCTCCAAAGCCATGCTTTTATAACGTTTGGCTTCGTAGTCCGAATTGATTCGTTGTAAGTTTTTATCAAGTTGAGAGCGGAAAGCATTCAGGTCGTTCGGAGCTTTTTCAAACTCAATCACCCATTCATGGCGGCCTTTGCCATTTTTGGAAAAATACACTGGCGCTACGGTATAATCTGCTACAGAAGCATCGAATTGAGCGCAAGTTTGGGCGAGCGCTTTGTCTGTATTGGCCACCATCACTTCTTCGCCAAAAGCATTGACGAATTGCTGCGTACGGCCGGTAATTTTTATTTTGTAAGGGCGGGTAGAAGTAAAGGTTATCGTATCGCCTAGCAGGTAACGCCACAAGCCACTATTGGTCGTAATGACTACAGCATAATTTTTTCCAGGCTCTACCTCGCTAATTGGAATTGCTTGAGGCTCCTTTTTATCCCATTCCTCCATAGGTAAAAATTCGTAATAAATGCCATTGTCCAGCATGAGCAGCATATCATCTGAATGGAGGTCATCTTGAATTGCAAAATAGCCTTCCGAAGCATTATAAATTTCCTGGTAAAAAACCTTATCCGAAGGCAAAAATTGCTTGAACTGTTCTCTGTAAGGAGTGAAGCTTACGCCACCATGTACATATACTTGAAAATTGGGCCATACTTCCAGGATATTATCTTTGCCTGAAAGCTCTAAAATACGTCGGAAAAGCACTATTGTCCAGGTCGGAACGCCTCCGATCATCACTACGTTCTGGTCTTTGCTGGTGATTTGGGCAATACGTTCAATTTTTTCTTCCCATTCATCAAGTAGAGCTGTTTCAAAATCAGGCGTAAAGAACGGGCGCCCTACATAAGGCATCTGATGGATCATCACGGCCGATACATCCCCAAAACGAGTTTTGGGGTAAGGTTCGAAGGTCGAGAGTGAGCCTCCCATTAGAATCGATTTGCACTCGAATTGGCGGGCATTCGGGTTCTGGTCATACATGAAGGTCATGGTATCCCAGGTGCCTCTTATATGACAATTCCGGAGGTTCACCCCGGTAACAGGGATGAATTTACTTTTATCGTTGGTTGTTCCGGATGATTTGGAAAACCACTTCACCTGTCCGTTCCAAAGCACATCTTTTTCGCCATGCATCATGCGGTTGATGTAAGGTTTCAGCGATTCATAATCCTGGATAGGAACGTGTTTCGCGAAGTCTTTTGGGTTTTTAATATTCCGGAACTGATGTTTGCGCCCCCATTCTGTGTTCCGGTTAAAGCGAAGCGCATGTACCAGGAAGCTGTTCTGAACTTCCTGAGGATACTTTTTAAATCGTTCTATACGGCGCATGCGCTGGCGAAGATACCATCGAAAAAGTTGATTTATGTTTTTTCTCATAACTGGCGCAGGTAAATTTTTCCGAAAATTGCAGTTTAATGGGGAATGATGCAAATTTAGAGGGGAAGAATTAAGTTTTCAATATGTTTTAAAATTTTTATTTTAAAAAAAATGTTTTAAATTTGGCTTGAGAATAAAATAAATCGTTAAAATGCTACTTCCCGGGTTACCTGATGTGGAAATATTGCGTTTTAAATAAAAATAATAGATCGATCAGTGGAAAATAGGAACGAAAAGTGGAACAATATATTATCAAGGGCCGGGCATTGGTTAAATGAAAGCCTATACCCATGGCTAAAAAGTCTGCGTTGGCGAAGAATCATCCTCAGATCAATGGCATTGGCCCTTTTGAGCGGGCTACTCCTGTTCGGTATTCTCTGGGCGCTCGTACTTTGGGAATTCACAGGCCCCTTGCCTTCTTACATTGAGCTCCAAAACATCGAACAGCGCAAAGCTTCTGAAGTATACGCCGCCGACGGCCAATCTATGGGGAAGTTTTTTGTCGAGAACCGCACGCCTGTAGATTACCATCAAATCGCTCCTCACTTAATTGAAGCAGTGCTTGCAGTCGAAGATGTGCGTTTTTTTAATCATCAGGGAATCGATTGGCGTGCTATGATGCGGGTGTTGTTTAAGTCTATCCTTATTGGTGATGAGGCTTCGGGAGGAGGAAGCACCATTACACAACAGTTGGCAAAAAATTTATATCCACGGAAGAGATATGGCCTTTTTTCATTGCCAATCAATAAGTTCCGGGAAATAACCATCGCGAGAAGACTGGAACTTATTTACACTAAAGAAGAAATACTGGAACTGTATTTAAATACTGTGCCTTTTGGCGGAAATATTTTTGGAGTAGAAGTGGCTTGCAAGCAGTTCTTCAATTCTAATAGCCGGGATATCAAAATAGAGGAAGCCGCGGTTTTGGCCGGAATGCTGAAAGGCACTTCCAGGTACAACCCTATTAGAAATAAAGTGCTGGCATACAAAAGGCGAAATTTAGTGCTCTTTCAAATGTTTAAATATAATTATTTAAATCGAGCTCAACTGGACTCCTTGCTGGAGCTTGAATTGACCTTGAACCCTCAACGCGAAAATTACCATGCCGGAATAGCGCCCTATTTTAGAGCATTTGTTAAAGAAAAAGCTGCTGAATTATTAAAAGGACTTAAAAAAGAAGATGGTGAAGACTACAACTTATTCACCGATGGCCTAAAAATCTACACCACCATCGATCCTGTTATGCAGGCTTATGCTGAAAAAGCAGTACAAAAGCATATGGCTGGCTTACAGAAAACCTTTGATGAACACTGGGCGAAAAGGCAATTACTCAAAGATAAAGATCTTCAAAAGTTTCTCAATCGAAACAAAGAATATCGACGATGGAAAAAACAGGGACTTAGTAAATCTGAACTGGATTCTATGGCCAGCCTGCCAAGGGGAGTGAACGTTTTTTCATGGAATGCAAAAAATGAAACAGAAATGAGCCTGATCGACTCTATTCGTTATTACTATCAATTACTGAATGCGGGTTTTTTAGCTATGGAACCTCAAACCGGCCACATTAAAGCATGGGTGGGCGGTATTGATCACCGGTATTTTCAATATGATCACGTTTTGGCTAAACGGCAGGTGGGATCTACTTTTAAACCTATCGTTTATGCCTGTGCCCTCCAGCAAGAGATCCCTCCATGTGAATATATTGAAAATCGCCTGGTTACTTATACAGAGGATGAGAACTGGAAACCTGAAAATGCAGATGGACAGTATGGAGGTGAGTTTTCTATGGCCGGGGGCTTAAGCAAATCGGTTAATTCAATTGCCGTAAGCTTGATCAAAAAAACAGGGCCGGAGGCGGTAGCTCAATTGGCTCACGAATTAGGAGTTGATAGTGAAATCCCTGAAGTGCCTTCCATTGCTCTTGGTACAGCAGAGCTCTCTTTACTGGAAATGATACAAGTATATACAACTTTTGCCAATGTCGGTATGCGCGTCGATCCTATATTTATCTTGCGTATTGAAGATAATAATGGGAATGTTTTAGTTGATCAGGAAGGTGCTGCCTCGCCAAAGCGCGTATTGAATAGAGAAGATGCACTCATGCTCAGGCATATGATGGAAGCCGTTGTAGATAGTGGTACCGCCAGAAAGTTACGCTATGAATTTGGCCTTTTTAATGATCTGGCCGGAAAAACGGGAACTACCCAATCGCAGGCCGATGGTTGGTTTATTGGGTTTACCCCTAAATTAGTAGCAGGATGCTGGGTAGGTGGAGCTTATCCTTCGGTCCGGTTTCGGTCCCTACGGCTAGGGCAAGGGGCTAGTACGGCATTACCTATTTTTGGCCATTTCATGGCTTCTCTAAAAAACGACCGGGCTTCCCGGCCTTATTTAGATGCTTTTTTCCCTGAAATTCCTTATTATTTGCTAGAAGAAATGAATTGCCCTCCCTTCCGGGAAGAGGAACCAGAACCTGAAATCGGTGAGCCTATAGATTCGTTGATTGATTATTTTAGAAAGTTAAAAGAACAGAAAAAGAATGATAAGTGGAAAAAGTTTCTTATTTTTCCATTGAACTCTAAAAAACGGAGAGGGCAATAGTATTGCCTTCAGTAAAGAACTATAAAAAATAATAATGAAGAGGCTGTCTCATAAGTAGGTTCGTTGCGCTTAGCGGGAAATTTTCTTTTTTGAGAGGCGTTCTTTTTTTTTAATTTTCATTAAATTTTAAAAAAAAGAACGCCTCTCAATAGAAAATACTACCCCAAGCCAAACGAATCTACTTATGAGACAGCCTCTTCATCGAATCGGAAAAGAACCTTATTTACACCAAATGTTATGCTTCTAGGAAAATTTATTGCCGCCATTCGCCTATTGCTTTTTGTTATTTTGACAACCATCACGGTTTTGCTTATTTTTTTATCAGGGGTTTTCGGAAAATATAGCCTTCGGGTTGCGCTCCAAATTCGGCGAGCCTGGGCTCGAACGATGATGTTTATCCTTGGAATTAAGCTCACGGTAGTCGGAAAACCTGAGGCAACTACCTATTTATTAGTTAGTAATCACCGATCTTATCTTGATCCAATCGTTGTATTGAGCCATGCAAAAGTATTTCCTGTGGCCAAAGCAGAGGTCCGGAAATGGCCGCTCATTGGTTATGGAGCAAAGCTCAGCGGTATAGTCTACGTTAAAAGAGAAAGTAATCAAAGCCGCAAAAATGCCTTGGATGCAATTCGGGAAGCTTTTAAAAAAGGGCATTCAGTACTGGTTTATCCCGAAGGAACTACTACAGCAGTAATCAACAGCACGATTCCCTTTCGCTCCGGTGCTTTCCGCGTGGCGGTTAGTGAAGGCATCCCAATGATTCCTTGTGCTATAGAATATGGTGATTCAAAAGACTATTGGATCGGGGATGCTACCTTTATTGATCATTTTATTGATTGCTTTTCCAAATGGCGCACTATCGTCGACATTGACTACGGGCCTTCTTTGACCGGCGATGATGCTTTTGCTTTAGTGTACGAAGCACAAATGTGGATTAATGAGGAATTAGGAGTAATTGAGTACCGTCGGGAACTGGGTGGGAAATAGTTTTTTAAACAATGCCTTAAAAGGAGGTTGTTTGATCAGCTACAGAACAAGTCTATTTTCTAGTCGCTAAATAACCCGAATCAATTGCACTACCCCTAATATCAAAAATATTATCCCCACTGTTCGGTTCATTGACTGTGCGAAGTTTTGAAAACGGCTAATTATTCGATGACTTAAAAGTGCATAAAGCCAGAGCAGGCAAAAAGTGCCAATTCCTACACCAAAGCTAAAAATAAGCAAAGAGAACCAGCGGTCATCTATGAGCCCGTTCGATTTAAAAAGAAATCCATAAAAAATCCAATAGGGAAAGACGAGTAAGTTTAAACTGCTTACGAACATGCCTTTAAAAAAATCAGATAAACCCGAATCTGTACCTGAGGTTGAAGGTCTGGATGCATGGAGAAAAAATAAATGATATATACCAATACCTAAAAAAATTGGGATGGCTAATATCTCAATTATGCTCCCCACAATGCCATTCTGATTGAGCCATTCCGCAAATCGAATAGCAATAAAAGACTGAAGGAACTCTACAAAAGAGGCTCCTGCTGAAAGTATTAATGCCGAAGACATCCCCTTTCTGAGCGTTGTCTCAGCTACCGTTAAACTAATGATGCCCGGAGGAAGCGAACCTATAAAGCTCAGTGCCGCTCCTATGAAAATCAATGTAATAATTATCCTTCATTTTTGAGCAGAAGATTTATGGAGCGAGCTTGTCTCGTCAGTATGTTCGTCCTTCCTGGTCACACGAATTACTGATGAGGCAAGCTCTCGCCATAAACTTTCTGCTCGCCATTAAACATATTCTTTAAGCTGCTTTTGGTAGCTCAAATACTTTTTCCACGCTACGCGCATTTCATACAAAGACATTGGCTTAATGCCCTTGGCGCGTTGATACTTACTAATTTCGTAAATAATCTTCCATTGCTTGTAATAGTCTTTGTATGCACTCCAAATAGAATTACCGGGGTCAAACACATGAGCAGGGTCGGCTGCTACTCCATTAAATTCAAGAATTTTGAAAGACACTCCTTGGCGAAGTGCTTCAAAGCTGCTGCATTTTAAATCAAACCTGCCAAAGTAAATATCTTTCATTTGGGAAGCAATGTCGTCAAAAACTTGTGTAAGCTTTTCGTCAATCTCTTTGTTGGCATTAAGAAACATGGCTCCTCGGCTGTGATTCCCTATGGGAACCAGTACTATTTGCTCACCTGCCGGAGGAACCCTTTCCAGCCTGTTGCCATGCAATTGCTTCAACTGCCTCAATTGTAGCCTTGCCCTGGGGTAAGCGAGGATTAAGTCCTTGATATTGCGTTTCCCATCACCCCAGATTTTTAGATGTTCCTTTAAGCATACAGAGGTAATCCGGCCTTTGCCTTCGTTGGGCATTTGGTAATGTGTAATGCTGATTTCAATAGGTAGGTCAACGTATTCCTGTACCAAGAGATCGATAGGGTTCCATTTTAGATATTCTTCTAAGGCATCTTCTGAATCTATTAATTTTACCAGTAATCCTCTCTCTCCAATATTTGGCTTGACAATAATGGGGAATTCAAGCTTTTCTTCTTCCATCCATTTCTCGATCCGTTCGAGTGATAGGTTTTCTTTGCCTATAAAAAGGGTTTTTGGAATTAGCTCCTCCGGCATTCTTTTCAAAATATCGATCTTTGATTCGCCAAAAAAGCCTCCGGTTTCTATTACGGGGTTTACAGTTGTAAAGAAGAAAAGGGAGCGGGCCCTGGCAGCGAAGAATAGCCACATGAACACAATGGGGATGTTGAAAACCGAAGCTGGCCAATATTCCCAATGCAGCAGCTTTGTCAGAAAGTTGGAACGGGTGATTAATTGCATAAATTGAAAATACAAATAATGTCAAAGAACGATGACTAATTACTAACTACAGAGATAGCATCTCCTAGCCGGATGCTGCCACCTTTAACCACTCTGGCTGTAATTCCTCCGTGGCCGCGCATGGCATTATAACCTCCCTGGCCAAGATTTTCCTCCATCCTGGAGCATGGATGACATAAGCCCGTCATCTCAAGAATAACCTCCTCACCAATTCTGAACTGCTTGTCTTTGAATGCTAGAAGGTTAATACCCTCAACTACAATATTTCGGCGCGTTAGTAAAGGACTTACTTCTTTACCAATCATAGAGCCAACCGCCTGAAGATGCTCTGCCTGAATAAGGGTAACATGGCGCTTCCCGCTTTGCCCACTGTAGTGGTCACCTATTAAGCCAACCTCAGCAGAAACTTCCACTTGCTTCACTTCTTTAAGTGGCAGTCGCTTAGCCGGCCGGATGCCAATCCACTTAATGCTGCCTGCTTGGGCAAATTTTTCCATTAGCTGTGTGATGGGTTGTGGTTCTTCCATGATCTGTGATTAAGGTTAAAATGTAATAATGATAAACAGTGGGTGTTTGTTGTGCACAAATAATCTAAACAATATGCATTATCGTTCTTTATACTTAAAATACCAGACTTTGTATAATGATAGCTTTCCTTTAAACAAAAAGCGTTAATAAAGCTTGATGCACATTATATTTTTAGGTAATTTTACTATAAGTTTTAGTTCTTTGACATAAATTGTGAAAAATGGAACTTCAAAATGATAATCCTTTCAGCCACAAGAGCATTCAAGGCTTATCATTTTGAAGCTCCACACAATTTGTCAAAGAACGTAAGTTTTTAACGATTCTTGTTTTGGAGCTAAAATAATCGCTTCTAAAGCTATAAAGGGTTTAGTTCCTGAAGCACTAGAATCATTTTAAATCCTCTAAAAATGCAGCAAAGAAAACACATACGTTTCGATTGGGCGATAAAACGACTACTGCGCCAAAAAGCAAACTTTGGCATTCTGGAAGGTTTCCTGAGTGAATTGCTCAAGGATGATATCAAGATTCTTGAAATCCTGGAAAGTGAAAGCAATAAAGAAACAGACCTGGATAAATTCAATCGTGTAGATATTCTTGTAAAAGATCAGAAAGGCGATTTGGTAATCGTCGAAGTTCAAAATTCCTATGCGCTGGATTATTTCCAAAGAATTCTTTATGGCGTATCAAAAGTGGTGATTAAACATATGAAAGAAGGAAATAAGTATTCGCAGGTAAAAAAAATAATTTCCGTAAATATTGTTTATTTTGAATTAGGGCATGGAGACGATTATATTTATCGTGGTACTACCAATTTTGTTGGAATCCATGATAATAAAATCCTCGAATTGAGCCCATATCAAAGTAGAATGTTTAAAAAGGAAAAAATTGAGAATATCTATCCGGAAATTTATTTGATAAAGGTTAATAAGTTCGATGATAATGCCAAAGATACATTGGATGAGTGGATATATTTTCTTAAGAATAGCGAAATAAAGTCTACATTTTCAGCAAAAGGAATCAGGGAAGCGGATGAAACGCTCAAAAGAGCCAATATGACGGATCAAGAGCGAAGAGAGCATCAACGCTTCGTTGAAGTACTATCCGACAGGGCTAGCGCAGCTTACACTATTGAATTTGTGGCAAATATTGAAGCCGAAAAGAAAGCTGAAATATTGGCTGAAGAGAAAGCCAAAATACTGGCTGAAGAGAAAGCTAAAATAATATCAGAGGAAAAGATGGATAAATTGAAAAAATCAATTGTTATCAACCTGGCAAAAAACAGTGAAATGACCAACCAGCAAATTGCTCAAATGGTCGGTGTATCGGAGGAATTCGTAGCACAGCTTAGAAATGAGCGAGATGAAGAGGCTTAAGCTTTTCTCTGGCTTGTAATTATAATTATGCAAAATAATCAACAGCAAAGGCCTAATATTAATCCTTCGGCTGCCAAATGGTGGGCCGCCCGCCGTAAACGCTCAGTAAACGCTGAGACTTATGTGAAAGGCATACTAGAAGGCAACAAAGTGCTCTTAGGCCAGGCGATTACTCTTGTTGAGAGCGAAGTGGAAACGCATGCTGCCCTTGCCCAGAAAATTATTGCTGGTTGCTTGCCCCATGCCGACAAATCTATTCGAATTGGTATTACGGGTTCCCCAGGCGTAGGTAAAAGTACATTCATTGAATCCTTTGGTTTGCATCTAATTGAACAAGGGCACAAAGTTGGGGTGCTGGCCATTGACCCGAGTAGTAAGCTGAGTAGAGGAAGCATCCTGGGAGACAAAACGCGTATGGCAGAGCTTTCCAATCACGCAGCAAGTTATATCAGACCCTCTGCGGCAGGCGATTCATTGGGAGGCGTAGCCCGAAAAACCCGGGAAACTATTATTCTGTGCGAAGCAGCCGGGTATGATGTCATCCTGGTAGAAACGGTCGGCGTAGGTCAGTCTGAAGTAGCTGTGCACTCAATGGTTGATTTTTTCTTGCTATTACTTTTGCCGGGAGGAGGTGACGAATTGCAAGGGATCAAAAGGGGTATTGTGGAAATGGCTGACTTACTAGCGGTAAATAAAGCTGAAGGTGAAAGGGCAGATTTAGCGAATCAAACATTAAGAGCTTACAAAAATGCAGTCCATCTTTTCCCGCCAAAGAAGAGCGGCTGGATCGTTAAAACCCTTAAATGTTCAGGATTAACGGGCTTTGGTGTGGATGATGTTTGGAAGGCTATCCAAAAATTCCAGACTCTTACCAAAGAAAATGGCTATTTCAAAACACATCGGGAAAAACAATTACTTAGCTGGATGCATGAGACTATCGAAGATGCTCTAAAAAAGCACTTTTTCAATCATCCAAACGTTTCGAAAAAATTGATCGAGGCAGAATCAAAGGTGAGCGAAGGGAAAATAAGCCCTTTCAAAGCAGCGGAAGAACTTCTTAAGTTCTATTTACCGTAAAGCCGGTGATTATCGCTGTGGAAAACCTTAAATCTTTATTTTCTTTGTTCTTTGACAAATTGTGTGGAACTTCAAAATGATAAGCCTTGAATGCCCTTGTGGCTGAAAGGCTTATCATTTTGAAGTTCCATTTACCACAATTTATGTCAAAGAACTTTATTTTCTTTGTTTGAAAAACTTTTTGAGGTTCTTGCTTACAATATGATCTATCCAACGATCGGGAAGTAGCCGTGCAATCCGGATCTTCCAGGTACCTTTGTAAACCATATAGCGCGTTTTGGGCCTGCTCGCTTCCATCGCCTTGAATACGGCCTCTGCTACTTTCAATGTGGGAAGCGCATTTTGGATCGTTTTTGCAATGATCTTTTCCTGATGCTTCAGAATAGGATGGTAGATAGAGTTTTCCGGGTATTTCAGTTCTTGAGCAATGACTTTTCCCCAAATTTCACTTTGTATTGGCCCCGGTTGAATAACAATTACTTTGATTCCATAGAGCATGAGCTCTCGACGCAAACAATCCGAAAAGCCTTCCAGTGCAAATTTGGAAGTAACATAAGGCCCGTTAAACGGCACACCAATAATCCCTGAAATAGAACTCATGTTTATGATTCGACCAGCTGCTTTTTGATCGACTGGCTTAAGCAATGGTAAAAACGCCTGGGTAACTCTCAAAACGCCGAGCACATTCACATCCAATTGTTTTTCGAGCTCTGGAACCCCAAGATGTTCTAGTGGGCCGGGAGTGGCAATACCGGCATTGTTCACCAAGCCGTGCAATGGAGCATTGTCTAAAATTTCACTAACTCGTTTGGCGCCTGCCTGAACAGCTTTTTCATCGATTACATCGAAAATGACAGGGTGAAATTGATCTCCCAATTCCTTTTTCAGCATTTCAGCATCTTCTTTTTTGCGAACGCTGCCAAATACCTGATAATCCCGGTCCAGAAAGTAGCGTACACAAGAGGCCCCAATACCCGTTGAAACCCCAGTGATCATTATGTTTTTCATGAAAGAATTAGTTCGCATTTTTAAGCATTTCCTTGAGTGCCGCAATGAACCCGTCTAAAACAGCTTTTGCACCTACAAAAACAGGCTCTCTTCCCGTAGAGCTGATTGGACTCTCATCATCAGGAACTAAAGCGTCTTCTATAAAAGCCAGCAGATCTTCTTGTTCACAATTTTCATAAAAAGGATCTATGCGCACACGAAAAGCTTTGGCATCTGAATTGGCCAATATTTCCCAGGCGGCTTCCTCTGCTTCTTCGATAGAATCTGGCTGGACCTGTGGCAGGGAAACTGAAAACCCTTTTCTAAAACTTAACCAAATTACCAGACACATCCAAAGTAAATAATCTTTTTCTTCCTGCTCAAGAATATCCTGGCTGTCGGCCATTGCATAGGCTAAAATATAGGGTTGTTCGGATTCCATTTCTTCTAATATATCGTCCGGCCCATGCTCCTCAATAATCATACTTAGCTCTTCGGCAACCTTTTCAATGATTTCTTCCGTAATAAATGTCATTTTTGTTTTTTCTCTTTGAATGCAAAATAAATCAAAAATCACAAGACTTTACTCTGAAAGCGTTTTTTGCAATAACAACTCTTTATATCTAATACCTTTCCCCGATGGCTTGTAACCCTTTTGTCAACTCCCTGATAATACCCTTTTTCTTCGGGTTATATACCCAATTGGTATCGAATGCCTCCAAAATCCGCGTATTGGGATTATCTGAGAGGGTTAGACTATGAAATTGTACGCCTTTATTTTGCTGAAAAAAGCGTACATCTTTTAGTATTTCCTCACTGATTTGATACATGATAAAGTCGGAAATGACCAGTACATCGGCATCCTGATAAGCATTGGTATGCAGTTGCCTCATGGCTTCATATAGCGGAAGGGAAATATCCGTACCTCCGTAGAACGACATGCGGAGGAACTTAGCGATTTCGTCTATCGAAGAAGCAATATCGTAAAGGTCTAGTGTTTTTACACCTATAGAAAAGTTAATTAAGTAAGCCCTTCGATTTTCGCGGGCAGCCATTTTAAGGATACCCAGGCAAAGGACTTTGGCGATTTGCTCCGGCCGACCATGCATGGATTCACTGGTATCAACGCAAATAATGAAAGGTCCTTTTTCTTTTTGTTTGATGCGCTGATTGATTTCGGTCAGGTGGTCTTCGCTTTTAACCAACTTTCGATCTTCGTAGCGAAAAGTTAACAGGTTTTTATCTGCATATTTTTTTAAAAAAAGGGTTTCCGTTGTTTCATCTGAAAGCAGGCTTGCTTCAGCACTTAGCAGGTTACTCAAATCATCGCTTTCATGAACGCCTACGATTTCAGATTTAGCCGTTTCATCCACTACCCATTCCTGGCGAATAATGACTTTTTCATAGGTTTCTTCCTCCATTTCAATCTCTGCCTCCCGCATGCTGCCCAATAAGTCGGCAAGTTCTTTGAGGGATTCTTCATCTTCCAGTAAATCGGCATATTGTCGAATAGTGTCGAAGGAAGTCTCCTGCCAAAGCTCGCGCGACATATCCCAGTAATTACCCAGATACTCGCTGAACGGGGACACCAGGCTGGTCAAGCGTTCGTATTCTTCTACCTTGGCTTCTACTAATTGCAGGAACTGCTCTCGTTCTTCATCCATTTTTTCGAGCTGGTAATTCAGGATTTTCGCATTGAGCAGTGCATCCCATTGAGCCAAAAGGTCATTGAGCAAGCGTTCAATTTGATCTTTATCATTTTGCTCAAGCTCTGCCGGTTTTTGTCTGTTTGCTATAATCGCTTTGAATCGATCCCTGAAGAAGTCGCTTTGAATTTCTTCTTTGGAGTACGTACTTTTTAAAAAATTAATTAAAAAAGGCCAGCGGTGAAGAAAAACGTGCAAAGGTGTTATGGCCCATCCTTCCAGGCGATCTACTTCTTGTTTGAAAGGCGTTTTTTGTTGCGCTTTATCCCAGGTTTTACGCAACCAGTAAAGGGTATCTAAAATAACCTGCTTAGTAATTTGCTGGTTGCGTTGCATAAGAGGAAGGAGATGCTCAATAGAGAAAAGTTTGTCAAGAGCGGATTTAAAATACTGAAAATATTGATCATTGAGTTCTGGAATGACATGAGCCTCTGGTGTAAGTTTGTTTTGGAGATATTGCACCAAATATTTGCGCGTTTTTCGATCCAGCAGGTTGCTGAATTCAATAAAGCGGTCGTATTCCTGATCGAGAAGTTCTTCAATTTCTTTTTTCATGGAGACTAAAAGCTTTGCTGGTCGAATTTGTTTAGAAGTTGATACGGAGATTGTTGTAAAAAAGGGAAAGTTGTCGTACTTTAGAATCAAATCAAACTACAAAAAAACATGACTGAACCAATTTTAGACGACGATTTGAATCCATCATCAGAAATGGAACCTCAGCAAATAACTTACGCCAGCTTTTGGTCAAGAGCAGGCGCTACATTAGTTGATTTCCTGGTACTTATACCTATTATCGGCTTATCGGTAGCGAATTTCATCCTTTGGAGGTCTTATTCTTTAGACTTGGTTTTTGTTTTAATTCCGGTTTTCTACAAGATTTTAATGGAGTGGAAGTTCGGGGCTACAGTCGGAAAGATGGCCATGGGTATAAAGGTCGTCAATCAGGATTTTCAATTGATGAGCTTGGATCAATCATTTACGCGCTATGCCTTATATTTTCTCAGCATTGTTGTGAATTTGATTACGAACTTTAATTTGTATAACAATCCTCGCTTCCAGGAGGCCGCTGACATGATGGAAGCATCTTTGGTGCAACAGGAGGTAGGACAATCTATGTTTCTATTCTCCGCCATCGCCAGTATTATAATTATAATTTCTGTTCTTTTTGTGGCCTTTGATCAAAATAAACAGTCGCTGCATGATAAGATTGCACAGACTTATGTGATTATGAAGTAGGAACGGAATCGTAAAGCATATATAACTCAGGGGGGGCGCGGAAGCGCTACCCACTGAATTATTTAAGCACCTAATTTTTAAAAAGGGCGGCGAGAAAAATTGGTGATGATTAGAATGATCGACTCGATCAAAATAATGGGAAACACAATCGGTTGGGAGGAAATTGGTATTCATAGTGAAAATGAAAACGGGGAATCTGTTTTTTACCCCTATGATCTTGATCCGATTGTACTTTTTAAATATGGTGTTCCTGATCAGGAGAGAAGCCTAATTGTAGGATTGATGATTCGACAAGCTCGCAAAGAAGCTGGATTAACTCAAGAAGAACTTGCGTTGAGAAGTGGAACAAGTAAACATTATATTTCCCGCCTGGAGAATAATAAGTCGGACATTGAATTGATGACTTTAAAAAAAATAGTGGAAGCTGGCTTAGGGAAGAAATTGCAAATTCAAATTGGGTAATTTAGTGGCCGGGCATAAGGTCAACTGATTATTGTCCAGAGTGCTTAATTAGGAGTCATGTATTCTTTGGAAAGCAGAATTGTTTTTGTTACTTTATAGGCTCTAAAGAAAAAACTTTTCAATATGAATAAACCTCCGATTTTCTGGTTAGTCATCTTATCCTTCTTTTTCTCAGCTTGCCAGCAGGAAGCGGTACTAACAATAATTTCATCCCCTAATGGTGTCAATAAAATTGAATTTCAAGTTATTGAAGATGGAAAACCTTCTTATATAGTTTATCATGGAGAGGAAGTGGTGATTGATCAATCTGAAATGGGCTTTGACTTTAAGGGCCAGGAACCATTGGCGAAGGGATTGAAAATCATTGGTACAAAAAACAATACCATCAATGAAGAATGGGAAATGCCTTGGGGAGAACAGCGAAAAGTGAAAAATTACTGCAATGAAATGATCATTGAATTGGAAGAAGTAAATGCTCCGAATAGAAAATTAAATGTTTATTTCAGAGCTTATGATGATGGAGTTGCTTTCCGCTATGAATTTTTAGCTCAAGATGGAGTAGATACCATCATTATTATGGATGAAAATACCGAATTCCAGCTGACCGGTGACCACACCACATGGTGGATTCCCGGCGACTGGGATATATATGAACACCTCTATAATATGACCAAAGTTTCGGAGATAGACGCACTATCAAAAAGAAATCACCCTAACCTTGCCCAAACGACCATTCCGGAAAATGCGGTTAATACTCCAGTGACTATGCGAATGGCTTCGGGAACCCATGTAAGTTTTCATGAAGCTAATTTGACCAATTATTCCGGTATGACTCTGAAAGTGGATAATGCCAATTTGAAACTGACAAGTGCATTGGTCGGCTCAGGCAGACTTGGCTACAAAGTCAAAAGAGCCTTGCCCTTCAAAACGCCTTGGAGAACCATTCAAATTTCTGATAATGCCACCCAGTTAATTGAGTCAAAACTCATTCTAAACCTCAATGAACCGAATAAACTAGGAGACATTAGCTGGTTTGAACCTAAAAAATATATGGGCATTTGGTGGGAAATGCACATCGGACAATCTACCTGGGATTACGGTGCAACACAGGATATGAACAGCTATAATGCAGATGTGAAGCCTCATGGCAAGCATGGTGCTACCACCGAAAACACCAAGCGGTACATCGATTTCGCAGCTCAAAACAACATTAAAGGCATTCTTGTAGAAGGTTGGAATACCGGCTGGGAGCATTGGATAGGTTTTGAAGATAGAGAAGGTGTATTTGATTTTGTTACTCCTTATCCGGATTACGATCTAGAAGCGTTGGTTCAATACGCTAAGAGCAAAGGTGTTGAAATCATTATGCATCATGAAACCTCTGCAGCACCAAGAACTTATGAACAACAATTGGATACGGCCTACAAATTGATGAATCGCTTAGGAATACACTCTGTGAAAACAGGATATGTAGGTAAAATTATTCCTGCCGGGGAATACCATCACGGTCAATGGATGGTTAATCACTATCGGAAAGTGCTAGAAACGGCAGCAAAATACAATATTGCCATAAATGCTCATGAACCGATCAAGGCAACAGGCATAAGAAGGACTTATCCTAACGCCATTTCTAGAGAAGGATTGCGCGGGCAAGAGTTCAATGCCTGGGCCTCTGACGGAGGAAACCCTCCCGAACATTTACCAATTGTTGCTTTTACCCGAATGCTTGCCGGACCTATTGATTTTACCCCTGGTGTTTTCGATATTGGATTACCGACCAAACCTGACAATCAAATTAACACTACCTTGGCTCAGCAGCTGGCGTTGTACGTGGTCATTTACAGTCCTATTCAAATGGCCTGCGATTTACCGGAAAATTATGCGAACCAAGCTGCTTTTCAATTCATTCGGGATGTAGGTGTAGATTGGGAGCAAACGATTGTTTTAAACGGAGAGGTGGGCGATTTTGTAACCATTGCCAGACAAGAAAAAGGTACCGGAAATTGGTTTGTTGGAGGTATTGCCGATGAAAACAGCCGGGAAATGAGCATTGAATTTGATTTTCTGGAAGAAGGTAAAACTTATGCAACTACAATTTATAAAGATGCTTCCGATGCACATTATAAGGATAACCCTACGGCCATTTCTATTGATAATCTAGAAATTAAAAAAGGAATGACGCAATCCGTCAGGCTTGCAGAAGGGGGCGGATTTGCGATTAGTTTGATAGGAAAATAGATTAAATAATATGCTTGAAGAAAAAATACCTACCTACACTATCGCTGAATATCTAGAATTAGAAGCTCTAGCAGAAAGTAAAAGTGAATACGAAGCCGGCCGTGTAGTGGCGATGAGCGGTGGGACTTTGAACCATGGCATAATCGGCAACAATATCAATACAGCTTTGAATAATGGTTTGAAAAGTCAAAATTCTACATGTATGGCCATTAATGGCGATGTTAGAATATGGGTTGAAAAGGCCGATTCTTTTGTCTATCCGGATGCAATGGTCATTTGTGGTCAGGTGGAAACTTTTGAACAAGATAAAAATTCAGTTATAAATCCATTGTTGATCGTGGAAGTCTTGTCTAAGTCTACAGAAAGTTATGATAGAGGGGATAAATTTCATAAATATTGCTCCCTGGTATCTTTTAAGGAATATGTATTGATAGATCAAAACAAGCCTGTAATCGATGTTTTGTATAAAGAAGATTCCAGTTATTGGAAAATGTCGACCATCATTGGACTTGATAAATCTATCATGCTAAATTCGATTGGTGTTGAAATACCTTTGGCCGATATTTATAGGAACGCGCAAGGGCTGAATACGCCTCAGTTTAAATTAGAGTTATAACTTTGTATAAGCATTCTGGGCCAGTATATATCCAATGAACTCAATTCGACCCACATACATAGAATTCATAATCCACCTCGTTTTTTGGCTATTACTGTTTCATCTAATGGCTCCTTCCTGAGAACGGATATTTTGCCAAGGTTTGGCTATTTTCCAGACAAAGAAGCTCTTCTTCCTACAGATAGTCTCGCTTCCAAGGTGAGTTTTTATTCTTCCGATGCTCATTTGATTGATTTGGAAACAACAATCAGCACTAATGCTGAGCAAACGGCGATTGCACCAGGCTATCTTCAAAAACATTGGACCGAAAATGGCCGGAATTATTTTCAGTATAAAACAGATCAAAAAATCAAACTGGCAGCTGCTTTTAATTCGGGCATTTACAATCTAAAAAAAGAAACGTATAAAGGCATTGAATTAGAAGTTTATCATCACCCCAATCATTATCAAAATATTGATAGAATGATGGATGGCCTGAAAGCAGCCATTGATTATAACAGTCAACATTTTAGCCCTTATCAGCATCGCGAAGCCCGCATAATAGAGTTCCCTTTGACCGAAGGCTCCTATGCTACAACTATGGCCAACTCCATTCCCACTTCAGAGTGGCGATTTGTGCTCAACAATGCATCGGCAAGTGATAAAATTGATTTGTCTTTTTATGTCCCGGCACATGAATTAACGCATCAATGGTGGGGTAATCAGGTGATACCGGCTAATGCTCGGGGCGCCAAAATGCTCACAGAAAGTATCACTGAATACATCACTTTGCAGCTATATAAGGGGTATTATGGCCAAGAAAGAGCTGATCAGTTTCTGGAAGTTCAAAAGCAGCGATATTTACATGGGCGTCGCAGGGAAACCCCAAGAAGAAAACCCACTTTATCTGGTGAGGTCAGATCAAGAATATATTGCTTATGGTAAAGGGACGATAGCTTTTAACGCGCTTGCACTGCATCTGGGCGAAGGAAAGTTAAATACCATTCTTAAAGACTTTTTGCAGGCCTATCAATTTCGAACGGATGTGTATCCCACTTCTCTTGATTTAATTGAGCATTTGAAGGATGCTGTTCCCGAGGAGCTTCATTTTTTGCTTGGAGATCGACACTTTTTTGGGATTTTTCGGAGAAAAATCCCAAAAAAGTGTCGATCTCCAACTCAAAAACCTTCTTGCCAAGGGCATCGATAGTTTATTGAGTTTAATTCCGTGAACTACTTACTTCAAACGTTCCAGCTTTGGATTCACTACCCAAAACCATAAAGGCGGCGCCAAAGCCAAAAGCATTGAGGCCGGATAGCCCAATGGTAATTGGGGCGAAGATTCATGATGGTTCAACAACTGATACTTTTTATTTGCCAGATAATGGTGGTCTGAATGGCGGGTGAGTTCATAGAGCATGATACGTCCTAATTGATAATTCGCATTCCAGGAATGATGTGGCTGGACGGTTTCGTAACGCCCGCTAGACTGGCGTTTGCGCATTAAGCCATAGTGCTCGATATAGTTGATCGTTTCGAGCAAGAGCATGCCAATAAGAGCGATTAATACCGCAATGAATGCCATTCGGGGAGAAAGAGCAAAATAGATAATGCCCAAATAAGAAAGTTGTACAACCGAAAAAAGGATCATTTCATTATGAAGACTCCAAAAAGGCAGTTCATTTTTCTTTAGGCGTTTTTGTTCATGCTTCCAGGCATTTAAATAACTGCCAATAAGAGAGCGAATCCAAAAGAAGTAAATGATTTCCCCTGATCGCGCAGTGGCTGGGTCTTCAGGAGTAGCAACATACTTGTGGTGTCCTCGATTGTGTTCAATAAAGAAATGCATATACAAAGCCGGAAGCAAAAGCAGCTTGGCCAGCAGTTGCTCTCCTTTCGTTTTTCGGTGACCTAATTCGTGTGCTACATTAATCCCGCAAGTCCCGATAATGATTCCTGTTGAAAACACGAGGCCCGTGATTTCATAAGGTTCTAATTCTTGTGTATGAAGGGTAAACAGAAAAGCCCCTACAATGAAATAAGTAATGGGAAGATTGAGATAGAGTAAGCAGTCAAAAAAAACTTTCCTGCTTTTGCTTTTTACCTCTTCTTCGCTCAGGTTAGATTCATCCAAAGGAAGAAAAAGTTCCAAAATGGGAATGATCCCAAATGCCAGAATGAGTGTGCTATAAGACCAGGTTCCTTGCCACCATAGAGCAATCAGGGCCGAAATGGGTATGAAATAGGCTGTCAGGTATTTAAAGTCTTTCATCTTATAAGAGGTTGGGTTCAAACAATTCAACATCAAACATTGCAGAAGGAACGTTTTTTTGAGGAGAGGTACTCCTTTGGAACATACCCTCACCGCAATGCTAAAATCACAGTTCTTTTCTCAACCTGGCCACAGGGATATTTAGTTGTTCCCGGTATTTGGCCACTGTTCTTCGAGCAATATTGTATCCTCTCTCTCTAAGGATATTTTTCAGTTTTTCATCAGAGAGCGGTTTCTTTTTACTTTCACTATCAATGATCTCGGTGAGGATTTTTTTCACCTCATAAGTAGAAACTTCTTCTCCTCCCTTGGTTTGGATGGATTCTGAGAAGAAATCTTTCAATCGCTTAGTTCCGAACTCTGTTTGCACAAATTTACTATTGGCTACCCTGGAGATTGTCGAAATATCGAGGCCGGTGATATCGGCAATATCCTTGAGGATCATTGGTCTCAGGCTTTTGGAGTCACCATTCAGGAAAAAGTTGTATTGATACTGAAGTATGGCGTACATGGTTTTGTACATTGTCCGTTGCCGTTGGCGAATGGCATCGATAAACCACTTGGCGCTATCGATTTTTTGTTTGATGAAGATAACGGCCTCCCGTTGCTTTTTATCATGACGTTTACCATTAGAATGCGCCTTGTAGGCCTTGAGCATGTCTACGTATTGGTCATTAATGCGCAGGTCGGGAGCGTTACGGGTATTTAAAACCAGTTCCAGTTCTCCGTCGCGGTTATGGATGATAAAGTCCGGCACCACATAGTTATTGGTTCCGGAGGAAGAGGAAAAGCCACTGGCAGGCTTTGGGTTGAGTTTTAGGATTTCGTCGATAATCGATTTGAGCTCATTATCCTTGAGTTCCAGGTATCGCTTAAGTTTATCGTAATGTTTTTTGGAAAATTCATCAAAATATTCTTCCAGGATTCTGTAAGCCAGGCGAATATAACGCTGATGTACTGAGGAAATGTCCTCATCCTCCTCCGAGATTTTTTGTTCGAGCTGGATCATCAGGCATTCTCTAAGGTCACGAGCTCCTATTCCGGGCGGGTCGAATGCTTGAACGATGGAGAGCAATTTACGCACTTCTTGTTCAGAGGCTTCAATGTTTTGTGAAAACATAAGATCATCAACAATGGCGATAGGGTCTCTTCGGAGGTAACCATCTTCATCAATACTGCCGATGATTTGCTCCGCGATCTGTTGTTGGCGTTCGTCATGTAAGTTGAGAAGGCCAAGTTGTTCCTCAAGATAATCGTGGAAAGTATTTTCAACTACAGCCGGCACTGTACGATCTTCTTCATCCGGGCCATAATGGTCGGCTTTTAGCTTATATGAAGAGGGGTCTTCGTCAATATAATCCATTAAATACTCATCGAGTTCGAATTGTTCTTCCCGGGAGTTTTCTTCTTTATCTTCTCCATTAGCCTCTTGTTCTGAATAGGAATCTTCGTTTGCGTTGGAGGCATCCAAAAGATCTTCATTGCGTTCTCCCTCTTCTAAGGCGGGATTCGCTTCCAGTTCTTCTTTAATACGTTGCTCCAGGGTAGCTGTGGGAATTTGCAGCAACTTCATGAGCTGAATTTGCTGGGGGGACAGCTTCTGGAGCATTTTTTGGCTTAAGTTTTGCCGAAGCATAGCCATAGATTTTTTTGCTTTTTTAGTAAGCTATGGGTAAAGGAATAGAGGGAAAAGATTAAGGGGGGATTTTTAATACTCTTGATTTCTCAATATTTTCCAAAGAGCCTTTAAGTCAGCACATCGTTTTTCCTTTGCCCAATCGTATTATAGTTTTTTGCTTACTTTCTTAAATAACATCACTAAAGTTAATTGCCTGGCATATTAGAGAGTAATTGTCGTTTTTTATGATCTATTTTTATCAGACTTGTTCTGCAGATGCTAATTACGCTCCATGAGCATATACAGAACACGTCTATTAATTTTTCTCTAAATGCTTACTTCCCTTAGGGTTTTCCCTGTAAATAAAAACTGATGATTTTTGTTCTTTTACTTAATTCACGCAATTTAATATTTTTGTGTGATTAATATAAGAAAATTGCCTTGTTTTACAAAAAACATGCCAAAAGGCATGTGGCGGATTGGGCCTGTCCTAAAAGTAGTTCTTTGTTTCTGGCAGAAATATTTTTTATTGGAGGGCGGCCCTATTGGGATATTTTTTTTTTAAAAATCTTCCAATAGGGCCGCCCTCCAAACAAAATTTTCTTATCAGGAACAAAGAACTACTTTTGGGACAGACCCGAGTAAAAATTAATTTATTTCAAAGAACTATTTTTTTCAACGATATAAGCTGATAATATGAATGTAAATGAAAAAATTGCCGCCCTAAGGGCTGCCATGAAGGAAAAAGGCCTGGATGCTTACATTATTCCGAGCAGTGACCCTCACCAAAGCGAGTATGTGGCGGATCATTGGAAGAGCAGAGAGTGGATCTCCGGCTTCACGGGTTCTGCAGGTTCCGTTGTGATTACGCATGATCATGCTGGTTTGTGGACCGATGCCCGCTATTTTCTTCAAGCCGAGATGCAATTGGCTTCAAGTGAAATGGTTCTTCATAAACTTATTAACCAGGGAGCGGCAGAATATGTAGCCTGGCTTTCTGAGAATTTGCCGGAAGGAAGTACTGTAGGAGGGGATGGAGCGGTTTTTTCGTTTAATCAGGTTAATTCAATGACCAAAAGCCTGAAGGCCAACGGTATTAAGGTCAATATGGAGCATGATCTAATCAGGGATATCTGGCAAGATCGCCCTGCATTACCTATGAATGCTCTTTTCGATCATCCTGCAAAATTTGCTGGTAAAAGCCGTTCGGAGAAGATCAATGAGATCCGGGCAATTATGAAAGAAGAAGGAGCCCAGTATCATTTGCTAAACACACTTGACGATATTGCCTGGACCTTCAATATCCGTTCTAATGATGTGGAGTTCAATCCGGTTGCGATAGCTTATGCCGTAATTGGTGAGGATAAGTCGTATTTGTTTGTTGAGGAAGAAAAGGTTCCAAGTCAGTTGAATACAGCTTTGGAGCAGGATAAAATTTACATCCATCCTTATCCGAATATTAATGGTTTTTTAAGAAGCATCAGCCATAGCGGCAAAATTCTATTCGATGGGGCCAATACTAATGTAAAGTTGTACGATGCGATCCCCGAACAATGTCGTATGCTGGGAAATACGATTCCATTGGAACTGAAGGCCATCAAGAATTCCGTTGAAGTAGAAGGGATCAAAAAGGCTATGACAAAAGATGGGGTTGCGCTTACGCGCTTATTTCGTTGGCTGGAAAATACACTACAAAACGACACTGTCTCGGAAGTAAAACTGGCGGAGCGATTAGCGCAGTTCAGAAGCGAACAGGAAGGTTATCATGGCGAAAGTTTTGCCGCAATTGTAGGTTATCGCGGCAATGGCGCAATCATTCACTATCATGCAGAGCCAGAAACCTGTGCAGATATCAAAGCAGAAGGTATCCTGCTGCTGGATTCAGGTGGTCAATACGACGAAGGAACAACGGATATTACACGGACAGTTGCCTTAAGCCCTGCTTCAGAAGAAGAAAAGCGTAACTTTACATTGGTTTTGAAAGGAGTCATCTCTCTGAGTATGATCGTTTTTCCGGAAGGAACACGAGGTATTCAGCTGGATACACTGGCTCGCCAGTTCCTCTGGAGGCATCGTCTGAATTTTGGTCATGGCACTGGTCATGGTGTGGGTTGTTTTTTGAATGTACATGAGCCACCACAAGGCTTTGCACCTAGTTTGTCAGTACGTGGCAAAACACCTTTTAAAGCAGGAATGTTCTCTTCTAATGAACCAGGGTTTTACAAGGAAGGCGCCTATGGTATGCGAATCGAGAATTTGATCCTTTCTGTTCAGGATGAAAGTAATGATTTTGGTGACTTTCTTCGGTTTGATACGCTGACGTTGTTTCCTATCGATCATAATCTGATCGAGTCGGGCTTGTTAAGTGATGAGGAAAAACGTTGGTTAAATGATTATCATCAAAAGGTATACAATAAACTTTCTCCTTTCTTGAATGAGGAAGAAAAGATTTGGCTAGCAGAAAAATGTAAAGCCTTATAATTTTAATAATTTGACAGGGGTAAGTTTATTTAGAGACGGTCAGGCAAAAGCCCGCCCGTCTCTAAATAAGCTTATTCCTATATGAAGAAAGCTTTTTGTTTTTGTAAAAAATCCCTTTCTTTGCGGAGCAGTAATTAAAACCAGTCAATAATGGCAGATCAAATTCCAAACGCAGGTAGAAAAGGCTATTGCCTTATGTTCGCAATCGTTTTTTTCTTGTTGTTCATCATGTTATGGGCATATATATACTATTCGAATCAGTCAGGTTTACAATAAATTAATGAGGGTATCCCCAAAATATTTTTTTCCCTTCGATAAAGGAGCTTTGTTTCGGGAGCAAAAAACTATTTTGGAGATATCCTCATTACTCATACCTCAGCGCTTCCACAGGGTTTTGTGAAGAAACTTTGAGGGCTTGTACACTTGCCGTGATCATGGCAATTACTACGGCTATCTCATCTGTGAGATAGACCTTGTTGATTGTTTGAGTGCGAATCATCATTAGATTTGTTCTGTAGCTGCAGATAGAGCGTAATTGACCAAATTTTATTTTAAGATTAATTCATCCTTGTCTCCAAAACTGTCGTAACTGGAAACAATGACCACTTCGCCAGCTTGAAGCCCGCTAGTAACTTCAAGGAAATGTGGGTTTTGTTTTCCTAAAGTGACTTCTTTTTTATAAGCAATACTTCCATCTGGCCGAATAACATAAACCCATTGCCCGCCGGTAGATTGAAAAAAGCTTCCTTTAGATAATAACAAGGCTTGTTTTTCAGCGCTCAGTTCTAGTCTAATCGATAGCGTTTGGCCTCGTCTGATATTTTCAGGTACATCGGATTCAAAAATGAGATCTACGTCAAAGGTTCCGTTGTTGACTTCAGGGTAGATATTTTTGACGGTAAGAATGTAAATATTGTTATTCACCTTAAAACGGCCTTTCTGCCCCAGAAAAATCCTGTTGATATAGTATTCGTCTATGCTGGCTTGTACCTTGTATTGTGTTAAGTCATCAATTTGGGCAATGCGTTCTCCTTTAGTGATGAGCTCACCGACTTCCTTATCCATTGATGACAACTACCCGCTGATGGGAGCTTTTACCGATAGGTTGTCCAGGTTTTTTCGGGCTATATTCAAATTGCGTTTCATCAAATCGAGTGAAGAGTTCATCTGATCTTGTTGTAGTTGCTGGAACATGCTGTCTTTTTTAATGGTAGCAGCAAGCATTCTCTTTCGGCGTTGCAGGTGTTCGTATTCATCTTGGGATTCCTGGAATTCGACCCGGGAAATTACTTTATCGCTGATAAGAACGGCGTTTCTTTTTTGCCTTTTTTCCACTAAATCAAGTTGGTATTCTACGTCGAGGGCTTGTTCCTTCAGGCTCAGACTTTGCTGCTCCATCAAAATACTCGTATTCCGAATCTGGTTGATTTGAGAAACAATGTTTGCCTCTTGATTAAGATAGTTGAGTTGTAGGTCCGGGTTGGAAAGTCGAAGGATTTCTTGATGGGCATTGACCATAGAGCCGTCTTCTGTCAATATTTCTTCTACTCGCCCCCCCTCTACCGCATCGAGGAAAACGGTTTTTATAGGCTGGACAATGCCATTTACAGGAATAAATTCCTGGAATACGCCTTGTTTTATAGTGTCCAGTAACAGGCGTTCGGTGTTCACATTCAGCCGGGAAGCGGTTGATTGATTATACAAAGAGTAAACGAGGTAACTTACTGCAATGAGGCCAAGGGCATAAAGGCTTATTTTTCCAAAGGAGAAACGTTTGTTTTCTATTTTTCTATCCATTTCTTATGCAGTTAAAGGTGAACAAATAGTGGTTAAAGGTTTAGGTAAAGGGTGAATGGTTGTCGTATGTTCTTCTGATTTTGTACGTATAGGGCAATGTATATGCCGATTTTTTAACAATCTGATTATGAGCAGAATATATATTTTACCCGTTTTTCCTTACAGAAAAAATGTACATATACGCACACAAAGTGTTCATAAATGAACACTTTTGTGATGCCCATTAAAGCCGCGCCAGCGGCGACATAAAGTAGCCTGCGGCGCAAGCCGCAGGAAAAATAAATCGTTCTTTGACAAATTGTGTGGAACTTCAGAATGATAAGCCTTGAATGCCCTTTGAGCTGAAAGGCTTATCATTTTAAAGTTCCATTTTCTACAATTTATGTCAAAGAACTAAATAAATAAAACGGAACCCCTGGAGGTTTATAGTGAAGCTGGAAAAGGAACCATGGTTGTTATGATCGTTTGAAAAATATTTTTTACTAAAAGCCCCATCTGATTTGTCGTTTATTGCAGTTTTACTATTTTTATCCCGTTTATATTCGGCTAACAAGTAAAGCACAATAATGAGTTGCAACAACCTCTATAAATATCCCGCTATCCTGCTAGGGTTACTGGCTATTAATTTATTTTCATGTAAGTCAGAACCCCGTTCGGATGCCATGCAATTACTAAAGGCTACCGAAGTAATTGGGCTGGCCTCTCCAATACAACTGGAGCCCTCTGGTAAGGAAATCCTATTGGAAGACTATTTTTTAAATACTGAGCTTATCGATTCAGTAATTGTTCCGGACTATCTGGAAGAAAAACTTTCTGAAGATAAGAAAAAACTCAAGCTCTCCATAACTGGAGAAATGCCCTTGCTAGATGTATTGACCATTTATGCCGAAGGCATTAATTACGATTTTTTACTAAAAGCACCTGTTAAACAAGCCATTAAGCTTGAACTGGAAGATAAGGGCTATCGGAAAGTGCAGGTAAAAGGGGAAATGAATGCATGGAACCCGCAATCTGCTAATTTTACAAAAGAAGGGAATAAATGGTCTTATACTTTCGAATTGAACCCCGGCAACTATCAATACCTTTTCGTAGTTGATGGCCAGGATTTGCAGGATCCAGGTAACCCTAAAACAGCTTCTAATGGCATCGGAGGCTTTAATTCATTACTTGAAGTACCTCAGCCGGATGAAGACAAGCTTCCAAAGCTTTCTACACGTAACCATAGTGGGCGAGATATTTATATTCGATATGAAAATAAGCCTACCCAGATTATCGTCCTTTGGAATAATTACAGGCTAGAGGTGAAAAACCTGGATGGGCCATCCTATTTTAAATTTGAGGTTCCGATGACTGCTCAGGGAATTGAACGTTCCTTCGTCAGAGCCTGGGCATATAATGATGAAGGCATTTCCAATGATATTTTGATTCCGCTTTATCAGGGAAGGGTATTGATCAATCCGGAACGCCTAAATCGTTTTGATAAAGAAGCACAGATCATGTATTTCACTCTGATAGATCGTTTTAACAATGGCAACAAGGAAAATGATGAACCGGTGGATGATGATCGATTGACTGAAAAGACCAATTACCAAGGAGGAGATATAGCAGGAATTACTCAAAAAATCAAAGATGGGTACTTGAAAAAAATGAATATCAATGCCATTTGGCTCTCTCCGATTACTCAAAATCCGCTTAGGGCTTATCAGGAGTTTCCGGAGCCGCGTAGGTGGTACTCCGGCTATCATGGTTATTGGCCGGTTGAATCAGCAAAAGTAGATCATCGATTCGGCACAGAGGAAGAGTTGAAGGAATTGATAAAGGCCGCTCACGAAAATGATATAAATATCTTACTCGATTTCGTCTGTAATCACGTACATGAAGACCATCCTATTTATAAAAATCGTCCTGACTGGGCTACGACCTTGGATTTACCGAATGGCCAAAAAAATATCCGTATCTGGGATGAACAACGCCTGACTACCTGGTTCGATACCTTTCTGCCTACATTAGATCTTGAGAATGATGAAGTGGTTGAAGTGCAAAGTGATTCAGCCATGTTTTGGATTACAGAATATGGAATTGATGGTTATCGCCATGATGCGACAAAGCACATCCCACAGAAATTTTGGCGCAAACTGACGCGGAAGCTTAAAGAGAACGTAATGGTGAATCGCCCTTTATACCAAATTGGTGAAACCTATGGAAGCAGGGAATTGATTCAAAGTTATATTGGTAGCGGAATGCTGGACGCACAGTTCGACTTTAATCTTTATTTCGATGCTCGTGAAGTATTAGCCAGACCTGAAACTTCTTTTGAAACACTCCTTGCTTCTATGAAGGAAACCTTCAATTATTATGGTTACCATTCTTCAATGGGGTACATAAGTGGTAATCACGATGCTCCCCGGTTTATTTCATTGGCTGGAGGCGATCTTAAGTTTGGAGAAAATGACCGGGAGGCTGGCTTCAACAGAGATATCGGGGTCGGCGATCCGGTTGGCTACAAACGCCTTCAGATGATGCATGCTTTTAATATGGCCATCCCGGGGGTTCCTGTTATTTTTTATGGCGATGAAATTGGTCTGCCTGGAGCCGGTGACCCGGATAACCGCCGCATGATGAAATTTGAAGGATTGGAAGGGGATGAAGCAACTACAAAGGAAAATGTTGAAAAACTGACCGAGTTACGCCGTAATCGCTTATCGCTCACCTACGGTGATACAGAAATATTGCACGTGGATGAAGGAAGTCTGGTGATCTTCCGGAATTATTTTCGGGAAGGAACCCTCATTGCTTTTAACAAAACGAATGAAGAGAAGAATATTACAGTAGAAGTCTCTGGTCGTTTCGCAAACAGTGAACTATCTACGCATTTTGGCAACTCAATCACCAAAGAGGAAAATATGATTACCCTTAAACTGCAACCCGTAAGCTTTGAATATATAACCAACTAAAATAACAGGAAACAAAAAACAAATACAGCCGCATTAGCGGCGATATAACATAGCCTGCGGCGCAAGCCGCAGAAAAAAAGGTTTTTAATGAAAAATAGCATTAGCATATTAATTTTAGTTTCGGCATTTATCTGGGTAAGTTGCGATAAGAAATCCAACGAAAGCCCGGAAACGACGTCCACACCTGAAAAAGTAGTCGAACAACTCGGCGAGAACCAATTGCCCGATTGGGCAGTAAATGCCAATATTTATGAAGTAAATATTCGCCAATACACCCCCGAAGGGACAATCGCCGCTTTCCGCAAACATCTGCCGCGCCTCAAAGAAATGGGCGTAGATATTCTCTGGCTTATGCCCATTCATCCGATCAGTAAGATAAAAAGAAAGGGAGGAGATGGAGCGCAGGGAAGTCATTATGCTGTTGGGGATTACACGGGAGTAACCCCTGATTATGGTACTTTAGAAGAGTTTAAAGCATTGGTAAAAGAAATCCATGATCAAGGAATGTATGTTATTCTCGATTGGGTGCCAAATCACACCGGTTGGGATAACCCCTGGATTGAGGAGCACCCTGACTGGTATACCTACCGTGCTGACACGATTGTGCATGCCCTGAATGAAAAGGGAGAACTCACAGATTGGACGGATGTGGCAGACCTCAATTACGATAACCCTGATATGCGCCAGGCTATGGTAGATGCCCTAAAGTTTTGGGTAGAGGAATGCCATGTTGATGGTTATCGATATGATGTAGCTCATGCAGTTCCGGATGACTTTTGGGTGACGGCCTGCAGTGCGCTAAAGGAAACGAAACCCGTTTTTTTATTGGGTGAAACGGAAAAGGACTCTCTTCGGAATAACAAAGCTTTCCATGCGACTTACGGTTGGTCTTTGCATCATATCATGAACGAAGTTGCCAAAGGGGCAAAAAAGACCTCCGCCATTGATGAGTGGTTGGTGGAAGACAGAAATAGGTTTAATCACGGGTTCCACATGCATTTCACCACAAATCACGATAGAATTCCTGGAACGGCACCGTATTCGAGCGCATGGGCGAAGGGCACAAAGCTTTTGCGGTATTTGCTTCTACTTTTGATGGTATGCCTCTTATTTACAGCGGGCAAGAAGAGCCTTTGAAGCATCGCCTAAGCTTTTTTGGAAAAGATACCATTCCTTTCGGGAATTACGAATACGAAAATTTTTACAAAAAACTTTTTGAATTAAAACATCAGCATAAAGCCCTCTGGAACGGAGAATATGGAGCCGAGCCGGTTCGTATTAACGAATCAGATGCCGTGTATGCTTTTAAAAGAGAGAAAGAGGAAGATCAGGTTATCGTGGTGTTGAACTTGTCTGATACTCCGCAAACTACACAGTTGACCGAAGAAGTCAAGGATAAGCGGGAGTTGTTTACCGGTGAAAAGACTTCTATCCCTGCAGGAGAGAGTATAAAGCTGGAACCTTGGGATTATCGGATTTATTATTAAAGAACTAAATTCCTTTTTATAAATCAACCAAGAGAAAGGATAAGGAGAAGAAGTGTTTCGGCAGAATCGATCGATTCTGCCGAAACACTTCTTCTCCTTATCCTTTCTCTTGAAATAATACTTACACTATGAAGCCACGGCTAACCTTCTGGGAAATATGGAACATGAGTTTCGGCTTTTTAGGCATTCAGTTCGGCTTTGCCCTGCAAAATGCCAATACCAGCCGGATATTTGAAACCCTGGGAGCTAATGTGGGGGATATTCCCATTTTGTGGATTGCTGCTCCTGTAACGGGCTTAATTGTTCAGCCAATTATTGGTTACTACAGTGATCGTACATGGGGTAAGCTGGGGCGCCGGCGACCATATTTTTTGATTGGCGCTATTTTAGCATCCATTGCACTCTGCTTAATGCCTAATTCTCCGACATTATGGGTGGCTGCCGGGATGCTATGGATAATGGATGCTTCTATAAATGTATCCATGGAACCCTTTCGGGCTTTCGTAGGAGACAATCTGCCTTCGGAACAACGAACTACTGGTTTTGCGATGCAGAGTTTCTTCATTGGAATTGGGGCTGTAGTCGCATCTGCATTACCGTGGATGTTCACGAACTGGTTTGGGTTCAATAATGAAGCACCTGAAGGAATTGTACCGGAATCGGTAAAATGGTCCTTTTATTTTGGGGCCGCTGTATTTTTCCTGGCTGTTCTATGGACCGTTCTCAAATCAAAAGAATATTCCCCTGAAGAATTGGAAGCATTTGAAGAAGAGGAAAAAGAAGAATATGTCAAAGAGGCAGTAACCGATAGAGCAACAAAGATTAAAAGACAAATCCGCGCCGGGGCGCTGATGCTATTATTCGGAGCTTTGTTGACCTTCTCCTTTACGAGAATTGAAGTGGATAAACAAACATATATTTTGAGCTTTGGGCTCATGCTCGTAGGCGCTTTGTTCCTTATTTCTGGCTTTTTGCAGCGGCAGGGGAATACTGATTCTGCTTTTACGACCATCATGAGCGATCTTCAAGATATGCCCGGAACGATGAAGCAACTTGCCGCTGTTCAGTTTTTTTCCTGGTTTTCATTATTTTCTATGTGGATTTACACGACTTCCGCGGTAACAGCTCATGTTTATGGCACTACAGATAAAGCTTCTCAGCTTTATAATGACGGTGCTGACTGGGTAGGGATTTGTTTTGCCGTATATAATGGAGTGGCGGCATTAGTTGCTTTTCTAATTCCTGTTTTGGCCAAAGCTACGAGTCGTAAAATGGCTCATGCGATTTGCCTGGTGTGCGGTGCTTTAGGGCTGGGGTCTATCTTTATTGCCACTTCGCCTAATTTCTTACTGATCTCAATGGTAGGAATAGGTATTGCCTGGGCAAGTATTTTGAGTATGCCGTATGCAATATTAGCCGGAGCCCTTCCTTCGGATAAGATGGGCTACTACATGGGGGTTTTTAACTTTTTTATTGTAATTCCTCAGATCGTTGCAGCATCGATATTGGGCTTTATTATTGGGCGCTTTTTTGGTGGAGAAGCTATATACGCCATGTTAATTGGCGGAGCTTCTTATTTGATTGCGGCAGTAATGACTTTAAGGGTGGATGATAAGGATGATGTAGTTTAGGAAAAGAGAGCCTATGCCCAGGAGGCATAGGCTCTCTTTTCTTTCTAGTGTTTTTATCAGCAATTCCTCTTTTGAGGTTGGCCGAAAGGGCCATTTTGCGAAGCAAAATGGCCCTTTCGGCCAACCTCAAAAGAAATTTTGCGCCGTAGGCGCTTTTATTTTCCAAAGCGAGAATCGCTGTATTTTTTATTTTATGGATTAGTTTAATTTATCATATAATGAAGTTTCGTTTTTTTATACTTTTTGTAATTCTATTCATAAATAGCTTTATAGTCTTTTCTCAAGAAGAGATCAAAGATGTTCCAGGCCCGGAGCAACGCCTGCCGGAAGGTATTGAACGCCCAGTCCATTCCTATAGAACCGCCGAACCCATAAATGTGCTGAACCCAAGAGTGGAGCCTCCTTTCTGGTGGATCGGCATGAAACATTCCCGGCTCGAAATTCTAATCCATGATAATAATATAGCACATTTCGAACCTGAAATTGACTATGAAGGTGTTTTTATCCGGGAAATCAGCCGTCTGACGAATCCTAATTATTTATTTATTGAAGTGGAAATTAGAGAAACAACAAAGGCCGGAACTTTCGAAATTGTCTGCACCAACGATGGCAATACCAGGCGGTATAAATACGAACTAAAAGAACGGAATTCAAATAAAGGCCGTATTGATCCGCTTGATCAATCGGACCTCATTTACCTCCTCATGCCTGATCGTTTTGCCAATGGAGATCCCAATAATGATGTTTTTGAGGATATGCACCAAAAAGAGATTGATCGAACAAAAATGTTTTTCAGGCATGGTGGCGATCTGAAAGGAGTCTTAGATCATTTAGATTACCTGGAAGAATTGGGCGTGACCGCCCTCTGGTTGAATCCCGTACAAGAAAATGATCAACCTTTCGAATCTTATCATGGTTACGCAATCACAGATCATTACGCAATAGATCGCCGTTTTGGAGATAATGAGCTTTATTTAAAACTTTCCGATGAGTGTGAAAAAAGAGGAATCAAGCTCATCATGGATATCATCCCTAATCACGTAGGAGACAAGCATTGGTTCATCCAGGATTTGCCGTCCGAGGATTGGATTCACCAATTCGATGAATATGTAAAAACCACTTATCGGGCCCCTGCTTTAATGGATCGCTATGCTTCTGAATATGATAAATCCCGCATGAGTGATGGTTGGTTCGATGGCCACATGCCAGATCTGAATCAACAACATCCCAGGTTAAAGAAATACCTCATTCAAAACCATATCTGGTGGATCGAGTATGCAGGTTTAGATGCCTACCGGATTGATACATATGCTTATCCCGATCAGGAGTTTATGTCGGAATGGGGGAGAGCTATCAAAAAGGAGTATCCTGACTTTTTCATGTTTGCTGAAACCTGGGTACATGGAGCCCCCATTCAGGCGTTTTTCTCCAAAGAAGGATTACTCAGCGATTTGAGTGGTTCCCAAATTCCGGGAGTAACCGACTTTCAGCTTTATTATGCGATCAATGAAGCCTTTACCCAGGAACAGGGTTGGACCTCAGGGGCTGCGCGAATTTACTTTACGCTGGTAAAAGACATTATGTATGAAAACCCTCAAAATAATGTCATTTTTCTGGATAATCACGATCTAAGTCGCTTTTTATCAGTCGTGGATGAAGATCCCCGCCGTTTAAAATCGGGAATTGCCTTCTTACTGACAACTCGGGGTATCCCTATGTTGTATTATGGTACGGAACTGATGTTTAACCAGTTGGCTGAGCCGGACGGCAAAGTCCGTCAGGATTTTCCCGGTGGCTGGCCGGATGATCCCGTCAATAAGTTTGAACCTTTGGGGCGCACCCCTGAAGAACAGAATCTTTTCAACTATGTACGTAAATTAGCGAACTTTAGAAAAGAAAATCCGGTACTTCAGTCAGGTGAGTTGATGCAGTTTGTGCCGGAAGATGGAGTCTATGTGTATTTTAGATATAATGAGGAGCAGACGGTTATGGTCGTAATGAATACCCATGAAAAAGCAGCCCTAGTGGATTTGGAGCGCTTTCAAGAGCGGATTCAGGGTAGAGAAAGTGGGGTGAATGTGATTACGGGGGAGAGCGTTGAGTTTAAGGAGGGGTTGCGCTTGGCGGGGTATGAGGCTGTAATTATTGAAGTGCAGTGAAGTTAAGGAAATATTGGATACATATTGCTTAATGCTTGCCTGTTTCTTAGTTATACACAGCTCGACACTAAATAAAGTCAAGTTTAGGGAAATGAGGGTTGGAATAGCCCGGCACTTTAGTGCCGGGATTGAAAATAAGACAAATGGGGCTTTAGCCCTAATCGAGATAGTGAGCTAAAGCCCTAAATGTTCCTAATCCTATCCCGACACTAAAGTGCCGGGCTATAAAGCGTTGAAAAATTCAGATTCAAATACTAAACTTTTTATCAAACAAATGTAGTTCTACTTTTAATACCTTTTAGTAAACAAGAATTCTAACCCCGAAGTTAAATCGATAATTTCTTCCCCGGAAATCATTTAAATAGAAGATTTTTATTTCATAACCAAATCAGAAAACAATGTCATACACAAAAGTTTGGATTCATGTCGTTTGGGCAACAAGAAAGCGAGAACCGTTCTTAAATAGTGATCTAAGACAAAAACTATTCAACTTTGTTAAAGCCTATAGTCAGGAAAAAGGTGTACAATTAGCTGCAATTAACGGGCACACGGACCATGTTCACTGTTTAATACAATTGGGTAAGAAGCAAACCATCTCTAAAGTAGTACAACTATTAAAAGGAGGATCATCTTTTTGGCTAAACCAAGAAAAACTAACAAAAGATAAATTCAGTTGGCAGGTTGGGTATTATGCCGCTTCTGTCAGCCCATCAAAAGTCCATGTTGTTAAGAAATACATTGAAAATTAAGAGAAACATCACAAAATACTCTCATTTAAGGAAGAATATCAAAAGTTAATCAACTTAATTCAATAATTAGAAAAATAACTATAATACTTCATCATGAAATCTACAATCCTATACCTACTCCTACTTCTAGCGCTGCCCATGAGCGCCCAAATTGTTACTACTACTCCCTCATTTCCAAAAGTAACGGATGAGGTGGTTATTACCTATGATGCTACCTTGGGCAATGGAGGATTAGCTGACTTGCCGCTGGGAACAAACGTCTATGTGCATACAGGCCTGGCAGATGCAAGTGGTTCCTGGAATTACGTTGTTGGTGATTGGGGAACAGATGATGATCGGGTGATCATGAGCCGTATCGGAGATACTGATCTCTACCAATTTACATTTACACCCTCTTTGCTGGATTGGTTTAACGAAAATAATAACAGTGGTGAAACCATTCCTGGCTCGGCGGATTTGGCACAAATTGGGCTGGTTTTCAGAAATGCTGATGGAAGTCTGGAGGGAAAAACAGAGGATTTCCAGGATATTTTCATTCCTCTTTTCTCTGAAAACTCAGGTTTGGTTGCTAAGTTTCTTACACCTGCTGATGATTTTATTGTGTCTCAAGGAGAAGAAATAAATGTTGTGGCAGTGGCTTCAACTACAGCAATGCTTTCTCTTTATGATAATGGCGACTTGTTGGTTAGTGTTACCAATGATACTTTGGAACATAGCTTTAATGCTACCTCTGGGAACCATGAATTGTTGTTAGAAGCAGAAAATGGTGGTGAAATCTATACACAATCACTGAGGTATGTAGTTAGCCCTCCTGTTGAAATAGAGGCCCTTCCGGCAGGAACAGAATTGGGGATGAACGTTCTTGATGACCAAAGTATTCGTTTAGCGCTTTACGCACCTTTTAAAGAGTTTGTTTATGTAATCGGGGATTTTAACGACTGGTCAGCCGATGCAAATTACTACATGCGAAATACCCCTGATGGCAACATTTGGTGGCTGGATGTAACAGGCCTGGATCCCGATATGGAATATGCTTTCCAGTATTGGGTAGATGGAAAAATTAAAATAGGTGACCCCTACAGCGAAAAGGTGCTGGATCCTTGGAACGATCAATTCATCCCGGAAAGGACATATCCCGACTTGAAGCCTTACCCCGCAGGAAAAACAACGGAGCCGGTAACGGCATTTAAAATAAATAAACCAACCTTTAACTGGCAATATGATGATTATGAACGCCCTGCTAAGGAAGACCTGGTGGTTTATGAGCTATTGTTACGAGACTTTGTAGAAACGCATGATTATCAAACCCTAATCGACTCTCTTGACTATCTGGAACGTCTTGGGGTTAATGCCATTCAATTAATGCCTGTATCTGAATTTGAAGGCAATTCGAGTTGGGGATATAATCCCTCTTTCCACATGGCGCTGGATAAATATTATGGTACTCCTGAAGCATTTAAAACCTTTGTTGACGAATGTCACCGAAGAGAGATTGCCGTTATTCTTGACGTAGTATACAATCATGCGTTTGGGCAGAACCCAATGGTTCGGCTTTATTTTGACGGAGCACCTACGGAAGAAAACCCTTGGTTTAACAGAGAAGCAACGCACGCCTTTAATGTGGGCTATGATTTCAATCACGAATCTCAAGCTACAACGGATTATTTTGACCGGGTAATGACTTACTGGATCGAAGAATATCACGTAGACGGATACCGTTTTGACCTGAGTAAAGGACTTACTCAAAACCCTAGCGGGGACTTTGGAGCAGGAGGCTACGATCAATCCAGAATTGATATTATTAAGCATATGGCGGATGTGATTTGGGCCGTTGATCCGGATTTTTATGTCATTCTTGAGCATTTTGTGGATAACTCAGAGGAAAAAGTATTGGCTCAATATGGAATGATGCTGTGGGCCAATTTTAATTACGAATTTAATGAAGCCACTATGGGCTACTCTTCCAACTTTGAGTGGGCATCTTACAAAGAACGTACCTGGAATGTGCCTCATGCCGTAGTGTATATGGAAAGCCACGACGAAGAGCGTACTATGTATAAAAATCTACGCTATGGCCATTCTAACTCAAGCGGTACTTATGATGTCACAGACACGACTACAGCTCTTCAACGAAATGAATTAGGAGCAGTATTCTTATTTAGCATTCCTGGCCCCAAAATGATTTGGCAAATGGGCGAACTAGGGTACGATCATTCTATTTTCACCTGCTCGAATGGTGTAGTAGATGACGGGGATGTGGGTTGTAAGCTTTCTGAAAAACCGATTCGATGGGATTATCTGGAAGATGAACACAGAGTTCGCCTTTTCGACGTGTTTAGCGAAATGATCAAATTGAAAAAAGAGCAGGAAGTTTTTTCTACCACAGATTTTGACATGGATGTAGCCAGAAGGGAATGGAAGCGCATTCAATTGAATAGCTCTGAAATGAATGTAACGGTTATCGGTAATTTTGATGTCAACGCACGGGAAATCAATCCAAACTTCCGGCATAATGGCTGGTGGTATAGCTATTTCACTGGCGATAGTATTAACGTATCTGACCGTACTAAACCGCTTAATTTAGAAGCCGGAGAGTATCGATTGTTTACTGATGTAAATATCGGCTTTGCAGCTTTTGCAGAATCTGACCAAGACACAATTATTACTCCAACTGTTCCTGCAGGGGAAGCGGTGATATACCCAAACCCGGCAGCTCGGGCTTCAGGTGCTCAATTAGTGTTCAATCTTTCATCTGAGCAAAATGTGGAGGTGGTTGTTTTTGACACTCAAGGAAAGTTGATTACAGAAATTTGGAAAGGACGATTGCCGGAGGGCGCCAATAGCTTGCCTTTAGAGGGCAGCTTTGCTCCGGGAGTTTATCTGGTAGAGTTAAAGATCGGAGATAATGAAGAAGTGCTGAGGTGGTTGGTGCATAAGTAAATAATTCTGTTATTCAGATACCTTTTTTAATATTCGATCTTTGAGTTTGGGGCTGATCCAAAACCCTTTTTCTTCAAGCTCTTCTATCAATGGTTTTATAGAAGGGAAAATGCCTGATTCTTTCGCTTGGACAAGAAGGCCAAGCAGCCCAATGGTTTTCAAACCCAGTTCCTTGGCCTTCTTTGTTCCTAAGCGCTCGTCAATTAACAATAATTCGGCACCTAACTCTTTGGCTAAAACAATAGCTTCAGATTCTCCTCTATCAAGATCTGCTTCAAGTTCAATAATAGAGGTTTTATTTTTAGGTTCCTTTATTATGATCCAGTCAGAAGATAAATAGGTATCTATATTTATACCCAATTCATTCATTGCTATTATTTCGGAATGAACAAAAGGTGGGATGTAAATTTCTGAAAAAAAATGTCTTAATAGCTTTAATTGATTAATCAAAATAAGGTTACTTACAGGGGAGGTATCGCTAACTACGATCATTTTACAACTTTAATTTTGATAGTGTTTCCAAGTCTGCCTCAAATTCTTCTATGCCATAATGAATTGGAATTTTTCTTTTGGCTAATTCTCTTTGGAATTGAATTTGATGTAACCCTGCTAGTTTACTTCCTTGACCTAAAGTGATTTTTTCTTCTTTGAATAGTTCAATAGCCAAAAATAATAATAGTTCTTCTGGGGTTATACCCGTTTTTTTAATAATGTGATCAGGAATATCGAGTATCATTCTAAGTCGTTTTAATTAAGCCTAATAGAAACTTATCGTTCTTTGACAAATTGTGTGGAACTTCAAAATGATAAGCCTTGAATGCTCTTGTGGCTGAAAGGATTATCATTTTGAAGTTCCATTTTTTCACAATTTATGTCAAAGAACTAAACTTATTATTCTTAAACATAATTTTCACAAATTTAATTCCCGAAATTGTACTAAGTAGCAATTACTTACGCTCCAAATATTTATGAATTGCCCCAAAATCCTCTCTTCCTAATCCACTTTCCTTCGCACTTGCAAACAATTCCTTCACAATGTTCGCCATATAAAGCGGCTGACCGTATTCATAAGCGGTAACACTTGCCAGGTGCATGTCCTTATGCATCAACTCCAAAGGGAATTGTACTTCATAATCTTCACTTCGTATCATTTCTGCTTTAAACTTGGTGACGGGGGCAGCAACAACCAGGTTCGGCACAACATTAAGCAGGAAGTCTCTGTCAAACCCCATTTTTTGCCCCAATAAAATGGTTTCCGAGAAAATGACCATAGACCGGCCCAGCATGGCATTGACCAGCATTTTGAAAGAAGCACCCTTTCCAATTTCGCCTACATGCATTACTTTTTTACCCATCATATCCATGTAAGGCGTTGCTTGTTCCACATCTTTGGTGCTTCCTCCAACAAAGAACACTAGCTCTGCATTTTCAGCATGCGGTTTCGTTCCGGCCACCGGAGCGTCCAGAAACCGAATACCCTGATTTTGAGCATGTGCAGCAGCTCCTCTGGAAAAAGAAGGATTTACCGTGGAGCAATCCACCCAAAGAGCATCAGCGCTCATGTCTTGAAGAAAACCTTTTTCGCCAAAAACAAGGCTGCCTACTACCTCCGGAGACGAGAGCATAGTAAATACGATATCTGCACCATTTACGGCATCTGCATAGCTTGTTGCAGCTTTAGCTCCCTGCTTCACCAATGCTTCCATTGGTTCTTTTGAACGATTAAAAACGGTGAGCTCAACTTGATTTTTTAATAAATTTTGAGCCATTCGGCTACCCATAATTCCTAATCCGATGAAACTTATTTTCATAATGTTACTTTTTTTATAATAGCAGAATGATTGTCCCTGAAAAAAGTAGTGATAAAAGGTTCGTCATAAAGGCACCCTGGTATGCTAATCATAAAGAAAATTAATTACAAATATTACTTCCTTTCCCTAGGAATTATTAAAAATATGCATTATTTTTGAGATGTAAAAGGGAAATATCTATTCCTTCAACTTACCGACAACGTAAAATCTATTCTTTCAACAGTAATGCGCTGTTCCACAACGTTTCACAGGATCTCTATAAGTTAGCAAGAACATCCATTTATCGATAAAAACCGATTTTTGCCCATGGCATCCCTAAATCTCAAACAAGGTGTGCTGGGCGAACGTTTGGCAGCTCATTTGCTGCGACGTACGTCCTTTCACATCACCCGATCTCGAATTGCCGATTTCGCCGGCAAAACCGCTGAGCAAGCCGTTAATGAACTTTTTTCCATTCCAGCCCTTGTGCATCCCGAAGGGCCCATCAATTGGGTCGACGGTACCACCGCGTGGCTGACCACCGGGCCCTATGAAAATAATCCGGACAATGGTGGAAAACAGCGAGATGCAGTATGGTTCTGGCTCTGCAACGAAATGCTGCATGATCCCTCCATCCGACACAAGATGACGATCTTCTGGCATTCTATCTTCGTTACCGAAGTGGATAATGATTGGAGAATCTTCGATCTCGTCCGCTTATTCCAACTTTTTGCTGTCGGGAATATCAAAAAACTTTCTCAAAAAGTAACCTTGGACAGCAAAATGTTGCGCTACCTGAATAATAACGCAAACGTTAAAGGCAGCCCAAACGAAAATTATGCCCGCGAATACCTCGAACTTTTTACCATCCTTAAGGGCGAACAAATTGCAACGGGAAATTACACTAACTACACCGAAGAGGATATTCAACAAGCGGCCAGAGTTTTAACGGGTTTCAAAGATAGCAGCTTTGATAATAAAGATCCGGAAACGGGGCTGGCTACTGGCGTCGCTAAGTACTGGGCTCATGACAGAGGCAACAAAAAATTCAGTGCAGCCTTTGATCATCAAACCATCCTGGGGGCTGAAGATGAAAATGATATGTATCGCGAACTAGAGGAATTCGTGGATATGGTGTTCGGGAAACTGGAAACTGCACGAGCCTACGTACGCCGCATGTATCGCTTCTTTATCAGCGATCGTTTAACGGAAGAGATTGAGAAAGACATCATTGAGCCTTTGGCCAATCAACTCTTCAATGATGGCTTTGAGTTGGAAAATACCCTGAGAACGCTGCTCAAGAGTGTGCATTTCTACGATGAAGATGATAGTGATAATGCCAATGAGATCATCGGGGGCAAAATTAAATCGCCGCTAGAGCTTTATCTTTCCAGTATCAATCTTTTTGGAGCCAATCAACTAGGTGTTTTAAACAGCAATCCTTCAGAATATGAAAATACCCCCAGGCGAGTACTGGACAATAACTTCAAACCCATGGGCTTTTCCTTCTACCCCATGTCCGTAGAAGGCTATCCGGGCTTTTTCAAGGCACCAGGCTACAGTAAATCCTGGTTTGATCAAACCAATATTGCTGCTCGTTACAAGCTTTCTTATTCCCTGCTTAGTGGAAAAACAGTAAAATATTCCAAGAATGTTCCTTTCAGCTTAGATATAGTACAGTTTTTCCAAACAGTGTTTATCAATCACGATTATGCAGATGAACTGGTGACCCAGTTATTAAAATTAGCTTTCCCAGAGATGCCGGATAGTGAGCGGTTTGAATATTTCCGTCAGAAACTGCTTGGAAACCTTAGTCCTATCAACTGGACGTTCGAATGGAAAGGGTACATCGATAGTGGCGATGATTCAGCAGTGCGGGTAGCTATGGAAAGCCTTTTTGAGGCCGTATGTGATTCACCTGAATTCCAAACCTTTTAAAAATTACCTTTAATCTTTAGTTCTTTGACATAAATTGTGGAAAATAGAACTTCAAAATGATAACCCTTTCAGCCACAAGGGTATTCAAGGCTTATCATTTTGAAGTTCCACACAATTTGTCAAAGAACGTAATCTTTTTCTTATGAATAGAAGACAATTCTTCAAAACAGCCGCTCCAATGGGGTTGGTTCCTTTATTTGCGGGGGCTTTGCCGATTCGGGCACTTTCTGCAACCCATCCTTTTTATCTGAATCCTTGCGATGTGACCGATAGGTCAGTCGTCATTATATTTTTGAATGGGGGGAATGATATCATCAACACCGCTGTTCCTTTAGATCAATTATCGGATTATGCGAATTTTAGACCCAATGTTCGCCTTCCGGAAAGTTCCTTGATTACTCTGGATAATAGCCTTCCCGATGCACAGCAACTCGGGCTTCATCCTCGCTTGACGGATTTCAAAACGCTTTATGATGAGGGAATGCTCAACATTGTGCAGCGTGTAGGCTACGCTCAGCCGAATAAGTCTCACTTTAAATCCTTGGATAACTGGTTGACTGGTAGCGGAGGTTCTCATCAGGATGTCCCGACTGGCTGGATCGGCCGTTTTTTAAAAGATCGTTATCCGGGCTATAACGGCAGCCCGTTCTTAGGAGAACCTGATCCGCTGGGAATTCTGTTTGGAAATATGAATGCAACAGGTTTTCATACCTTCGAAGAACATAGTTATGAAATTAATCTTTCCGGGCAGGATCCTTCCGGGTTTTATACCTTGATCTCTTCTCTAGGGGGAGCTCCTATTCCGAACATTCCAAATACTGAGCAAGGAGAAATGCTTGAGCATATAGCGACCATCGAATCGAGTGTTAACGTATATGCGCAACGTATTTCAGAAACCTTTAACAATGGCTCTAACAGTAGTATCGCTTATCCAAATAATTCCCTGGGCAATCAATTGCGTACCATTGCTCGCATGCTGAAAGGAGGAAGCCGTACTAAAGTATTTATGGCAACTACCGGTGGTTTCGATACCCACGGTTATCAGGTAACTCCTGGAAATACGGTTGAAGGGAATCATGCTGACCTTTTAGGTGGACTTGGTGGTTCTGTGAAAGCTTTTCAGGATGACCTGGCTCAACTCGGGCTGGATAATAATGTAATGACCGTAATCTTTTCTGAATTTGGTCGTAAAATCATTCAAAATGGCAGTTACGGACTGGATCACGGAACGCTTAGCTCGATGTTTGTCGTCGGTAAAGGTGTTGATGGTGGCGTAGTTGGAAACAACATTGATTTGAGCAACCAGGATAACCCGGGGGCAGCAAATCCAAATCAGTTGAAGTATGATTATCGACAGGTATTTTCGACGATTCTACAGGATTGGTTGGGAGCGAATAATACTTCTTTACAAAGTACCTTCCTGTCGGCAAGTTATTATTCAACTAAACTTCCTTTGATCAATAATTCCAATATTGTTCCATCGGATTGTTATTATACGCCCCAACCGCCCATTGTATGTGCGTGTATTCAGGTAAAAGTAGCTTTAGAAGGGTACTACATTGCGAATCAACAGGCTATGAAAACGGACTTAGCCGATGCTGGCCTCTTGCCTGTCAATCAGCCATTTAGCCAAGCTCCGTTTAATTACGCGGGCACTGAATCCGTAACGACCTTTCCCGCAGATACCGTCGATTGGCTGCTGTTGGAGTTGCGTGATTCGGAAGCCCCTTCAATTGTAATCGCCAGAAAGGCTGTTCTTCTCCGTAAGGACGGATATGTTATGGAAACCGATGGTACTGCAGGTGTCTCTTTTGACGGAATAAACGACGGATCGTATTTGATTACCGTTTTCCATAAAGGACATATTGCCGTGATGAGTAGTGAACCTATCCTTACAGATCTGCCTTCCTTCATTTATGATTTTACTAAAAATGAGTATATGGCAGCCGGTGAGGCTCAGCAAACTCAAGTTGGTAGCATCTATGCGATGATCGCCGGAGATGTGGACCAAAATCAGATCATCAATAACGCAGATTACAACCTGTGGAAGGCTCAAAACGGGCAGATCGGCACTTACAATAATGCCGATTTGAATGCTGACGGAAAAGTAGACGAAGCGGATTACAATCTATGGTTTAACAACAGAAGTAAACTGGGTAACGTAAAAGTCTAGGATTATTTTTTACTGAAGCCATACTCGGTTTTTGAGTTTTTTCTATAATAAATTCAAAAAACAAGCATCGCTTCAAACAAAGTTTTACTGCTGGTTTCGAGCTCATTTCGGAACCTAAACCATTCAAATTTAAATTTTATGAAAAAATTTACCTTAATCTATATAATAGTCATGCTGCTACTCCTTTTCGGCTATGCAGCTTTCGGCCAATCTGTGGATCTTTCACTACTTCCTCAGAAAGATTGTGATAACTACTCCTATTGCGTCGATATCCAAGTTCAATCAACGCAGGGAAGTGGAGATATTCAGCTTGGAACCAGTTCAATAATGCTGGATTTTAATCCGGCAGCATTGTTCCTGAATAATTATCAATCAGCTTCTTTTAGTGCGGGTGCTGTTTGTGGTATTAATGTTTGGGATGAACAACAATACGACGCTTTTTCCCTTCCGGGCCGCTTCAATTTGACACTTTCGTTAGCAGACAAGGCCGGTAGTTGTCCCGTTGTTACAGAATTAGAGGCGATTACCATTGGCACGCTTTGTTTTGATATTTTACAACAAGGAGGAAATCCCTCCTTGGCTTTTGATCTTCAAAACACTCGTTTCAATACAAATCAGCCGGATGATGGTACGAATATCATAAGTATTGCCAATGCCACTTCCATTGATGCCGGAGATTTGCTTGCCTGCGACTGCCAGGGAGAAGGCACGCCTTGCGATGACCAGAATGTTTATACCATTAATGATTTATTTGATATTAACTGCCAGTGTAAAGGGGAATATATCGATTTTGATCAGGATGGGATACCCGATGGAATAGATGCATGCCTGGAAAGGGCTTATGAAGCGGAGGATGCGGATATCGAAGGGGTAGAAGTCAAGAATAATGAATCGCAATATGAAGGCTCCGGATATGTTGATTACAAAAATAAGGTAGGAGATTACGTCTCTTTTAATGTGGAAATCCTTGAAGCTGGAGAGCATAGTTTAAGCTTCCGTTATGCTCACAATTCTGCGAATCGCTATATGGAGCTTTCCATTAATGGGATGGTGCTTGATGAAAGCTTTGATTTTCCTGGTACCGGAGATTGGCACATTTGGGATGTAGTTGAAACCGCTTATACATTTGATCCGGGTATGCACACCATTCGACTTACGACCAATGGTAGTCATGGCCCAAACTTGGATCAGCTTGTTCTGTCTTTCTGTACCGATTGTGATATGAGCGGTCAACCTTGTGATGACGGTAATCCCTGTACTGTAGAAGATGTTTACGATGCTTTCTGCAATTGCGGGGGCATCTATCTGGATACCGATCAGGATGGCGTTTGTAATACAAATGATATCTGCGAAGGAAGCGATGATACTATTGATTCTGATAATGACGGAAAGCCCGATGGTTGTGATGATTGCGACGGAAACCTGCTTGGAACAGCCTGCGATGATGGAAATCCTTGCACTGAAGATGATAAATACAATGCGGATTGCAATTGTGAGGGAGTTTTCACTGGTGAGGATGATGACAATGATGGCGTTTGTAATGCTTTTGACGTTTGCCCGGGAGGAGACGATAGCGTCGATTCCGATGGCGATGGCATGCCGGATGATTGCGATGATTGTGATGACAGAACTATTGGCAGCCCTTGTGATGATGGAGATGTTTGTACCATTTTGGATGTAGTTACATCTGATTGTGGCTGCCAGGGCATTTATATCGATTCCGATGCAGATGGAGTATGTAATATTCTGGATATCTGTGAAGGCTATGATGATGGTGCCGATTTTGATAACGATGGAATCCCCGATGGTTGTGACCCTTGCGATAATGCCCTGATTGGAACGCCTTGTGATGATTACGATGCCTGCACCATCAATGACGTCTATGATGAAAACTGTAATTGTGTGGGTACTTTTGAAGATACAGATAATGACAGCGTTTGTGATGCCGAAGATCTTTGCGAAGGATTTAATGATAATGATGATGCAGATGGAGATACTACCCCTGATGCCTGCGATGATTGTGAGGACACCGTATTCCAGGCAGAAGATGCTACCTATGATGGACCTCAGGTGCATTCCTACAAAAAAGGATTTACTGGAAGTGGTTATGTGGATTTCAAAAATTCCGAAGGCGATTTATTGGCATTTGATGTAAATCCTGATTTGGCCGGGAATTATGTAGTGACTATTCGCTATGCAAATGGTTCGAATCATAACCGCTATCTGGACGTTGCAGTGGATGCTCAGATCGTACAATCTCAAATGCCTTTCCCTCCAACGGGGAGCTGGGATAAGTGGAGTTTATTGTATGTGTATGTTAATCTAAATGGCAATGCTCAAAGCATTGAATTAACTACCAGTAACAAAAAACACGGCCCCAATGTAGATTTTCTATCCTTATGCCAAACGGATCTCAATCAATTACTAGCGACCATTTCCGTGGATCAGCACGTAAGTTGTAATGATGGTTCCGACGGAAAGGCCACTGTCACTGCTACAGGAGGTACCGGAATTTACCAATATCAGTGGGGAAATGGGGAAACGGGCAGCACAGTTGATAACCTTACAGCGGGTATTCATGAGGTGACCGTTAGTGATTACCTTGGCAATAAGCACATTAGTACAATCTCAATTACGGAACCTGATCCTATACAAATAAACCATAATGCCACTCTTTCAACCGGCTCTGATGGCTCCCTAGATATTAGCGTTTCGGGTGGCACGCCGGGCTACAGTTACCTCTGGTCAAACGGATTTGAAACGGAAGACCTTGGTGGTCTCGAAGTAGGAAGTTATGTAGTTACGGTTACCGACAATAATAACTGTGGAGCCTCAGAGCTATTTTCTGTTTTCCCGAGTGCCTTTTGCGTCGATCAGGTGGTACATCTTGAAAATGAAACATTGGTTGGTGCTTCCTCCAAAACCTACTATCAAGGTTTTACGGGAAATGGCTACGTTAAAACCAATAATGTACCTGATCAGACCATCTCCTTTGATGTAAACCTTGATCAGGCAGGCTCGTATCTCATGTCCTTCCGTTATTCTCTGCATTGGGGCAACGATCGCAGACTAGAATTAAGCGTTGATGGAAATATAATCACTGAACTATCTTTTAATAAAACAAGCGGCTGGGATATCTGGCAGAAAATGGAGTACTGGCACGATTTTACTGCAGGAAACCACAACATAAAGTTGAGAACCACAGGAACAAGCAGTCATCCTTATCTCGACTTTGTCTCTTTTTGCCGCATGAGCATTGATCCGATAAGTATTGATTGGACAAGTGAAAATGTTTCTTGTAATGGAGAAAATGATGGCCAAATCAATGCTTTGGTAACAGGTGGAACCGGAAACTATACTTACGCCTGGAGCAACGGATCGACCACTTCTTCCATCTCGGAATTGGTGGCCGGAGATTATAACCTGACGGTAACTGATGACTTGGGTAATTCGCAATCTGTTACCATTCCAATTACTCAGCCTGCTCCCCTGGAGTTGGTTCTAAAAGGCTTAGAACCTACTTGTAATGGCGGAACGAATGGTTCGGTTTCTGCAACTACTAATGGAGGAACACCTCCTGTCCAGTACCTTTGGGACGACAACAGTACAGAGGCCTTCCTCTTCCAAAAGCCAGCCGGAACCTATTTTGTAACCGTTACAGATGCCAACGGCTGTATCAAAATTGGAAGTTATACTTTGGGAGAGCCTGATGCTATTCAAATTAACTATACCACCACGCCTGAAACCAATGCCGATGGAACGATTGATTTAGATGTAAGCGGAGGAACTCCTGGTTATACCTATCAATGGTCGAATGGTTTTATTATTGACGACCTCGCTGGCCTTGTTGCAGGCGATTACATGGTAACCGTTACCGATGCGGAACAATGTACCGCCACTGAAAAAATAACAGTTCATAAAATCCCTCAGGTAGAGGGAGGTGTTGCAAATAGCGTAGGCGAAAACTGGCAAACCATTACCCTTAATGAATCCTACAATTCTATGGTAGTGGTAACTACAATCCAAATGCCTGGTGCAAGCAAGCTCTCCGAAGAAATGCCGCCAGTGGTTACACGTATAAAAAATGCTTCCGGCAATAGCTTCGACTTACGTATTCAAAACCCTGGCGGAAATACCCCGGAGATTTTTGATGTGTACTACTTCGTTGCTGAAGAGGGCAGCTATCAACAAGAAAATCATGGAATTACTTTCGAAGCAAAGAAGGTGAATTCTGGCATCACGGCTGGTTATGATAACTGGGTAACTGAAGTCAGAACTTATGAAAATACCTACGAAAATCCAGCAGTCCTTGGGCAGGTTATGAGTTTTAACGATACGCGATGGTCCGTTTTCTGGTCATCTAAAGATAATCAAACGTATAACCCTCCGAGTCATGACCGTTTTGCGGCCGGCAAACATATCGCTCAGGATACCTTTACTGATCGCTTAGATGAAACGATCGGCTATATCGTTTTTGAATCAGGTAGCTACAGCCTTTCTGATTTTCATTTCGAAGCTGGAGTGAGTGAAGATGTAGTATTAGGGGTACAGAACTCCAGTGAAGGTTATTCGATACCTGTCGGATTGTCTAATATAAATGGTGCGGTGTTGAGCGCTACTGCTATGGACGGAGGCGACGGTGGCTGGCCTGTTATTTACGACCCTAAAGGCATTGATGGAGATACTGTTTTTGCTTCCATTGAAGAAGATCAGATTCAGGATACAGAGCGCAGTCACACCAGTGAGCAGGTGGCTTTTATCGCTTTTGAATACAACGCTCCGGCTCCACTCAATCTGATTGTAGAAGTGGATAACCCGGGTTGTGAAAATAATAATATGGGAGCTGCTAATGCTGTGGTTGAAGGAGGTTATCAGCCGGTAGTTTGTACATGGAGTAATGGTATGGAAGGTGAGGCTATTGATAATTTAGCCCCCGGGGCTTATGAAGTCACTGCAACCGACGCCCAGGGTAATTCCGCAACGACTGCGTTCGATATTGAATTTGACAGCACTTCCTTTACATTAAGTATAGTGTTGGATAATTATGGAAGTGAAACCAGCTGGGAAATGGTGGATACTAACGGAGTTATTGCAGCTTCGGGAGGCCCTTATTACAACGGACTCGCCGGAGTGGAGATTACCGAAGAACTTTGCCTACCAAGAAGCTGTTATGAATTTAGAATGTACGACAGTTGGGGGGATGGTATTTGTTGTGATTATGGTGATGGAGGCTATGAATTGCGTAATAACTTGACCAATACAATCCTGGCAGCAGGTGGAGACTTTAACTATCAGCAAACGCATAGTTTCTGCGACGGAGAAGTGGAATACTGTCCTTCCGAAGCAACTTATGCTTATTACCTATGGATTGAAAGCATAGAAATTGCTGACCTGACCAATGTTAGTGGTAGTAACGGGGGCTATGCGGATTTTACAGATCAGGAAATTACGGTTGCACCTGGTTCGCTCGTGCCACTCATACTTACTCCTGGTTATTACGGAGGTTCCTGGTATGCTAGTTTCCGAATTTGGGCTGATTTAAATCAGGATAATGACTTTGACGATCCCGGAGAAGCGCTTTTTACTATTCAAGCTCAACAAGGGCCGGTATTGAGTGATTTTACCCTTCCTGCCAATGCTTTGCTTGGAAAAACACGCCTGCGTGTTTCTATGAAATATGGCTATCCACCTAGTGCTTGCGAAGGTATTTTGCATGGAGAAGTAGAAGAATACACCCTAAATGTTGTTTCTCAGCTGGATGCTGGTGCGGGTGAGCGTAAGGAGCCGGAAGAACAAACGGCAGATACGCAAAATGACTTTCTACAAAATGTACGCATTTTCCCGAATCCGGTTAGCAATGTATTAACCATTGAAGCGGATCTTCCGGAGCAAGAAAAAGCCGAATTAACAGTTTATGACATGCAAGGGAAATTCTTGTATCAAACGACTGTTTTTGGCGATTCAGAAAGCATTTTAAGGCATCAGTTGGATGTGAATGCCTTAAGCAATGGTATGTACATTATTCAGCTTCAAAGTTCAAATAATTGGATTAGAGAGAAGTTCGTTAAAGTAGGAAAATAATATTTAATAAAACGAGCATAAAAAAAGTGTACAGGCGCCAGCCTGTACACTTTTTTTATGCTCGTTTCAGTTCTAAAGAAAAGCAAAAGCTGCACTAGCGGCGACATAAATTAGCCTCTGGTGCCAAACACAGCTTTTGAAGTTCCACACAATCTATGTCAAAGAACTAAAAAGATAAGATATGATCAGGTATATGATTTGTTTATGGGTCCTTGGAAGCATGTCGTTTGTTCAGGCTCAACAACCTACTTCCATTTACTCTCTCACCGCTGAAGATTTTTCCGATTTAATGCCTTTAAAAGAAAAATTGAAGGACGTAAAAGTGATCGCTTTAGGCGAAAGCACCCATGGGCTAGGCGAATTTTTCAGCCTTAAATCCCGTCTCGTCAAGTTTTTACATCAGGAAATGGGCTTTGAAGTGCTTGCAATAGAGTCTGGAATGGGGGATGTGAATTGGTCATGGTGGAATAGAAATGAGATGACAGCCAAAGAGCTGAGAAATAATTCTGTATTTGGAAATTTCCATTGTGAAGAAATAAATCCATTATTTGAATACCTGAAAGAAGAAGCAACAAAGGAAATCCCCCTGGAATTTACGGGCTATGATTGTCAGGCCTCTTCAAATTATTTTACGAATGAAATAAAACAGATCCTCAATCATTATGATACTTCCCTGGGGAATTACTGGATAGAAGGCTTAAGGGCGTATTATCAATTAATACCAAATCTTCAAAACCCCAAAGTGCTTAAGGAAGCACTTTATGATTATAACTCCGCGATGGACTCCATAATGGCTTATTTGGAAAAATCCGAGCATGTCGTTCGAAGTGATTTTGAGCTTTCCCCTGAAAAATGGGCCTTGATGATGCGAACCATCCGAAACTTCAGAGAACAAGCCAATATAAACTGGTTTCCATTCAATTGGATTGACGGCCCGGCGCTCAGAGACAGCCTCATGGCCGAAAACTTTTTCTGGCTGATGGAGAATTATTTTCCAAATAAAAAAATCATCGTTTGGGCGCATAATGGCCATGTTGAAAAGGATAAAACCGTAACCGGAAATGTAAAATGGATGGGGCATTTTCTTAAAGAACGCTACGGGAATGATTATTATAGCCTGGGATTATTCGTCTATGAAGGAACGCACTACATCCACTGGAACGGAGAAACAGCTGGGTTTAAAAATGATGGTGATAACCAGATAGAAAAGGCGTTTAAGCCTCGTAATGGCTTGGCTTCGTTTACGGATTTTCGCTCGTTGCGTATTCACAAGAGCGGAGTCATGCGGCCTATGCAAGGGCTTGAGCCGGAAAGTGGAGGCCAGGTGCGCTTTATTCCTGCACAAAGATTTGATGGAATCATTGTGGTTGGCGAAGGAGGCATCCCAACTTACTAACTGATGTTACGCATACGAAGCGTAAAATCATTTGAAAGCTTAACTTTGCGTGAAGCAAGATAAATTAGATTTATATACAGATTACTTACTGATGTTACGCACTCTGAGCCTTGGCTTTGAGTGCGTAACATCAGTTAAATAATTGAAGATGCTTTAAAGATAGAAAATCTTATTTTCTAATCAATGGCAATTTCACTAAAAAAGAATCATCTGATTTTTCAATAAGAATATCTTTGGCAGCAATAAACTTATAGCGTTCCGAAAGATTTGCAAGACCGATCTTTGAGGAGTGCTCTGGCAGTTCTTTTAATTGAAGGTTATTTTTTACGTATATAAATTCTTCGCCATTCTGGCTAATCTCTATTTTAAGAGGTCTATTTTTGGAAACGACATTGTGCTTGACTGCATTTTCTACTAACAATTGTAAAGCTAAAGGAGGAATGAACCAATCCGCATCATCAGGAATATCAAAGTCAATCTCTAAGTTTTTCCCAAAGCGAATTTGTAGTAAAAAAAGATAAGCTCTGAGGGCTTCTAATTCCGTTTTTAAAGGAACCAGTTCTTGTTGCCGGCTATCTAAAACATATCGATACACATTTGACAATTGTTGTATAAATTTTGCCGCTAAATCCTGATCTTTATACACCAGAGTAGATAGAACATTCAGGCTATTGAACAAGAAATGTGGATTCACCTGACTTTTTAAAGCTTCATATTGAGAGGCCAGGTTTTCACGCTTTAATTTCTCCGCTTCTAGGAGAGATTTCCGCCAGTTCCGCAAAAAAGTTCTTCCGTACATGAACAAAGTCACAAATAAAGTGACCATTAAAACCGATGAAAAAAAGCCAGCATCAAGCGCTGTAATGATTTTCATTACCGGAATTCCGTTCAGTATTGCTTCCCACAAAACGGCTAAAGTAGTGGCTGCTATAAGCGTATAAATTAAGGTGGCCAAAGCAGCAATCAGAAATGCTTTGAAGGGTTTTCTCACCCACGAAAAGCGATCACTCAAATAACTGTTTATCAGACCATTGCCCATCCATAATATTACCCACAGAAGCCCTTGATAGGTAATCACCATAAAAAACCTGTACCATGATTTGAACTCTAACCAAGGATAAAATAAAAGAGTGGTTCCTAACCCGCCAATCAAAAATATTAGCAGAACTTGCTTTAATATTTTCAGCATCTTTTTCGTCATCAGTACAAATGTAATCTTTTAGTTTTAAAGTTAAAGTTCCACACAATTTGTCAAAGAACGAAAATTAATACAGTTTCAAAAGAGGGGCGCAAGCCCCTCTTTTGAAACTGTATTAATTTTCCTCACATTTTGCTAGTAAATAGTTATTCACTTCTTCCCCCCATTCTGGTGTCAAATCATCTGCTTTCTCAAAAGCATCATACTTTGCTTTTGCTTTTGCAAGCATCGGTTTAGCAACTTCGGGGCCTCCGCCAAAGAAAGATGGCGTGTAAAATAAGTTCTGACCGATCAGGTAGTATGGTCTGGGGTTGTTGGGGTCAAGCTCTATAGCCTTCTCACAAGCTTTAGTGGATTTTGGGCTGTAGATTGCCCCGTTGACCATAGAGTTTTCCCAGATCCTGCCCTGATATACATAGCCTTGCAGCGCGTAAAGTTCAGAGTGTTCCCCTCCGCGTTCCATAGCCTTATCCAGTGCTTCCTGTGCTTTATCTACGTAAGTTTTGATATCTTTTCCATCTGCTTGCATGCTTTTTATTGCCATTTGAAGGAAAGTGTAAGACTGATAATAAGCAGGCCAGAATTCCTCTTTTTCAGCATTACTTATACGCTCGAACAAATTCGCTACCGCTTGCAATGCTTCCATAGATTCAGCAGTATTCAATTGGCTGATGCCTTCTTTCATTCCATTTAAGTATTGGTCATTTTGGCTAAAAAGATTAAATGTAAGGAGACTTAAAACGAGAACAAACATTGCGTTTTTCATAATTGATTGATTTTAATGTTGATGGAAATTTTTATTTTGAAAATTTGAATTTGTAAAAATGTAGATCAGTTGTTGAATTAGTTTTCTGGATTTTTACCCCTTTGGTAACGTTGGCCTATAGACACAAACAGGCCAACAAATATGAAGCGTGGGGCAGGTTGCTTAATTGCCATTTTAGTATATTCCCCTTGCTGATTAGGTGCCGGGCTGAAACGGTAGCCGAAGGTATTATCAAAGCCGGGCAAATTACTCACTGAAGCATGCAGTATTGTGAATTGCCCAAATAGGTTCGTCAAGTAACTAACATTCATGCTCAGGTCCTGGTAGGCTTTGGTTCGCCCGGTATTGAACCCACTTACTGTAGGATCATTAAAAGGACGGCCACTGGCTATGGAATAGGTGATGCCAATTTGAGTATTCCAACGCGGAATCCAATGTTTGTACACCAGAGAAGCATTGTGAGCAGAAGCAAAGCTTGGTGTCGCCGACTCTGGGAAATCCCGAAAATCACGTTCTGTATCCAAAAAAGAATAAGAGATCCAGTAATCACCATTTCGAATGCTTCTGCGATCACGGAAGAATACATCTATACCGCGCGCATAGCCATTGCCGTTATTATTATTTAACCAAGGTTGTTCAGGATCAAACTTGACCAGATTTTTGTATTTTTTATAATAACTCTCAATTCGGAAGATTCTGTTTTCCTTAGTGTGTTGAAAATTAAGCACCATATGGTCTGCGCGTTCGAACGATAAATCCTGATGATATCTCAGTAAATCGTTCTCAGGGGTTTGGTAGAAGTGCCCGTAAGCCAGGGAGAACTGACTTTCTTCAGCTACTTTATAGGCAAGTGATAAGCGAGGAGCCAGATTCCATTGATCCAGCAGATTCGAATATTCCAAACGGCCACCAACGCGGGCTACAAAATTATTGCTCAAGTAAATATCAGCTTCTGAAAAAGCAGCCCCATAGTTTTCGTGTAAGCCTGTATGAAATTGCTCTTGAGTATTGGCCGTATAGTGTTCATCAAAATTACTGTAGAGGTATTCTCCGCCAAAGCGAAGAGAAAAGCGGTCACTTGGTATAAAGATCCATTTGAAGCGCCCCTGAATGGATTGATCTTCGGTATCCAGGCTGAAACGTTCATCCAATTTATCCAGATTGTAGGTGTAAGCAGCCCCCGCAAAGAAAGACCATTTTTTATTTAAAACCTCCCGAAAAGAGGTATTGAGATAATAATTGGAATTATTTAAGGTCAGTGAGTTCTTTCGGCGAAGATCTTCCACATCTCTGTATTGCATTTTCATGCTGTTTTCACTGCCTGATGCCATAAACTTGAAGATGCCCGATTTGGAAGTCTTTTTTCGATAGATTACCTGCCCTCCTACCCCTTCAAAAGGCTTTTCCCAATCGATATTTTGAGGAACAAAGCCGATGTAAGGTTCTAAGTTTGTATAATTTCCAGAAACAGAAAGCGAAGCATCCTCCCAAAGCTCGGTATGTGCCAATCCTAAGCCAACAGACATTAAGGAGATGCCTGTGACTGTTTGAGGAGCTAAGTCTTGTGTATTTAGTACCAGTGCAGAAGAAAGTGCCTGCCCGTATTCAGCGGAATAACCGCCGGTACTGAATAAGGTCCCCTTGAATAAGAAGGGAGAAAAGCGGTTGCGGGCAGGTACATCCGGTACTGTGCTGGAATAAGGCTCCTGTACCAAGAGGCCATCGATAAAGGTGCGTGTTTCGGTAGCTGTTCCTCCGCGCACGTACAATTGACCGTCCTCGCCCACTCTTTGTGTACCCGGAAGTGTATTTAGTGCCCCTGCAATATCCGCGGTAGCACCGGCAGTTGTGGCAATATCCAAAGCTTTGAGGACAACAGCTTTTTTCTCGTCGCTGGCTTCAAAAGCACCAGCAGAAATGACAACTGCCTTCAGTTCGTGAATGGTTTCTTTTAGCTCAAAAGAAACATTTACCGTATCACTAGTTAGTTGAACTTGCTTTTCAAGGTCTTTATAGCCGATAAAGCTGGCTGCTAGTGTAACTACTTCCTCGCTTTTGGTGGTTTTAAAATAAAAATCACCATTCAAATCGCTGGTAGCGCCATCGTAAGCATCTTTTATGTAAATGTTGGCCCCCGGTATCGGCTCTCCTTTTAAATCGGTTACTTGCCCTTTTATCCATGTTTGGCCATTTACGATAAACCCAAGTAACAAGAAGAGTAAAATTAAATATAAAAGTTTCATTGCAGATGATTTTAATTGTTGATTACACCTGCAATATGGCCGTGATTCAAGGCTTTTGAAAGTTTGAGTAACTGAAGTGTAGGATTTTGAAACTGAAATGTGGGTTAATGATTCTGAAGTGAATGCAAACAACCAATGCCCAAAGGGGGCGCTGCCTCTGGCAGCGCCCCCTTTGGGCATTGGTTGTTTGCACTTATTTTACTCCACTACTCTCACCGGATTGCTAAACGACTCCCCTCCTACATTGATATGATACACATAATACCCATTTGCTAGTCGACGCATGCCGGGTGAGAACATTTGCTGGTATTCTCCCGGTAACTGATATCCACGGAAAAGCGTTTCCACGGGCTGGCCAAGTATATCAAAAATCTGGACTTCCACATTGGCTGCTTGAGGAAGTTGATAATGAATAGCTATTTGACCGGTAGTTAAATAACGTGCTTCATGTTTGAATCTGGTTTTAAGCGTATACGGAGAAGTGGAAGAAACCACGCAATCCAACCCAAGATCCAAGCGCTCAAAGTAATCGCCCAATATACCATCCACTGTTTCAGGCTCAATGCATAGCCAATTTTCAAGTACAGAAGCATAAACCTGGCGGAAATCAATATCAAAAATGAGATTACCAATGTCATCAACATTTTGGAGGTCGGGATTGGCACCAAGGAAACCATTCCCATTCAGACCTTCTCCGAACACCAGCATTGGGGCGGCAGCTCCGTGATCCGTCCCCCATGAAGCATTTTCTTCAATACGGCGACCGAATTCGGAGAACGTTAGTGTAAGTACTTCCTTATCCCGGTTTTCACTTGCCAGATCATCGTAAAAGTTCTTGATGGCCGATGCTAAAGAAGAAAGCAAGTAAGGATGCAGGTTATTTTGCTCAGCGTGGGTATCAAAGCCCACAATATCCACCATATAGAGTTTTGTTCCAAGGTTTCCTTTGATAAGGCGAGCGACCATTGCCAGTTTTTCTCCTAAATCAGTTGTGTAGTCGGCATCAGGATCCCCACCATTATCATAAGCTGTTTTTATGGCATCCGCATAGATGAAAGTGGTATTGGTAACCGCTCTGATAAAGCCCAATTGATCACCAAAATAACAATCGGGCAAATCAGAGAGACTATAAAGCTCGCCATTTTGAGCAATTTGCCCCAATTGCTCCGGATCGGTGACAGAAACGGCTAAATCCAGGCCTGTTTCATCATTAAAAACAATATCGCCAACGTTTCCAATCTGTATGGCAGGCGGAATTTCAGGTGGATTGGTCAAATAATCAGGGTATTTATTCATAATAAAACGACCTAGCCAACCAGAGTTGATCACCTCATTGGAATCACTGGAGGAACCCCAGATGTCGGAAGAACGGAAATGGGATAAATTCTGATCGGGATAACCTACGCTATTAATAATTTTCATTTTACCTTCTTGCCAGAACGGGTAAAGCGGTAAGAGTTCTTCAGGAATTCCAAAATCATCGTTCAAGTTGGTAATCTGGTTTTGCGCAATTCCTATCGTAGGGCGAAGGTTCATATAGGTATCATACTGGTAAAGCGGAATAGTGGTATTTAGCCCATCGTTTCCGCCATTCAGGCGAATCAATACCAGAATCCGATCCTCAATGCCGCTATTGAGCATAAAACTAAGCAGATTAGCCATTGACGAAGTAATGGAAAGATTTCCGAGCATCATGCCCGCTCCTCCTGCAATACCCATGCTTTTCAGAAAAGAGCGGCGGCTCCAGCGGTTATGATCTCTTTTGTGAGCTTCGCCATGCTCCAGAGCACTTCCATGACGCAATTTATGTTGATGTTTATTGTGATCGTTACACATAAGATTTAAATTTTAAAGAATTTAGAGGGTCTGCAATTACATTTAAGTCATTTGCCATTCTGGTTGACGTACTAAATGAAGCATTAAAAGAAGTACCTGATACGGGACAGTTTCCCAATCCAGATTCCATAGGCCCTGGTTGTAATAGTTTTCAGGAATATCCGCTTTGAAAACTGTCGTTGCCTGATCGTATTCATCTAAAGTCTGAAACCCTGCAGGAAGTAACTGGTCTACAATCACTTGCGTTACAAAAGCCGGATCGGTCACGGCAGGTGAGCCAGCTAAGGTCACTGCAAAAGCCGTTAGAAGTTCAGGTTGCTGCTCAAACACAGTAAACACCTGGAAAGTGATGGCCTGCCAGCGCCCGGTCAGTCGATCTGTATCCAGCCAGCTTCTGTTTTCTGGCCATCCTGCTACATTTACAGGGCTGAATAGCTGTTGGCCTAAAAGAAAGGAAAAGATAAGGACTTCCGACAAACGGTCATCATTGTCATAAGGTAAGTTTAATTCTTTCAAAAGGGAAAGCTCTAAATGCAGCGGGCTTTTAATGACTACATTCATATTGGCCTCATCAAAGAAGTGCTCGCTCTTAAAAAGCTGGCGCAATACGGGTTCAATATTGAAGTTACTATCTTTGAAGGTAGTCGCCATTTCAGTGATGATATCTTCTGCCACTTCCGGGCTTACAAAAAATTTATAGAGTTTCTCACAAATAAAGGCAGCAATTTCATCTGAACGTTGATCAAAAAGGATATTGATCACATCATCGTAGCCCCAGTTGCCGGTCTGGCCAAATATAGTTTTAACTCCATCATCAAAAGTAGCCGGTAAGAATTCAATAGCCCCACATAAGCCACTGGTAAAATTATTCCAACCAGTGAGGGCTCTTGAGGTTTCTTCAATATCTTCCTGCGTGTAGTTATTGTCTACACCAAGTGAAAACAATTCGTAAAGTTCTCTTGCATAGTTTTCGTTGGGATCGAATTTGGTGTTCTGGAAACCATTTAAAAAAAGCAGCATGGCAGGCGTAATGCCCATATCATGAATGAAATCTTTGAAATTGCCTAAGGCATAAGTTTCCGGCAAACGATAATACTGGAACAAGTATGAAGGGCACTGATATTCCTCCGATTTGGTTACAAAATGATTATGCCAAAACAAGGCAAGTTTCCCGCGCAAACCGTTATCCAGCATATCTCTCAACCACAAAATTCCCCATTCAATAATTTGCGTTTCAGATTGAGCTGTGAAGTCGGTGTACTGATCCAGGTTCCAATAGGCCCATTCAGGTTCAGGAATGGGATTGAGGGCCGGTGAGTTGTCAATAATTTGATCGATTAAGTCAAGCGGATCCTGATTGAGCGCGGCGTCTACCTCTTGAGGGGAGGCTCCGAACCCCAATCGGCGAAAAAGGTGAATGACTCGCTGTCGGTTCCAGGGCATGTTTGCCGAAGGTATATAGGGATCTATGGTTCCGGTAGCACAATTGGCAATTAACATAGTGCTTTGCTTTGATTAGGGAAAAAGGTTCATTTTAGTAACGGATAAGGAAGGGGATTTAAAGCTAAATTTGTGTTAAAATTGAAATAAAAAAGAGGCTGTCTCATAAGTATGTTCGTCGCAACTGGCAGGAGATTTTCTTTTTTGAGGAGTCTTTTTTGAAATTTTTTAGCGGTGGTGAAAATGTGCGCCCCTTACTTTGCAAATTTTCTTTTTGTTCGCCGTGGTGAGATTTTTAGCCCTAAAGAAACAAAGATTTACTCCCTACACATTTTACTGTAAGATTAGTGTTTTTATTGATCATACATTGTACAATGTTGTCAATTTTTTCTCTCGGACATCAGTTTTTCATAATAACCTATAGGATTTCCACTACTAAATCGTTATTTTAAAAATACAATTTACCCAATTCAATTGCACAATCATGAAGAACCTTTACCTATTACCGATTTTATTTTTCTGCTTAAGCCTTCAGGCTCAAGACAATAACAACTGCCATTTAAAGGTAGGGACCAACCTTGCCGGCCCTGTAGACTGGGGATCCGAATACCCTTTTGTGGATATTATGAAATACTCCCGAACCTGGATAACTTTTAACCATATTTGGGTGGCTGGCGGTCAGAATGATTGGGATACCGGCGTTCTTGATCAAATTCCACAAGATGAACAGGGCTACCCCCTTGAATTGCCTTATGAAGTTCCCGGAACGGAGACATTACAGGCAGTTCGGACCGTTTGGGCCAATACCGCCGAACTACCCGGAGGTACTTATGTAGCCCTTTACGACGGGGAAGGCGTCATTGATTTTTGGGGCGATGCCACTATCACTAGTCAGGAAGCCGGACGAATTGAGTTTACGGTCACACCTGGCGTTGATAATATAATGACGCTGGAAATCCTTGAATCACAGGCCGGAAACCACATTCACAATATCCGGATCCTGTTGCCAGGTACAGAAAGTACTTATGAGAGCAATCCGTGGACACAAGAATGGATTGACAAATTAGAACCCTTTCAGGCTTTACGATTTATGGATTGGGGACTTACCAATAACTCGGAAATGCGCCACTGGTCTGACCGCACTCAACCCGATTTTTATACGTATACCAGTCGCAGTGGTGTTCCCTACGAATGGTGGATAGAATTATGCAACCAGAAAAAGGCAGATGCCTGGATCTGTGTTCCTCATTTGGCATCCGAAGACTATATTACCCAAATGGCCACTCTTTTTAGAGATAATCTTGACGAAGATTTAAAGATTCATGTAGAATATTCCAACGAAATCTGGAACTGGCTTTTTGCACAAACTCAATATTGTCACGATTCCTTAAATCAAAACCTCCTCTGGCCAGAGCGCCTGGGCCCCAAAATAGCCGACGTATTGCAAATTTGGACGGATGTATTTGACGGTCAAAGTGATCGGCTGGTACGCGTTTTAGCCTGCCAAAATGGTTGGTTCGATATCTGTGACCGTATCTATGCCCAAATCGAAGCCGAAGGACAGGATAATCTTATTGACGCCATCTCTCCTTCTGCTTATTTCTCTTATGATCCGGATGTAATCGCCCCTCTGGGGAATACTGCTACAGGAGTAGATGTAATAAACTCCGCAAGGGAATTCTCCTTTGATCCGGCAAACTACTTAATGACTTCCTGGAATCAACACGCTTCTCTAGCCAGCGACAATAACAAGCAATTGCTTTTTTATGAGGCCGGGCAGCACTTCACTCCTGAGCCCTGGGGAACAATTCAGCCTTACAACCTGGCTTTGCTTGAAGCACAAGTTATACCTGAAATGTATGACCTATACAATGAATGGATGGATACCATTGCCCAGCTCAGTAACCAAGAAATGCTTCTGATGCATTTTTCCTTTATTGCGCCCATTGACCTCGAAGATCCGGCCGCTGCTCGTTGGGGAAGCTTTGGTGCCTTGACAAGTCAGTTTTATGCTTTTCCTCCTTATGACGATGCGCCAAAGTACCGGTCTTTGGTCGAGCATATAGACACTTGCGCACTTGTAATTTCAACCGAGCAACCTCTGGAAGAGATGGAATTATCTATTTTTCCTAACCCTGCAAGTAGATTAACCTATTTAAGCTTAAGGACTCAAAAGGCTGAGGACCTCAAGATTATGATCAGTAATACACAAGGACAATTGATGCGTTCATTACGGGAAAAGGCGCAACCCAACGGAGATCGAATTCCAATTGATTTGAGTGGATTGACAAACGGAGTTTATTTTGTAGAAGTTCGACTAAAGAATATAAATCGAGTGTTGAAGATTTTAGTCTTGTAAGCCAATAACAAGCGGACTATTCGGTCATCTTTTGTTATTTTCAACCTGCTTATTGGGTTTGATCACTGATTACGCTGATGATCGCAAATTAAGGGAAGGTTTGGCCTCAATGTCGTCAACTTAAGCTTTTTCTTTGCCTGGCGCTTCAGCGCCAGGTGTAGTATTAAGATTTATCGGGGCTTTAGCCCATTAATAACAAAAGGGCTGAAAGCCCAATCTGATTGTTATTCCTTCGTTTGACGAAGGCTGAAGTCTTCGTCATTAACTGACTTAACGCGAATACAAGTTTTATAATAAAAAGGAATTTAGAATATTATATTTGCCATAAAAAAACACATGAATTTCCAGCCTACGCTCGACTACGCCCAATCGCTCGATCAGCAAGACGAACTCCGCTCCTACCGGAATCAGTTCTACTTTCCTCAACACAATGACCAAAATGTGATCTATTTCTGTGGCAATTCACTAGGCTTACAGCCCAAGGGCGTCAAAGCAGCTCTTGATTACGAACTGGAACACTGGAAAACCCATGCCGTAGAGGGCCATTTCCAGGGTAAAATGCCCTGGATGTACTATCACAAATTCCTCAACAAACAATCTGCGCTGGTAGTAGGTGCAAAGGAAGAAGAGATTGTTGTGATGAATACGCTGACCACCAACCTCCATTTAATGATGGTTTCCTTCTATCAACCCAAAGGAAAACGAATAAAAATCGTCATGGAGGCAGGTGCATTTCCTTCAGACCAATACGCCGTAGAAAGTCAGGTCAAATTTCATGGATATACTCCTGAAGAAGCGATTATTGAGATCAGCCCCAGAGAAGGAGAGCATACGCTCAGAACAGAAGATATCATTTCTACTATTGAACAAAATGGGGATGAAATAGCCCTTGTGCTATTCGCCGGAGTCAATTATTATACCGGGCAGTTTTTTGACCTGGAAGCCATTACCAAAGCAGGGCATAAAGCTGGTGCCTTCGTAGGTTTTGACCTAGCCCATGCTGCGGGAAACATGCCTATGAAACTGCACGATTGGGGCCCGGATTTTGCCGTTTGGTGTAGTTATAAATACCTCAATGCCGGGCCCGGAGGGCCTAGTGGAGCATTTGTGCATGAACGCCACAGCCAAAACCTGGAACTGCCAAGATTTGCAGGTTGGTGGGGCCATGATGAAGCAAGTCGTTTTTTGATGGAAAAGGGTTTTATTCCGATGAAAGGAGCCGCAGGCTGGCAGTTAAGTAATGTGCCTATCCTAAGTTTTGCGGCACACAAAGTAAGCCTGGATATGTTTGCTGAAGTAGGGATGGATAAGTTACGTGTGAAAAGCCTGAAACTAACTGGTTACATGGAGTACTTATTAAATTCATTTGAGCATTCATTTGAAATCATAACCCCACAAGAAGAAAGGGCACGTGGATGCCAATTATCTATATTGACGCACGGCAACGGCAAAGAGTTGTTCGACTATTTGTCGGAAAATGGTGTAATCGTAGACTGGAGAGAACCTAATGTAATTCGAATCGCACCAGTTCCCTTTTACAACTCGTTTGAGGATGCATGGAGATTTGTACGTTTATTACAACAGTATTCATAAAAAAACAGTTCTTTGACATAAATTGTGAAAAAATGGAACTTCAAAATGATAATCCCTTCAGCCACAAGAGCATTCAAGGCTTATCATTTTGAAGTTCCACACAATTTGTCAAAGAACGAAAAAAACCTTGCGGCCTGCAGGCCGCAAGGTTTTTTTTATGGATACTGTTGTATCCGTTGAGAACTAAAATTTACTTCTTAGTCACGGTAAAAGTAAACACTTCCGTCTGAGCATCAATGACCAACTCAATGTCATAAGTAGCCATATCTACAGTTGGAACGAAGTTACCATCGCCATTGGTTTCAAATTCAGCAGCGCCGTCGCCAGCCATAGTCACTTCATTGAAACCAAGGATAGTGTTATCCCAAGTTTGGCCTTCACGGATTTTGAACCCGCCACCAGCGGTTCTAACCTGAACATCAGGGAAAGAATAAGTATAAACCGCACCACTCGCAGAAGGCGTATTCAAAAGGATTGTTTCATTCCAATTGTGCGGTGAACCACCATTCATCAAACCATCACCCACTAAGCCCAATTCGATACCAGACCAGTCTTTAGAAGGAAGGTCACCTGTTTTATCAAGAGTAGCCGTATAACCAGCGCCTAAAGTCCAAGTCATTGTAATGGTGTAGAAGCCACTTTCAGAAAGAGAGATATTGTCACCACCTTCTTCAAGCGCATCGATAGAGCCACCGAAGTTTGTATTTGCTTTGATACCTTTATCGCCATTACCAAGATCATAAGTTGTATCGATTTCTACTTTCCATCCACCAGAGTGACGGAATTTGTAATCACCGATAGTTAAAGGAATTTCAGTAGCCTGGAAAGTGATAGAAGTTTCGCTGAAACCAGTCGACTCCAATCTTGTATCACCAGACCAACCATTTGGTGTAGCACCACCAATGATACCCCAGTATTCTACAGGAACGATAACTACTTTTCCTACTTCAGTATCAATAATTACATGATAAAGGCCTTGGCCAGGAACAGTGAATTGATCAGAAGTTTCAGCCAAAGAACCACGCTGGAAAGTCACTTTAGGTTCATCAGTAGTACCTTCAGTAACATCGGCGAAGTCAGCACCCGGCCCCCATGTAGTTCTTGCAGTACCCGCTACCTGGATGATATTGAAACCACCTGTACCGTTAAGGGCAACGAAAGCTTCCAATAACTCTGAACGTTCTTCTTGAAGTACTTCGTTTTTAGTTGAAGACAATGTTCCCTGAATATCAAAACCAGAGAAGAAAGTCGCATCACCGGAGATGTAGAAACCATCTTCTACTAACTCAGTAGGTGTAGTCGTTGTTTCTTCATCATCACTACATCCAGTGATTGCTGCTACAGCGAAAAGAACCAGGACTAAAGAAGCCCATCTTGTTGTTTGAAATATAAAGTTTTTCATAACCTAGTTAAATTAAAATTGGTTGAACAAAAAAAAATATTTAAATAAAAAATAACTCTCAATTAATACTTAGTTAAAAAAGATATTTTCACAAAGTAACCACTAAACGATTTTAATGGTCAAAATGCTGCGTTAAGTCAAAGGGAGAAAGAATTTTTATGAATTTACTGCCCTTACCGGCACAACTTTATAAAAATTCTTTTTCCAGATCCTTACAACCCTAAATTAGGATTCGCATCAATAGCCCATTGCGGGATCGGGAATGTATTCCGATCAGATGTAGAAGGAGCTTTTTCCCACCATTCTTTATTATATTCACCGAACCGGATCAAATCCTGGCGGCGGTGCCCCTCACAGAACAATTCTCTTCCACGCTCCTCAAGAAGCATTTCAAGCGTAGTGCCTGACCAGGGGGCTAATCCCGCTCTTTCGCGAATTTGGCTAACCCAGGAATCACCGTTACCTCCTTGACGGATCTGGCATTCTGCTTTCATTAGAAGGATATCAGCATAGCGGAATACAGGAAAGTCATTGCTCAAGTTTTCCATTGCTCCCATTGGAATTTCATATTTCCCAACCCTCGCCGCGGACAAACGGATTTCCACAAATGAATTCGACCCGTCCATCTCCAAAGCAGGGATAAATGGGTCAATAATTACATCCGACTCTGCGGTTTCATCAAATAAAGGCTCACCATTACTGGCAAATTGCTGCCCAACAATGAAAGCATCTTTTCTCAAATCATCATCACTAAATGTATTATAATGGTCTTCTACTGCGCCAAAGCCATTCCAGGGGCCGACGGGCATATCATAAGTCAGGTTGTGCTGATAATGCAGCGTTCTCATATGCAAACGGAAACCTTGCAGGTTAATCTCATCAAATGGAATGGTGAAAATATTTTCTTGGTTATTATCATTATTTGATTTAAACGGCCCATGTGGATCGGAATCCAAAACATAAATCCCCATATCAATGATACTATCACAATATTGCTCAGCCTTACTCCACATGGCTGTTCCTGAATAGATTTCAGCATTCAGATACAGTTTAGCTAAAATCGCAAAAGCCATTCCTTTACCTACAGCAAAATTATTCGGTGGAACATTCGGCAAATACTGTAGGCTTTCTTCCAATTCCTGAATAAGCGCTTCAAAAATTACCCGGCGAGATTCTTTGAAAGGTTGTGCGGGGGCGTTAAAAAATGAAGTCACATATGGAACATCCCCGTAGTTATCGATGAGCAGGTAGTAATAAAAAGCCCTAAGAGTTTTTAACTTTGCAATAGAAGCCAGAGCACCTTCACTCGGAGTACCTGAAGAAAGTTCATCAATAGCCAGGTTGGCTTCCACTACTCCATCATACATATGCGACCACATACTGTTTACACCGTCCGTATTATTATCCCACATGTGTTGGTGAAGTACACGCCATTTACCTCCGTCCTCCCAGTCTGTCCAGCGAACAGGGAATACTACTTCATCACTAGGAACTTCCTGCATCCAGAACCACCAACCTGCGTCATCAACAAGGTCACCCAATTCTGCATAAGTAGGTACGAGGATAGCCGCTGCCTGCTCCTCATTTTCCGGAAATAGTTCCTCCGGAATTTTGTCCAGAATTTGTTCATCCAGATTTGTACAGGAGAACATGAACAAAGCGAAAAATGGAATTATTAGTAATTTTAGTTTTTTCATTTCTTTTAAATAATGCAAGTTGCAATTCATTTGAAAAAGAGTGTGCGTGTGTCGCTCTTTTGATGTAAAATCAAAGGTTTCTTTCAAAAGAACTCTTATTCTCTCATCCTCGCAACTTGGGTTAAGTATTAAAATGTTGCATTAAGACCAAATGTGAAACTTCTTGTCTTAGGATATACATCATATTGATCTAAACCGAATTCCGTACCACCAAAGCTCACTTCCGGATCAAGACCGGAATATTCAGTAATGACCAAAAGATTTGTTCCAGACAAGTAAATTCTGAGTTTCTTAATGTATTCTGACTTTAAATTATTGAAAGTGTATCCAATAGCGACGTTATCAAGCTTAACAAAGGAAGCATCTTCAAGATAATAATCACTCAATGTTGGCCCACTCGTAAGCCCTCTGTCAAATTCATCCAGAGCTTCTTCCAAGGTATTAAGCGTAGGCAATTCCGAAGGGTTACTGAACACCAGGCGAGTAGAGTTCATGATATCATGCCCGAAAACTCCTCGAATAGCAATACTCGCATCGAAGTTTTTACCGATATTAAAGAAATTGGACCAACCCAGAATAAAATCAGGCTGCGCACTTCCTACCACTCTACGTTCAGCCTGTGTCACATCCCGTGTAACCCCTCCGGCTGCGGTAAAAAACAGGAATTTTCCATCATCAGACAAGCCAGCATATTCAGGAAGGTAGAATGTACCCAACTCGAGACCAGGACGGATGACCTGAGTAAAATTATCTCCACCAACAAGACCTCTACCGCTTACGAACAACACGAATTGCTCATCCAGGGTAAATTGATCATTGGACAAGCTTTTCACTTTCTGCTGGTTAGCAGAGAAAGTCAAGATCGTCTTCCAATTTAATTTTTCATTGGTCACTACAAATGACTGAAGGTTTACTTCCACCCCGTTATTTTCGATCACACCAGCATTGCCATATTGGAAACGACCACGATTAGGTGGCTTAGGTACTTCGTAACGGAAGATCAAGTCATTGGTTTGTTTTCTGTAATATTCTACCGAACCAGAGATCCGGTCATTGAAGAAACCGAAATCCACACCGAAGTTCCACTCTTTGTTTTCCTCCCATTTAAGATCAGGGTTATTGTTCAAGTCACCTTCTCTGGTAAAAACCACTACGGGCTCACCTGTTTCAGGGTTTGGTTTGGTTCCGGAATTTGTACGCAAGATTGCATCGATATTTGACGGAATATTCTGATTCCCGGAGATCCCAAAGCTGGCACGCAATTTCAACCTGGAAAGAGGCCCGTCACTATTGAAAAAATCCTCTTTAGCAATATCCCACCCTAGCGAGGCAGAAGGGAAAAAGCCCCATTCATTATTTTCACCAAACTTAGAAGAGCCATCACGACGAACAGTAACTTTGGCAAAGTATTTCTTTTCAAAGTCGTAGATAACGCTACCGAATAAAGAAGCTAGCAGATTTTCACCGGCATAAGAACTGATGCTTCCAGGTTCCAGCAATTGCAGCGTACTTAAGTTATTAGAAGTAACAAAATCAGAAGCAGCATCTTTACCTTGAGCTGAAAAGCCATCATAAAGTTCTTTCTGGTAGGAATGACCTCCAAGAACATTTAAAAAGTGGCCGCCTTTAAGGTTTTTGGTATAACTAAGGGTTGTTTCGATCAATGTTTGCTGAAAGTTATTGTATGAGCGTCTTCCGAAACCGTCCGTTTGATTGGAAGGGGTGAAACTTGGTTCAAAATAAAAAGACTCATCGTCATTACGGATATAACCTAAGTTTACAGAAGCCACAAGCCCGTCGATCACTTCCAGATCGGCTCTAAAGTTACCAAGCAAGCGCTTTGCTAAGCGTTCATTTTGAATGTCGTTGATAATAGCAACGGGATTGAAGTACTGAAAGGAACGATCCGTTTCAAAAAATTCTCCATTCTCATCGTAAACCGGATCCGTTGGACTTCTTCTGAAGGCCTGATAAATCACGTTCTTAGGATCGATCCCTCCACCATAAGTTACAAAATCATTCTCTTCAATAGTACCAGAAATACGAGCACTTAGCGTAAGGCGGCCCTTTAAACTTTTCTGAGTGAGGTTCAAACGGCCAATATAACGGGAACGGCCGGAACCTTCCAGTACACCTTCCAATTCATTAGCTGAGACAGAAGCCCGATAACCTCCGCGAGGGGAATTACCCGAAAATGCAATTGTATGATTATGTGAAATTCCAGTACGGTAAATTTCATCTTGCCAATCCGTATTTGCTCCGTTATCTATGAAGGTACGCCCCGTACGATCAGCGAATTCGCGCACTTGATCGCCATCCAGAAAGTCAAGGCGATTAGCAACTTCATCAACGGAAATAAACCCACCATATTCTACAGTACTTGTTGTGGCAGTTTGGTTGGCAAATTTTGAACCTTTAGTAGTAATAATCACCACACCGTTTGCCCCTCTCGAACCAAAGATAGCTGTAGAAGAAGCATCTTTTAGAACGTTGTACGACTCAATATCATCCGGATTGATCGTAGTGGGATCAACATTTTGCACACCATCCACTACAAAAAGAGGTTGGTTCCCGGCGGTAAACGAAGCTGCCCCGCGGATATTTATCGCAAAGCCTGCATTGGGATCCCCTCCTTTTTTCGAAATATTCACCCCGGCGGCTTTACCCTGCAATGCCTGAATCGGGTCAGAAAGGCGCCCCTGGTTCAGTTCTTCGGCATTCACGTGCGAAACGGCCCCCGTTTTATCCGATTTTTTCTGTGTTGAATACCCGATCACGATAACATCATCGAGGATTTTCCCGGAACTCATACGGATTTCAAAGTTGGTTTGCCCATCGAGATCAATGGTTTGATCGGCATAACCGGCGTAGGTAACCATAATTTGAGTGGCCCCTTCAGGAACCTCCAAAGAGAAAGTACCATCAAGATCGGTAAAACCACCGGCATCTGTGCCAACCACTTCAATATTGGCGTAGATAAGCGGCTCATTTGTACGATCATCCACCACTGAACCGGTGATGACCGTCTGACTCCACACACTACCTGCGAACAGGAAGAAGCCAAACACTAATAAGTGCTTAAGTAGTAGATTTAAACTCATAGAAGTTGGATTTAACTTTTGATCATCGCTATTGCAATGAACTTTTCAACAAAAATAACCAAAAAACAAAATTAACAAATATTTAAACGAACTCCCTAAACTTTTTTTGACTTAACAATAACATTATAGAAGGCACCTTGTACTACTTCAATACTTTTTGCAAAAGTAAGCCCTTTAAAACAAACCTTTTGGTGATAAAACTCATCAAAAAAATAAGCATTATACATTTAAACTATACCAAAAAATTGTTAAGCGAATAATTGCGAAATGTTAATGATAGCAGATATAAGACACCGACCAGAAAAGCCTCTTGGGTGTTTTCTTTGGAGAGAGGCACGCTGCCGCGTGCCTCTCTCCAAAAACAATCTTTTAAATGAAATACCCCTTATTTTGTAAGGGAGGAGACGAATTTCTAATCCAATCTAATTTTGTTTAACAATTTATTCCAAAAAAAAAATATCTTAAACAAAAATCTACCAATAATATTTCGTTTAACGAAGTTAAAAAAAAATATCATTAAAATTAAACCCAATAGATAATTTTACTGGCTGTAGATGACTTCATTAGAAATGAATTTAGGAAGCCCTTAAAGCAGGCCGTTAGGCCTGCTTTTCTAAGTATAGCTAAAAATTTTGGAATCCTTTTTCTTAAATGAGGCGGAAAACGTAGGCATAACTTGTCCTGAATACCTTCGGGAGCAATAGAATTATTCTGTAATTGCTGCTGGAGCGCAATTCATCAGATGAGTATTTTTTCACCAAAGAGGAAAAGTAAGGAAAAGAATGGGAAAGATAAGATAAAAGACTGTTTTCGTATAACTTTTTGAACAAAAGATCATACGAAAACAGCCCTTGAGGTTGTTCCTAAAAAAGGAAACATGAAGCGTTCAACAAAAACGATCAGCTTTATGCCTCTACTTGATTAAGCTATGTACCTCGTCGACGTGATATTGCTGAGCAATTTGTGCTTTCAGCTCTTTTCTTGCAAAGAAAATACGGCTTTTCACAGTACCCAACGGAAGATCCAAATAATCAGCAATTTCCTGATACTTGTACCCTTGATAGTGCATAAGGAAAGGTATGCGGAGGCCGTCTTCCAGAGAATCGACCATTTTGATTAGTTCTTGCATCATGATATTTGACCCTCCTTCGTTTTCGATGGTATCGCTACCAGAATTGATAAAATATAGATTCTCGGTCGTATCAACCAATGTGTTGTGTCTCACTTTTTTACGGTAATCATTAATAAAGATATTTTTCATAATTGTCATCAACCAAGCTTTAAAGTTCGTACCCGGAGAAAACTTCTCTTTATTTTTAATGGCTCTGTATGCTGTTTCCTGGTAAAGGTCACGAGCATCATCAAAATTTTGCGTTAAGTGGTAAGCAAAAACTTTTAGTACTGAAGTTAGATTATTGAATTCGCTATAAAATTCGTTCGTAGACATAACTGATATTTTTTTGTTGAATTATTTACTAGTATTTCTCTCATTTCGTTAAACAAATCTACGAACTTGTTTAATAATTTCCAAATAAATCTTCAACAAAAAAGCTAAAATTGTTAAACAGTTTACACTCCTAGATACCTCTTCAAGTATAAATACCTAAAAATCAATTAACTAAAAAAAGTACAAATTCAAAAATTCAGAATAAACTTTCAATTTTTTTTGAAAGTTCTGTAATTCCAAGCCCTGGCAAAATTTAAAATCCTGGTTTTGTAACGGCACATTCGCAGTGAAACGCAATAGGAACAGGCCATACAGATCGCCTATTCCAGTATTCACGATCAAATATAAGTTATTCTTAATTACTAATCTTATTTTTTTGTGGAATTTTTTAGACAAATCTTTGAACAAAATTTATTCTTGGTAGTTCCTATGATGTATTTAAGCAGAAAACGATTAAGAATAAAAATATTACTACTTGCTAAATTTCAATAAATCAATGTAAAACAAAGATCTGTGCTTTCTTGACTAGTATTCTGCTTTTGGCCCGGTTCGTCTCTCGAGCTGGGTTTTTTTATGCCTGTCCAACAAAAAAGGCTGGAAGTTTTCCAGCCTTTTTTGTTGGACAGGCGCAGCAATTATCGTTTTGGAAACCCAAAACCAGATTTACGCCGCTTCGCGGCGATATTTTCTTTTGAGGGAGGCGGGAAGGGCTATTTTGCGAAGCAAAATAGCCCTTCCCGCCTCCCTCAAAAGAAAATATCGCGCCGTAGGCGCGTTTATTTTTCAAAGCGATTCTCACTGGTACAGGCATTTACAAATTAATTCTTTTCGGAATTTATCACAGCTTTAATCGAATCAATTTTCTCCTGATCAGGTGCCCGGTGCTTTTTTATCGTGTCTTTTTTTATTTCTGTTGTCGACTGTTGTTTTTCTACATCCCTTGTACAAGGGGAAGTTTGCAAAAAGGCGAACAAACTAATCAGTAATAATAATTTTTGCATTTCTTAAGGCTTTTTGAGTGTTATCTTTTATGATCAAAAAATAGGTTCCTGAGGATAATAAAGCAGTGTTAAAGCTCAAGCGGTTATCACCTTGCTTCGTTCTGTGGAACAACAAATGCTTTACCGGTTTGCCACTAGCATCAACCAGATAGAAATCAAGTTCCATTTTTTGTTTAAGCTCAAAATCCACAAAAACTTGTTTACCTACCTGAGTTGGATTAGGATAGACTTGGAAACTATTAAAAAGCCCTTGTACATCTTCAACAGCAATTATTTCATCTACCATTATATAGCCCGTTTTCACCTCTGTATCGTTTCCAGCTTGATTAGACACCTGAAGCGAAACATTATAAACTCCAGGGGTATTGTAGATTATAGAAGGATTCTGTACGGTAGAAGAGCTTGGAGTCCCCCCGGGGAAGGACCAATTCCAACTTGTTGGATCATTGACGGAAAGATCAGAAAATTGCACTATATCGCCTTCCAGGATATCGGTTTCATTTGCTGAAAAATCAGCTACCGGGGCAATGACAACTTCATTAACGGTAATATATGAATTTTTTGTTTCCATATTACTGCCTGCTGCATTAGTAGCCGTTAAACTTACATTATACACCCCCGCCACATCGTATTGTACTACGGGGTTTTGTTGAGTAGAAGTACCAGGATCACCGCCCTGGAAGCTCCAACTCCAGGAAGTCGGATTATTCTGAGACAAATCAGCAAATGTTACCTGATCTCCCTCTACAATAGTGGTTTGATCTGCTACAAAATCAGCATTTGGAGGTAGTTGGACAGAAGATGTTCCAATTTTAGCGATCCAGGTTCCGAGTACATCACTAAAACCATTATCGGCGTTTTCTCCGTAACAGCCCGAAACCCATAGCTCAACTACTCCTGTATCGTGCCTTTTGGTGATTCCGCTATAATCTCCCCAGCGCTCTGTATTACTGGTAAGGAAATCCACAAAATCATCTCCTTCCCTAACAATTTGAGATGGTGACCATTCAAAGTTTTGATCACAAGTCGCTACTCTGAATTCCGGGTAAATAGTTGCCCCGGTACGTAAAAAACCAATAAGCACGGTAGGGTCGGTTGTGGAAGTGGCAAATGGCGCTACTGAAGGGAAAGCATATTCAAAGCCATTCAACCCCAAAGGTGGTGCATTGGTGGCAGTAAGCGTAGACACTTCAATCCGCCCATAATAAATTCTGGAAAACCCATTAGAGGAGGTGTTGTGTACATAATGTACGATATCATCGCTATAAAAACCAGACAAGGTACGGCAATCGTTGGTAGAAATGAGCTGTGCGGTGCCAAGCTGTTGGCCGTCACCCGCTACCGAATAAGCATCTACAGGAATAGCATTTACGACTAAACTAGGATTTTCATCAATGGTATTCGTAGTCCAGTACAACATTACATCATCTCCTCCTCCGGCATCGCTACTGACGAAAAATATTCCAGGAGTCAAAGAACCGTCAAAACCATAAGAAATAGGCGTTACCGTAAAGTCAAGTACTCCAAAGTCATCGGTTACGTTTTGCCAGGTAATAAAATCTATAGTTCCTCCAGTGAAGCCATTAGATTTTTCTATTTGATAGATCAGCGCGGATGTAAACACATCATTTTGATCGAACAAATTTCCTGAAATATACAATTCTGAATTGCTTAAACCCATGGAAGGAAAGTCAAACCAGGCATTAGTATTTCCGGGGTCACCATCAAAAACATAGAACCACCAACTATCTGCCGGGTCACTGGTGGTAGAGAAGGCAATTACAATATTGGTATTCGAAGGTGTGTTTCCATTTAGAACAACCATAACAAACTTATCTTCAACAGGATCATACTGGACTCTGGGGTCGAAGTAGATGCCTGTTAAACCCAGGACACTAAAAAAATCGCTAAAAGAGCTTTGCGAAATCACCCCACCTTCATCAGCGAAAGCGACACTCGAATTGACAACGCTCACGATATTACCTTCGTCAGAAATCGCAATGTGGTTATCCGGAGGCGTTAATCCATTGTGGGCATTGCCTTTAAAGTCTATTTGTACTACCGGATCCACTACGAGTGCGTTACTGTTTTCCGTTTCCGGATTAAGTTGCGCATTAGAATCGAGAACCTTTTTTAAAGTCTTGCGTCGTTTAAGACTATCTAATTGGTCTTTTGGCACATCACTCCCATGCTTAAAGCCCAGATAAGCCAGTGAAACATCCCACCCGTTTTGAGGCAAATCAGCTATAGATTCCAATTTAGCAGCCGGTTTAATGCTCATTATCTGAGAAGGCTTGGCCGCGATTTTAGTTTGCTCGTTTCCAAGCTTGGAAAAATCAATCTGCTCTTGCGAATGAATGCTAAAAGGTGAAAAATTAAGGATTAGAAAAAAAAGGAAAAAGGAGAAAGATGAAAGATTCCTCATGACATTGTTCTTTGGTTAATTTGGGTCAAAGATAACGAAAGAAACGGGAAACGGGAAACGGGAATTGGACCGAAGGTCCAATTCCCGTTAATTTCGTTAACCGTTAACCGTTAACCGTTGACCGTTGACCGTTTTATGTTATATAACGCAACTATCATCAACGTAAACACCCCCAACCCAAACAAAAAGAAGGCCCACTCCCCCATTGTAGGAATGGAGTTCGGATCAAAAACACTTGCCTGCACCAGGAAAGTAAAAGGTGAGTTAGGAACGCCGTTGGTGTTAGATGTTACCGTAATCGTAGCACTATAAAAGCCCGTAGCCAAGCCTGATGGATCAAACTGAATTTGTAAGGGGGCGTTTGAGCCTCCAGGGATATTAAGCATTGGAGGATTCGGGTTGACAATGCTAAAACAAGGCGATAAGGTTGTCGTGATATTAGTAATTTCAAGGGTAGAAATACTACCTCCAACATTTTCAATTATAAATTCTCTGATTCCCGGAGCATCCGGTTCCTGAAAAACGCCAAAATTGGTAAAATCAGCGAGAATCGGGGAATTATCACCATCCATTATGACCACATTATTTCCCTCTACCTGAATAAGAGGCTCATCATCTTTATTCGTGACAGATACGGTTTGATCAGAAAGGGCATCAAAGGCGTCATTAGAAGCCGCCGGATTTATAGAAAGGGTGATATTGCCCATCTGGTCACCATCAGCATCAGAATCACCTAGCCCTGTAACTGTGATGGTTTGTGCCATTAGACCATTAGAAGAATTAAAGGTAAGGCTTGTGGAACTTAACGAAATCTCATCCATAAATCCAGCATCTACCGTCAAATCAATCACTACATTTCCAGAAGCGGGTAATGCACTTAGCACGACTGTAAAATTATCCGTACTCCCATCTTCGCCTGTCATCGTCATTCCTCCTGATTCAGTGACCGCGAAGCCAGGAATATCATCATTAGAAATGGTTCCTGTTGCAGCATTATTGCTTCCAATAGTATAATTGGCGTTAATACTGATGGTAAGAGTCACCTCTTCATCATTTTCGACAATATTATCAGTGCTGGGATCAACGATAATCGTAGCCATCGTCATATTTGCAGGAATGGAAATAGAACCCATAGTTCCATTGAAACCCGTTGTGGTATAGTCTGAATTTATAAGGGCCGTACCTGTAACATCGAAATCCACCGTAAGCGCTGAGGTCGTAGGCCCTGAACGCGTGAAAGTATAGACCAGATTCCCGGCTCCATTCTCCGGAGTAGATCCTGGATTAACCGTTACTTCTACTTCAGGCAAATCATCATTGGTAATCGTTCCGGTAGCCGGATTATTAGCACCAATAGTATAAACAGTAGGATTCGAAGTAATGGTCAGAATAATCGTTTCATCCGGCTCAATATCTGTATCGCCAGTGGGATCAATGGTAACCGTCGCATTTGGCTGGCCGGCAGGTATCGTTACAGTTCCTGAGGAGGCATTAAAACTCGCTGCGCCGGATTGAGTATAATCAGTGCTAAAGGTTGCAGTTCCAGTGACATCAAAATTAATGGTTAGAGCAGAGGTAGTAGGCGCTGTACGGGTAAAAGTATACACCAAATTATTTACGGAATTTTCATCCACCGATGATGGCGATACCGTTACGCCCACCTCGGAAAGAGAAGGCAAAAGCCCTGTGAAGCCAGCGGGGATATCTGCAGGATAATTCACGCCATCATTATCGCAGCACTCTTGGCCTGGACAGTTGGAAGTGTTGTTCGCACCACCGTTTTCTAAAGTCCAATTAGCTCCAATATTGAGAATGACTGTTTGTACAGCTGATTTATTAGCCCCATTAAGCGAGCCTGTATAAATACCCATGTCCGCGCTTTGGTCAAATGTCTCAAAATCCAAAACAAAATTGGTGGGCGAAGTTAATTCTGTAGGAAACGTATTGCCGGCATTTGTTTCCATTGCAGCTAACCACGTAGTAGGGGACTCCTCAGAACCTAAATAAGCATAGATTTCTTCACTGCTAGAAGACAATTCAAAGCTCCCCATCGTCCCATAAGCTAATGTACCTGTAGATGCGCCTATAGTTGTTGGACAAGTTTCGGACTGCGAATTAGTTGTAATAGTAACTACCGTACCTGCAGGAACAGCAGAAGTAGCCGTCCAAACAACAGAGCCTTCATCATCCGAAGGCATTGGAGGCGGGACGAATTGAGTGCCATTATATTCTTCCTCGGTGAAATAAATCACCGTACCCATATCAATGTTTTCGAGAGCAACAAAAGCAAAACCATCACCACAATCTCCGCTGCAAGCACCACTCGAATTCGTTCCATTTCCATCAAACAAAAAAGCCACAAACATAATATCCCCAGGGCCAAGAGAAGGGGGCGGGGCGCTTTCTGCAGAAGCAATTTCTTGCTTTTCAGAAGTACTCATCTGGGGCTGGATATTGTATCCCGAGAAGTAAACTGCTGCCGCAGCGCTTGACAGCACCAATGCCGTAGATAAATAGAGTAGAAATTTAATTTTCATGGGTAGTCATTTTTTTATTTTAGTAGCCTAAATTTTTTAGTTCTTTGACATAAATTGTGGAAAATAGAACTTCAAAATAACCATCCTTTCAGCCACAAGGGCATTCAAGGCTTATCATTTTGAAGTTCCACACAATTTGTCAAAAAACGAATTTTTTTATAAAAATATGCCAAATTGAAGGCAGGCCAGAGCATCCAATTAATTGATGTAAGTTGCTTCAGTTAATTAATATTGAGCGTAACGTAATGCCGAAAGAACAGAAAATGAAACGGTTAGGGACGTAGAATCGATTTGAAAAATTTTCTCAAAGATAGTTTTTTTGTTGAAAAGGAATGAAGAAACAGGTACTTTTTTAGTAACCATCGTTTATTAAGTTTAGTTCTTTGACATAAATTGTGGAAAAATGGAACTTTGGGCATATAAACTTTCGGAAGATGATAATATAAGTCCATCAAAACCGATTGTCGAAGTTTTTAGGAGTTCTATAACTTTTCACAACAAATTAATGAGCTTCCAATCGCGTTTTCTTGTAAATTAACCATTTTAAATTCTAATGCATAATGAAAAAATATTTCCCCGTTTCCCTTTTCTTATTATTATCCACTATGATTTACGGTCAAAACTCCATTTCCTCCAAAGCCCAGGCACTGCTGGATGATGCCATTTCAGATGGCCAATTCGCCGGTGTCGCCGCCGGATTTTCAGTAGATGGGCAAATTGCCTGGACAGGCAGTGCCGGTTATAGCGATCAGGAGAATGACCAAAAAGCAGAGGTAGATATGCTCACCCGCACAGCGTCCCTCGCCAAACCCATGACAGCCATTTGCATTATGCAACTTGTTGAGAGAGGCCTGATCGATTTGGATGCCCCTATCCAGACATATCTCCCCGACTACCCTAAAAAGCCAGAAGGAGAAATTACCACCCGCCATTTATTGCAGCATTCAGCTGGAATATCTGGTTACAAAAACGCCAAAGAACGCGAAAACAAAACCGGATATGCTTCGCTTAAGGAAGTTGTGGATGTTTTTAAAGATCGCGACCTTTTGGCATCTCCCGGGGAAGAATTTCATTACACTTCTTATGGCTATGTAGTACTGGGATTGATCATCGAGCAAGTGAGCGGAATGAGCTATGAAGCATATATTCAAAAAAATATCTGGGATAAATGCGGAATGAAAAATACTAGTATTGAGCGGTTTGGGGAAACGTATTCCAACAAATCGAAACTTTATCACATCAACAAAAAAGGAAAAATCAGGGAGGTAAAACAGAGCAATCTGAGTAATCGCGTCCCAGCCGGTGGTTTTCAAACGACCATTACAGATATTCTACGTTTTGGAGAAGCCGTTCTCAATCATTCCTTAATCTCTGAAAACAGCTTAAGCAGCATGCTGGTTGCTCCTGATATTAAAAACCCGGGCACTTCTTATGGATTGGGGTTTGGCCTTTACGGGGAGCATCCCAAATATGGCAACGCTTTCGGTCATGAGGGTGGGCAAGTAGGAGCTACAACCTTCTTGGTGTTTTTACCTCAGGAAAAAACAGTTATTGCGGTGCTGGCGAATACCTCAGGGGCCTTTAAGGATGTTTTGAGGATTGCGTTGTCGATGTATGATCTTGCAGCAGAAGTAAAGTAAAATGTCAATACAGTGTGCTTGAAAGTAATCCTTAAAGCACACTGTATTTGATTAGTAACTGATGTTGAACTAAAACCGCTGTCGCGGTTAATTCTGCCCGGTTTCCAATAAAATAAGTATAGTACTAAGGTTTAAATTATTGATCAATAAACCTTAGTATTATGAATGCTTATGAAAAAGCTTTCCGTCGGCATTTAGAGATCGGGCATTACAGTCCAAGTACGGTAAAAAGCTACCTGAGTCATTTTCGTAAATGCCACAAGTATTTGGGAGGGCATCCCAAGGATTGGAGCACAGAGCAGCTGTGTGATTATTTCCATTATCTTGTGAAGACATACAATTATTCGTTTTCCTCTTTAAACCAGTCGATGAATGCGCTTAAATTCCTGTTTGAAAAGATATTGAACAGGGATTGGCCAGTAGCCAAGCTGCCCCGGCCCCGTAAAGTAAAGCGCTTACCACAGGTGATTGGTGAGAAAAAAGTCTGGCAGCTCATAAGGAATCCAGAAA
>CAZHZT010000006.1:0-81672 GCA_964537285.1 uncultured Saprospiraceae bacterium | reverse complement strand
ATTGAATACAGCCTTGATTTTTTGCTACTTTTTTATCAAGAAAAAAGTAGATAAATCCCTAATTTACAGCACTATGTAAAGATTTTTTTACAAACATGAGTCATCCCGAGTTTTCGGGATAACTCGTGTTTCTGATATAAAACTTCGCTATTATCGCATTAATTTGCTATTAAAATAAGCTTTTTAAAGACGCTTTGTTTTCCGGAAGTAACTTTTACGATGTAAGCTCCGGTAGGCCACCCCTCCACACGGATCGGCCTGATTTCTTTTGACTGGCGTTCAAATTCAAGGAGTAACTGCCCTTGCTGATTAAAAATAGCAATATTCAGAAGAACATCGCTTCTAAGATCCGTCCTTAAGTAAAACAACCCATTGCATGGGTTTGGATTCAATTGAACATTGTCGTCATTTATTCCGGCAGAACCTTCATTATCAATTAAAGCACAGCCATCAGAACTTAACAATGAGCTCCTGGGGCCTAATAAAGCGGCCAACATCCTACCTTTCTGACCTACTGTGAACATATACATGCAGTCATCGTCCACATAATTCATGAAGTTCATAAACAGGTCCTCTGAGTCACAAGAAACCACCGGGTGATTAGGACAACCGTAGTAAGGCCCTCTCTGCAAAGGAGTATCCGAAACCAAATCATCATCGCAAAAATCATCACTACCGCCCCAAATATGAAACAAATTGAGGTAATGACCGATTTCATGAACGGCAGTCCGCCCTAAATCATAAGGTGGCTCCGCCCCAGCTGTACCGAAAGCGAAAGGATCAACGACAATACCGTCTTCCGCTTCCCCGGCCTGAAAGGGGAAAGAAGAACGCCCGAGCACTCCACATAAATTACCGACCCAGATATTGAGATACTTTTCAGGATCCCAGGCATCATGGCCACCATATTCGGTATAATGGATTTGTTTTTTCCGCTCTGGCGTTTGAGCACTACCAATACAAGTCTCCTCCGTCTGAGTACGGGTGATGCCATTGGTCTGTTCCCCATCAGGATCAAGGTTAGCCAGGCAGAATTGTATACCAACATCAGCAGCCAAGTCAATGAAAGCCTCTGGCAGTTGTATAATATCTTCATTAAGCAGCTGGAAATCAGTATTTAAAGCATCAATCTGAGAAAAAATCTGATTGTCACTGATATTTTCTTCCGCTTCGTTCCAAACGACATGAACCACAACAGGAATTGTAAAAAGTTCCCTGGGAAAAGAAGGATTGGCTTTCAGCAGGTTCTCAGTCATAATATTTTGCTGCTCCTCCAGATCCAGGTAATAGGGATCTCGAGCTATTTGAAGTGCGCGATATTCCATTGCTCCACATCGATCTTGAGCTATGATTAACTGAGGGAAGAAGCCCAGGAAAGCAAAACAGAACCCTACAAAAAAATAAATATTGTACATTTTTCTAATTTTAACACTTTCTAATTCGATAATACCGTTCCTTCAATCAATTCCGACCTCCTGTTCAGCACTCCATTCTCAGGCAAAAAAATTGCTGCATCTTATTTGAAAATTATTTAAACAGTGTGGTTGTTCCCAAAGAGATAAGGTCAAAGCAATTAAACCGACATTCTTTTGGACATCCCCCTAACAATCCCGTTAAATAATCGATCTATGAAACTGAGTATTTACCCTTTTATCGCTCTCATTTTAACGGGCGGAATGCTATTCGGTCAAAATGCTAATAATCCGAATGCCTTCGCCATAAAAAAAACATTTATTGACTACCACACCCCAATTGAAGGCTCGCTCCCTCCCTTGGACGACCTTACCGGTGGGTGGGAGTTAGCTTATCATCGGCACATAAGCGGTCCATTAACCGCTGGTGTACCCGTAAAAATGGGTTTTTTCAGACCCAAAGAGTCTCTTAATAATATAACGACACTAAGCCTGGACCTCGTTGCCCGTTTGCAATTTTTTAAGCCTGAAGCTTTTTTCAAACCTTATCTCTTCGGAGGTTTCGGTTTTGTTACAGAAGATTTTGACTTAGGCGGTGCTTATTACCAGACTCCAGCCGGCATTGGATTGAACTTCAGGCTCGCCCCCAATGCTTACTTCAATATTCAATCCGAATATCGTTATTCTTTCGAAGAAAACAAGGATAATTTGCAACATGGTATCGGACTTTGGTTCATTTTAGGAAAAGCCAGCAGCTCGGATCTTGAAAATGAAGCCATTACTAAGAACGATCAAGATGGTGATGGCATTGCGGATGCCATGGATGATTGTCCTGAAGAGGCTGGCCCGAAAATGCTGAAAGGCTGCCCCGACCTGGATGGCGACGGCGTTGCCGATCACGAGGATAAGTGCCCGGAGCACGCAGGGCTTCCAATTGTAGGCGGTTGTCCGGATGAAGATCGCGATGGCATTTCTGATTTCGATGATGAATGCCCGGAAACATATGGTAAATTAAACGGTTGCCCGGACGCCGATAACGATGGCATAGCAGACAGCAAAGACCCTTGCCCGAACGTTGCCGGAACAAATGGCGAAGGCTGCCCCGGGGGTAAACGCCCTAATGTAGTACCAGCAGATAGTTATGAAACACTGACCTCTAAAGGCGAAACATGGATAGCGGAAGAAGATAAAGAGATTCTTAACATTGCCTTGAAAAATGTACAGTTCGAGCTAGAGCGCGCACGTTTAAAAAGCTATTCACTTCCTTATTTGGATAGAGTGGCGAAGGTTATGGAGAAATACCCGGAGTACAAGCTTCGCATTATCGGTCATACCGACAGCACCGGAGATGCAACTTTCAACCTGAAACTGTCCAGAGAGCGAGCGAAAGCGTGCTTTCGTTACTTAGTTTCCAAAGGAATTCAAGAAGCCCGCATTGCTTACCTGGGAGTTGGGGAAGCCCGGCCGATTGCTACGAATAAGTATGAGTCTGGTAGAAAACTGAATAGAAGAGTGGAGTTTCAATTGGTGCAATAAGGTTAAAGTTGAGGTGTTTGTTGCAAAGAAATTATTCTGCCGCCAGGTACTTTGCAATAAGCACCTCAACAAATCAATTCCCGTCCCAGGGAAAGCTCCCACAATCTACATTGAGAACATTGAACATCCGCTCCGTAGACTCAACACACCCAGGCTGTGTGTGATCGGTAGCCAGGGCATCGAAAGCAATACGCATAATGTAAGTTCCGGGACCTAAGCTACTAACATCGAAGACAAAATCAGCACTTGTGCCGGATTGCATAAAAGGCAAAGGAAGACCACCTTGATCTAAAATAGAAAAGCTAATCGTTTCTGCAGGAATGCTGTTCCCCCCGATATCGGCCATAATGGATACGGTTACATTGTTTACATTTAAGATGGGCCCATGATTGGTCCCTGAATGTAAATCGAAATCAGGGTTAACGTTTCCTGCACAGCGATTACCGATTACCAACGCTCCAGACCCCGACACTTTTATTCCTGCTACATCGTTATCGGTCACCCCATTGCCTTCCAGTACAATACTGCAAGTAGTCGTGCTGGAGCAATGTATGCCTATCATATCATTTTCGTGTGAAACACAAGCGTACACCACGCCTGTTAAACCGCGTACCCGGATGCCATCTCCGTTGTTAAACGTGGCAATACTAAAGGAAACCCTGCAGCTTGACCCCACTTCGATGCCGTGGGTCAAATTGTTGTAAGCTGTACATTTGTGTACGAAACAATCATTACTCATTTCAATGCCTTCTTCTACATTATCCGTAACCACGCAACCGATGGCATAGGAATCATTACTTCCATCTATGCCCTTGCTCCCATTGTTAAAGGCGGTGCAATTAATAAATTGCGAGCCGCCAGCCCCTGCAAACCCATCTTCTGTATTCTCACTTGATGTGCAGCGAATAAAATTACAAGCTAGTAAAACATCGAACCCATTTCTACCGTTTCCATAAGCAATACAATCAATAAGTACATCATTGCTACCCAAAATAAAACCTTCGTCACCACAATTCGTAGCGGTGACATATTGAAACAAACTATTCCTTACGGAGAGGCCATCGATTCCCCGCTTCCCCAGTTATCAATCAGGCCGTTCTTTATCGTTATGTTATATTTTGTGCCAGGAATATAAATTCCATCAGCACTACCCACATCTGCCCCTGTTCCAGCAAGGGTGAAACCCTTCAAATCCAGGGTCACATTATCGCTATCGATGTAAATGCCAATTGCATTTGTTTGAGCGGATAAAATGTTGCCGGTGAGGTAATAAGAGCCGGGTTCAGTGATGAGGTAGCTCGTGAAGCGGCCGTTATAAGAGGCGAAATGCGCCACCGAATCAATCGGGATGCGGGAATCACAGACGACCTCATTTTCATCGTTGCCGATGCGCACCCAATCCGGGGTCGCAGGCGTTCCTTGATTGTAATAAAACCCGGGGGCATCGTCCATTTGATAAATTAAAAGGCCGGTGGCGGGATTGGCAATGGTATTTCGTTCTGCCTGGGTCATTCGAGGCGTCAGAAAGCCCTGGCTGGTGGATTTCACATCCAGCATAGCGCTAGGGTCGGGCGCCGAATTATCGGAATTGATGCCGATCTGTGCATAAAATGCATAAGGAAGGCACATCACCATAAGGATGAGCAAAAATGTGGAATTATAACTCATTTTTTTATTTTTCGTACTTAGAAGGTTGGTCACATCAGCATTCAACCCAAAAGTAAAAAAGATTTGCCAAACTTATTTTACATATTTATGCGGATTTTCGTTTTTTTTGAGAAGCTTTCGACTATACCAAAACCGGAGTGGTCTGGGAAAATTAGGACGCCGCTATTGTTGTTTGATGCAAGGCGAAAAACGCTGCAGCAGGCAGCAAGAGCAAGTCATCAGTTCCCAAACCACTTCGATGCTGGTATAGATTAAGTTTACAGGAACTGGGATGAATTCGAGTGTAGGTACGGTTGGAAGTCGTCAGAAACAAATTGGGCTGCGGAAATAAGATACAAGATGATTGCTTAGTAGAAAATTCATGCATTAGGTTACACTGCATTAAATAGGGTAAAATAATTTTCAAAAATCACTCAATTTTATTAAATGATTAGTAGTCCAAATTCCGTGAATTACTTATTTTGATAAAAATTTAGGTAGTGGGTAAAACCGGTTGATGAGGAGTGTTAACCTTAAGTTGTAAAGCTTATTAGATAAATCCATCAACGGATTCTACCCACTACCAAAATTTAAATAATCACGTTCTTTGACCAATTGCTGAATATAGCTAAATTTGTTGAATGAGAGCCGCTTTTAAGGCTCAGATATTCTAATTCAATTGAAAAACATGGGCCACAATACGTCAAAAATTACCTTGTATAAAATCATTCCGATTCCCACTCCAATAGCCAATGCAAAGACTTGGTTCTTATTCTTTTTTTCTGCCATAAGATGTTTGTTTTTGATCTTTTCGTTCTTTGACAAATTGTGTGGAGTTTAAAAATGATGAAATCTGAATGCCCTGGTGGCTGAAGGGATTATCATTTTTAAACTCCATTTTATCACAATTTATGTCAAAGAACTGATCTTTTTAAATAAATTAATTAAGGAAAAAATTTCAAGCCCTTGCCTGCATTTTAATCCTCATTCTTTTTCTTTTTTTTCCACAGTTGGATGTCGTAATCATCTAGTGTGCCTTTTACCCTAAGGTTTAAATAGCGTGTTTTTTTATTGGGGTCCTTTTCTATAATTTCATCATCCCCTACTTCCCCCTCTTTTGTTTTTTTATTAGCGAAAAGCTTATAGCGGACGGCTTGATTAATTATTTTCCATGGAATGCGAATGTAATATTCCAGTTTACCGACCAGTGACTGCTCCCCTGATAACTCGTAATGGCCTAAAGTCGATTCTATGGTCATATTTGGGATCTTAAGGGTTCCATTCGTAATATCCATGTGGTTTTTAAGCGTGTCAAACTGAACCAAAGACAAGTTTTTATCGCCCATGTAATCCGATAACATAAGTACCGGCTCATAGTTTTCCAGGCTTCCATTCAACAGTTCAACATCTATGTGAATTTCAGATTGATCTATGTCGGGTACCATATCCGGATACATGCGAATATTGCCGCTGATAGCTGCTGATAATTGCCCGTGGACATAATCGGAAAGTACCTCATCCTGCCCGAAGTATTCGTACTTGAAGAGCAACTGGTCTATATCAGCTTGGATTACTTTTAAGCTTGGCTTGAGGTAAATCCGGTCAGGATTGCTTCCGTTGAAATAGCCTGAAATTAAGAATTGCCCTCCGGCAGCACGCAAACTCATCGTATCAATGTAGATGTAGTGATCATGGGTCATTCTTAGTCTACCATGAATATCTTGCAGATCAAGGCGTTGATACATAAAATGATCCACGTCAATATCAAAGGTCATATCGGTAAAGGGAAGCTCGTAAATATTAAATGCTGTGCTGTGGGCTTCCACATCCTCGGTAGTTGGGCTTTGGGGGGCCGTTGTTTTGGATTTACCGGGTGGTGTTAGGTTAAAGGCAAATAATTGATCAAAATCAATGTACTTTGCTTTTAAGCCAAAATGATTATCCCGTAGTTTAATGGATTCATCTTTCCCGAGGTAATAGTTCATATCGATGTCGAAAAGGCTACGGCCTATTTTACCATGCATTTTTTCTATGACCAGATGCTCATCTTCATAATGAAATCTCCCTGAAAAATCTTCAAACCGCATTGGGTGTACCTGCATTTTTGCATCAAATTGATCCAACTCAACATCTATTGAATGAAGTCCGGAATCTTTATAATTCATTGCGCCTTTTACGTGTACCTTAAGATCGTCAAATTCCTCGTGGCGATAATCTTCGGGAACATAGTTTTCGCCTTGATACGAAAAGAGATTTTCCAGTTTTAGCCGTTCAGCGTTTAAGCTCATATCCAATTTCACATCCCCATTCAGGGTGTCTTTCATCCAGAAACCGTAATCATGAAAATAGCCATTGAAATGAAAGTCGGATTGATCAATAAAGCCGGTAAAGTCTTTAATTTTTAAATCTCGCTCATCAATAAGAATGTCAACGTGAAAATCGTGCAGCTCATGAGGATAGTGTTTCAGTTGAGCATGGAGGTCTTTAATGAAGAACTCGCCTTCCGGCAAATAGCTATACTTTGTCAATCCACGAGCAGTAGAATTGAATTTCATTTGTACGTTAAAGTCTTCTAGCTGCTCATCTATCCCGGTGGTATCTCCTTTCGTAAAGCCCGTTAATGCTGCAATATCTAATAGCTTTGAGCTAATGGCCAGTTCTGCTTCAACGGGAGTGTTCAATTTGACATCTCCGGCTAGGGTATCTTCCATTAAAGAGCCGTAGTTATGTATATGGCCCTTAAAATGGAGGTCAGATTTATCAATGAACCCGCTGAAGTCTGCAATCTTTATGCTATTGCTATCGATGAGAATGTCCGCATGAAAGTCATGCAGCTTATGTGCAAAGTTTTTTAGCCGGGCATGCAGTTTTTCCACCCTAAACGTGCCTTCGGGTAAGTATTTAGATTCGGTAATGGCCCGCCCGCTGGATTCGGCCTTCAACAGCAGTTGCAAATCTTCTATGCGCTCATCTATCCCGGTACTATCTCCTTTTGAAAAGCCCGTCAATTCAGAAAGGTCTAGTACATTTGAGCTTATTTCCAGTACTGCTTCAACAGGATTGCCCGTGTGATGAACGATGGCCGGAAGATCAGAAATATGCCCCTTCAGGGATAGGTCTGTAGCCCCCATTTTTAGATGGAATGTATCCAAAACAACCCGCTTGCCCGTCATAACAAAATGCATATCCAATTGATCAATGGGGATCATTAAATCAGAGGATTCCACCTGGAGGTTTTCAATTCTTAATTCGCTGTAGTAGGCTTGATTTAGGGCGTCAAGCGTTTTCTCCGGATGTTCCAGGTCAATGATGTCATGAAAGTGCATATCGAGCTTTACATGGCCGGAAACATTTTCTATAGCTGATAAATTAAAAAACTGGGTAAGAAACTCTAAGTTAAAGTCTGTATTTAGCTGTAGGTCTACCTCGGGTTCAATGAAATTTGTCACGAGCAATGAAGCGACAAAGTTCCCCTGCTCTAGTTTGGAGGTGAAATTTTTAATAGAAAACTCCATTGATTCGAAGGATTTCTCCTTACCATTGGTGAAGTGCCCTCTAAAGCCCAGATCATCCACTCTCTTGCGAACATCTACGTTTTCTAAAAAGGCTTCGTTCGCGCCGAATTCCACATCGATAAAGGGCATTTGGCCATCGCCTGTTGGACCCACTACATCGGCATTAAAATAAATTTCCCCGGCATTGTTATAGCGTTCTAAGGTCGGGATTAGGCCTTCCGGAGCAAAAGCGATCAGCATATCAAAGTTTGGCTTGGTCCCGTTTACATGCAAGTCCAATGTCCAATCTTTTTTCGTTTCAATACTCCCCTGAAACTTAAAATCGCCATTTTCCAGCTTGATACCCGATGGGGCGATTTCAAGTAAGCCCGACGATTCATCAAACGAAACATCCGTATGGAACTCAAAGTGTTTATGTTTTATAAAGCTCGTATCCTGGTCCTGAATGATATTTAGCTCAAACTCGGTATCAATATGGGCATCCATTTGATTATTTGCGGTTTTAAACCCGCTTTTTGCCCAGTAGATGTAGGTTTCAATATCCAGCTTACTCCCTTCATCCAATTTGTGGATGTCGAGATTCTTGAGTTCAATATTTTTTAAATGAATATCAAGAGGTGCGCTTTCCACGGTTTTCTCACTTGGGCTGCTTAGTGCATTTTGAATATTAATACGGCCATCCTCGTGCTTAATTATATTAAAAAAACCATCCTCTACCAACAATTTCTTAACGTCATAATTTCCGGCCAGGATGTCCCACAGGTTAAAGCCCACATAGATATCTGCTACAGCTAACAAAAGCGAAGCATCCGGCTCTTTTGATTCATACACCCTAACGCTATCGATTTTTACGGAGATATAAGGGAAGTTTTTAAAGGGGGCGATGTGCGTATCTCCTATTACAATTAAACCTTCGTAGGTTTTATTCAGGGCTTCTATTTCCCCCTGTATGAGCCCGTCTTGATTTTGATAAACGATAAAGCTTAACAGCCCAATGAGTAGCAAAGGCAATAGGATGCTAAAGAGGATAAGCTTTTTCCAAAATCTCCTACGATTAAGCAAGTTGAACTTCATAATGGGTTAAATATAAAATTTTATACACCTGTATTATTTAAAAAGGATTAACAAAAGAATTAGTTTTAACCATTATGCCGAATATTTCGAAAAAATTCTGGATGATTCATGTTTTAATGCGCATTAGAAATTCCCCTGTAAGAATTGCCCATACCGGAGCCAGGACAAGGTAGATGTTGAGCCCTGTTTCAGTTAAGGGTTTGATTGCTAGAAGGTTCTCCAGGAAGTCCAAGGTACAGGCAGCAGCCATAGAGCATGCCCAAATACATCCGTGATCATGTGTCCGCAGAGCAACCCCTGCTTGACCACTTTCGTATTAAAGATCAGGGAAGGTTCAGAGAATAAGTAGTTCTCGGAATTAAGTTGTATAAACTATCGATCTCCAAGCAAAAAATGCTTCTACAAATGAAAATAAAAGCCGACAGCCACGAGTAGGCAGCTTGTGAAGGCAATCACGCCTGAAGGTATACTTACCTTACTACTGAGGAAATGGTTTCACAAATATCTTGTCCGCATAATTTCGAAATTCCTCACGGAGAAATAATCATCAATACCAAAATCTGTGTTAATTACGATGCCCCCCAATAGACCTATTTTATCCACTTTAAACTCACTTTTTATCGCTTTGAGGTATTCATGTAACATTTCATCGATAAGTTCAAAGGTACATTCTGTAATTTTCCTCTGCGGCGACTCGTCATTTACAATTTCCTCTCTTCTTGGGAAAAGTAAACTTTCTAAATAAGATTGCTGGTAATCATTTTTCTTTATTTCAGGTGAATACGTATCATCCTTGAATCGTTCTAAAGCCAGCATTAGTGCTCCACAACAAGCACCTGCTTTTTCTTGCCGGGGGCGATACATTTTTCCTACTTCATTTTCCAGGGTAACGCCAATATGCGGACCGTAAAAGATGAAAGCGGTTCCATTATCCGGAATATGATGTGCAAATGCGGTTAAACCGGTTATTCCGGCATAGGGTAACCCACCTAGTCCGCCCAGAAAGAAGGGGCCCAAAACGACATTGAAGAATGAAGTTGATGGGATGTTGATATCATCTGAACATAAGCTGGTTGCCATGAGCATTTTGGAAATATCTATGTCATGATTATTTTGCAAGAGACCAAGATACCTTATGGAAGTATCACGGGTGTCAAGCGCATCTGGGTAGTTATTGAGGACAACCTCTTCAAATTTTCTCTGGAGCATTTGTTTTTATTTTTGTAACGTTCCTAAGTTATTATTGAGTCATTTCTTCCTTTATAATACAAGGTATTTTTTTTGGGATTAACGCCTAAATGTAAAATTCTATTGCTTCCTCAAATTTTTTCAGTCTTTTCAGGTTGTTTGCCTTTTATCCTTTCAAAGATATCCCTTTTCTGTTTAATTTTTTTAGCAGAAGCCGTCAAGTATGTATTTGAGACTTCATCAGATTTTATTTTGTAACTTTGAGCCGTTATATAATACACTGTAATTTAAATCTCAAAAAATAAAATATGTTATCATCTATCATGCTCGGCGTTCAACTGTTGTTAGCTGTCTCGGTTATGCCAAATGAAGGAATTAACGGAGTAGATATAGGGAACAATATAAATAATATATATGTAGCTATGGATTCTATTGAACCTGCCCAAGATGATTTCACTATAATGATGCAGCGGTATTCCGCTTACAACCATTGGGCCAATCAGCAATTTGTTGATTGGTTGCGCTCAGCTTCCGAGGAGGATCTAAACCGGGAAATCGAATCCAGTTTTTCGAGTCTGAAAGAAACAGTCTTACACATCTGGAGTGCCGAGTATCTATGGTTGCAAACCGTGAGAGATGAACCTTCAGATAACTCTCCTGCCCGGGATTTTACCGGAAGTAAAGATGATCTGTTGGATGGCTGGTTACAGGCTTCTGAAAATTTCAGCAATCATGTGAAGTCAATGTCACTCGCTGAGCTGAAAGCCAAACGGCCCAGGTCGCGCGGAGATGGACACACGCTTATTGCAGATATGATACATCATTGTATGAATCACAGTACCTACCAACGGGGACAATTGATCACGATGGGGCGGCAGGCTGGACTGAAGGATCCACCCAGAACGGATTTCATATATTACGTTAGCCTGACCAGCGAATAGGGTTGTTGGGGTAAGTACAATTCGGGGAGGGGTTTGGTCCCTTTTTCCAAATGGGGATGAGAGCGTTTGTTGCTGTTCTTTGCTTTGCTCCCACTCATTTTGGGAAAAGTATCGAAAGGTTTCTTCCTCTCCAAAAGGCTTTCTTGGACTTATTTCCTGATATCCAGTTTATTTTGTTAGTTCTTTGACATAAATTGTGAAAAAATGGAACTTCAAAATAATAACCCTTTCAGCCACAAGGGCATTCAAGGCTTATTATTTTGAAGTTCCACACAATTTATCAAAGAACGTTTTTGTTAAAATAAAAACGCTGATCTACTCCCACCCCTCGCGCTCAATACGCTCATACTTCAGCCTCACTTTCTCCTTCAATTGCTGTTTAAAGGCCAGGATACGCTCCTGAATAGCTAAATCGCCGGCACCAAGGATTTGCGCTGCCAGAATCCCTGCATTCTGCGCCCCGTTCAGCGCAACGGTAGCGACGGGTACTCCACTCGGCATTTGCAAAATAGACAGCACAGAATCCCAGCCATCAATGGAGTTGGAGGATTTTATGGGAACGCCAATCACCGGAAGTGGCGTAATAGAAGCCACCATTCCAGGCAAATGTGCCGCTCCTCCTGCCCCGGCAATGATTACTTTTATACCGCGCGAATGGGCATTTTGAGCAAATTCAAACATCCGCTCCGGCGTACGATGCGCCGAAACAACAGTCAGTTCAAAGTCAATGTCTAATTCTTTCAGTACTTCGGCTGCCTTCCTCATCACCGGCAAATCCGAGTCCGATCCCATAATAATGCTTACTTGTAATTCCATTTTATTTTTTTCAGTTCTTTGACATAAATTGTGTGGAACTAGTAATCGACCGTCCCCCTTAACCGTTCACCGTTCACCGTTAACCGTAAACATTTAGTCGCATTTTCACTTTTTCAGCCTTTTCAATTGCTTTATCCAGCTCTTTATCTACGATGGTTACATGCCCCATTTTACGGAAAGGTTTGGATATTGTTTTGCCGTAAATATGCACATGGACGCCGGGAATGGCCAGTACTTCTTCCAAGCCATCATATATAGCTGGCCCGGTGCTGCCGGGTTCGCCTAATAAATTAACCATTACCGCCGGGTTAAGTAATTCTGTGCTCCCAAGTGGCCAGTTTAGGATTGCGCGAAGATGTTGCTCGAATTGTGAGGTATGGGCACTTTCAATGGTATGGTGTCCGCTATTGTGCGGGCGGGGAGCCACCTCATTGACCAGCAATCGATCCTCATCATCCAGAAACATTTCAACGGCCAGTAAGCCACAAACATCAAAAGCCTGAATTACTTTTTTGGCCAATTCTGCAGCTTGTTGTTCTAATTCCGCAGATATTTTTGCCGGAGCAAATAAATATTCTACCAAGTTGGCTACCGAATTAAATACCATTTCTACGGTTGGATAGCAAAGAATTTCACCGCTTTTATTGCGTGCAGCAATCACAGAGAGCTCTTTTTTGATCGGGACAAGATGCTCTACCAGTGATGGCCCCTCCAGCAATTGTTCTAAATCGGCAGCCTCGCGTACAACTTTCACCCCCCGGCCGTCATAGCCTTCCGTGCGAGCTTTTTGAACAAAAGGCAAGCTAAGTTGCTCCTTTTGAACAGCCGTTTTAATAGCATCCTGATCATTGTAAAGTTCAAAATCGGCAGTAGGAAAGCCATGCATCTCAAAGACCTGCTTCTGAAGTCCTTTATCTTTAATCAGGCGTAATGCCTCAGGTCGGGGATGAATAGTGATGCCTTCTTTTTCCAGATCAAACAAAGCTTCCGAATTGACGTTTTCTATTTCTATGGAAATCAAGTCCATTTTTTGACCAAATGCCAGCACATCATCATAGTTGCGAAAGTCACCTTCATGAAAATTAGCGGTGTATGGTCCTGCCGGAAAATCTTTGGAGGTATCCAGAAAATGTAGGTCTAGGTGCATGTTTCCTCCTGCGAGGGCCAGCATTTTCCCCAGTTGACCACCACCCAGGATGCCGATTTTAGAATTATTCCACGTTTTTTGTTTCATTTTATCGCAATTGTTAAAAACATTTGGCGAAATTCGCCAATTATTTTCAGTTCTTTAACAGAAATGTCATTATATCACAATAGACTTGTTCTGTCAAAGAACGTTATTTTTTGAATAGACTTTAATATGAAATCGTTTTTTGAGCAAAAAGAGAAGGATTTTGATTCCAATCAAGGAATGGCCGAAGCGAAATAGCCTGAGCCTCTTAAGGCGAGGACGAAACGCAGAGTGGAACCTAAAAGACACCTTTTTTGCCGTAACAACTATTTCAGAATAAAGACTAATAACAGAAGTTTTTCTATGATAAATTCTCTAAGCCCTGAAAATCTTTGCAAGAAATACCGAATCGGGCAAATACCCGATGATGACGGAACGCCAATAGCCATACCGCCTGCCCTTATTGGCCAGGAAAGAGCGTTGCGTGCTCTGAAATTTGGTTTAGATCATAAAGTTAAGGATTTCCACCTTTATGTAGCAGGTCATCCCGTAAAAGATAAGCTGGAAGCGATCAGGGCTATCCTTGATGTAGAAGTAGCTAAACTTTCCTCACCTCCCGATTGGTGCTATGTTCCTAATTTTTCTAATCCAAATGCTCCCAAGGCCATCAAACTACCTTCTGGAAGCGGTCAAGCTTTTCAGCAGGATCTCAAAGTCTTTGCGGAAGATGTCCAAAAGAGCCTGATGGAACTTTTTGATACAGAAGAATTCATTGAAAAAAGAGCAAATATCGTATTAGAAATAGAGGAGAAAGAACGCCAGCTTCAGGAGGAAATCGGTGAAAAAGCACTAACCCCTAAATGGGCAAAGCAAAAACGCCTCTTGGAAAGAGAGTCAAAAGAAAAAATACAGCAACTACAAGAAAATCTGGCTCAGGATTTTATTGACGTGCTGTCAGAAGAATGGGTCGATAAATATAAATCTGTTCCCGGTGCCCAGGATCATTTCAAAGCACTTGGAGGTCGTTTTTTAAATAACCTTAATCGGTTTATATCCTATAAAACGGATCGACCTTCCGGAAATTGGCCCCCTAAACGAAGGCGCTCAAAAGAGTACGACATAAATTTACTGGTTGCTCATGAGCCCGACCAAGGAGTTCCGATTATCTGGGAACCTTATCCGACCTATGCCCGCCTTTTTGGGTGCATAGAAAAGCCTTCAGGCAAAGAAAATGCTTCAGCAGATTTTTCCGGAATCAGGGCAGGTGCCCTGCATAAAGCGAATGGTGGTTACCTCATTCTCCCGGCTGAAGCACTTTACGAAGATGAAAAATGCTGGGCTGCCCTAAAAAGAGCTTTATTCCAGAAAGAAATCCGCCTGGAAGAGCAAAACGATACCCCAAGCCCTACCTCTTCGGGCATTCTCCCCGCCCCTATCCCATTGGATATTAAACTAATCCTGATAGGCAGCCATCGTATTTTTTACGTTTGGCCAGAATGGGATAGTGATTTTAATTCATACTTCAAGGTATTTGTCGATTTTGATGAGAGCATCGAAAGCCATCTGGATCATTTAAATTCCTATATAAATATTTTTTACGATCACTGCAGAAAAAAGGCCTTTCCTACATTAAGCAAAGAAGCCGTCTGTCGTTTGCTTGAATACGCTCATTATCTGGCAGAGCATCAAAATCGATTATATGCCAACTTTAACGTCCTCACTGCCATTATCGAAGAAGCAGCGTATTATTGCGGGCAAAAAAAACAGGTACAGATAAGCAGCGCTCAGGTCGGGCAGGCAATCGCTGAACAGCGGTATCGCTTACTTTCCGAGGAAGAAGATGGGCTTAGAATGATCCGTGAAGGCACCTTGCTTATGAATTTCCAGGGAGAAAAAATTGGCGAAATCAACAGCCTGCTGGTTTACGAGACCGGCGAGCTTTCTTTTGGACATCCCGTGCGCTTAACTTCAAGTATCAGTGTTGGAAAAGAAGGTATTTTACATATAGAACGAGAAGTGAAATTATCCGGCAATATACATTCGAAGGCAGTACTTATTTTCTCTGGCTATCTACAAGAAGCTTTTGGCCGGGATAAGAGCATAAGCCTAACAGCGCAACTTGTTTTCGAACAGAGTTATTCTGAAATTGACGGCGATAGCGCGAGCAGTGCAGAGCTTTATTGCCTGTTGTCTGCCCTTGCCAATGTACCTGTGAAGCAAGGGATTGCTGTTACAGGTTCTATCAATCAAAAGGGTGAAATTCAGGCTATAGGTGGCGTAAACGAAAAGATTCAGGGATTTTTTGGCATTTGTAAAGCCACCGGACTAACAGGTCAGCAGGGAGTCCTTATTCCTCATAGCAACATCATCAACCTGCAATCGAGCGGCGAAGTAGTGGAAGCCGTCCAGAACAAGCAGTTTCATATCTGGCCCGTAAAAACCGTTGAAGAAGGTATCGAAGTGCTTACCGGAATGAAAGCCGGTAAAATAGAGTGGGATGCTTCCTCAGGCAAGCTTTCTATTGAACCGGATTCCCTGTTCGAAAAGGTCAATGAACGCCTCAAACAACTCCACGAAATGACACATGATGAGTATGAGGAGAATGAAAATGATGAAGAGGAAGAGGATAATAAAAATAAAGGTTAATGTTTTACTACACAGTAGCGATTTAAAAAGAGAGCAGAAAAGAAATTTTAATAAAATTTCTTTTCTGCTCTCTTTTTAAATCGCTACTGTATTGGCAGATAAAATAAATTGTGTAAATTCGTATAACAATCAATCCATATGAATTATACACTGAATACAAGGCGGTTAAGCGCAAGCTTTTTTTTCATTTTCTTTTTATTTAGTATTATTTCTGCTCAGGTATCCGAGAATAGAGAGGTTTTCATTTCAAAGGGTGTTTCAGAGCCGATAGAAGGCCTTCAACTTGAAGAAATTGAAGCTCCTTTAGAGGGATACAGTATTTTACTGGATGAAAAAACAACCCTCTTCCACCTCGAGAAATTAAAATTACTCGAACCCTTCGGAGACGTTTTTATAAAAAAAACGGAAGGAGCCTTAACAGCCTGTTTAGGATTATTCCAAACCTTCGAACAAGCGGAAGAAACCCTTAAAATAATTAGAAGTAAAGGGGTTCCCGAAGCAACTATAAACATTGAAAAGCGAGAAAGTCAGCGCTTTAAACCTATTTTCCCGGTAAACTCTTCTGCAACCGATAGAAAAACGGTTAAAGAGTATGTTTCTCCGCTCTACGACACTACAATCCACCAAATAGAAGTAGCTCCTGCCAGTCAGCAATGGATCAAGCGCCGTTCTGATGAAAATTGCGTGGACGATGATCCCGAAAATTGTATCGTGTGGTGCTTAGTAGAAGTTCCAGCCCAATACCGGGACAGCATAGAATTAGCGAAAATCGGTTGCCCGGAAGGCTACCAGGAAGATGGGGAACGATGCTGCCGCGAGATTGAAGTTCCCGATGCTATTGCGAGTACTAGCTCAACAACCTCTTCACCCTTTGCTTATCACCCTTTACCTAAGACCGTTGAGGGTTATTACATCCAACTGGGCGCTTTTTCTGTTGTAGAAAATGCAGAGCGCCTATTCAAAAAATTGTGGGAGGGTGGATTTCATAGCCTACATGTAACACAAGAAAGCATCCATGGGTCGGAAAAGACACTTAACAAAGTAATGGTGGCTCCATTTAGAAGCAAAGAAGAAGCATGGCGTTATTACAAAAAAATAAATATAGCACTGGATCTGAAAGGCTTTGTTGAAAAGTTTTAGTTAATATGAACAAAAAAGATATTACCAGCACGATTATTGCAATAGCTATTCCCGTAATTTATGGATTAACCATCGTGCTCCTTTCGGACCTAAGCACTTTTGATGGCCTGATTCAGTTAATGACGGTAAGCTTTATTTTTGTTATTCCGACTTTTATTGGAGTTTTAAGCATTTTGTTGTCTCCGATAGAACGAGTAAGAAATGGCTTTTACCAATTTTCCTTTCCATGGGTGCCTATAAGCATTTTGATTCTTTTAACCATTTTTTTTGCTCTGGAAGGTTTAATCTGTTGGCTCATAATTTTACCTGTTTTCTTAATCGCCTCATCCATAGGAGATCTAATTGGCGGATATTTTAAATTGAGAAACCACCGGAATGACCTTAGCTTATCTATACTCATTATTCTGCCATTTATCATTTTTCCTTTAGAGCAGTTTATTGGTTCCATTCAAAAGACTTATAACACCTATACCTATATCGACATTGATGCCCCAGTAGATAAAATATGGAAGCAAGTCACTAAAGTAGAGGCCATTCCACCGGAATTAGACAAAGGATATTTAACCAAGATCATGGGTTTTCCGCGCCCTGTTAAAGCGGAATTAAACTACGAAGGAGAGGGTGCTTACCGGGAAGCGGTCTTCACGAAGGGGCTTATACCGATGTATATAAACAGACTATTGAGGAAATGAAAAAGGTGAAAGAGGAGTTGGAGGAAATATAAGCTTGTCTTTCATCGATGGCGCAATAACCTGCTGCAAAACGGATAGGTAGCAAGTGTAAGTATAGCATGGCATCGACTGCTGGGATGGAACTATGCAAGCTAATTTTTGGAAAGCTGTTACTGACTAAGTCTGTAAAGATGCAGGGCATGAGGTTAAGACCTGAAAGCGGGATGATTTATTTGTTTTAGAAGCATACGTTAAATGTTATTGCATGCAAAAGTGTATGCATAAAAGAAAAAAGCCTAACAAGTGGCTATAAACCAACTCATTAGACTTTTTAAAAGCAGCCCGTACGGGAATCGAACCCGTGTTTCAGGAATGAAAATCCTGCGTCCTAACCCCTAGACGAACGGGCCTTTTCAGAAGGAATTTTTCTTAAAATGTTCCTTTCCTTCAAAAGCGATGCAAATATAAGAGACTTTAATGGTAATTTCCAAACTTTTTTAGATAATTTTTTTCATCAAGAAAAAATAGCAAAGCTGTCATTTTACCCTTATTTTTGAGCGCACATTACGAACAAGCCCTGTAATAAATTAGTTCACTCTTGTTCCTAATATTTTTTAACTCACAAAATTCATATTGAATTATGGCTAAGAAAGTAGCAATCAATGGTTTCGGCCGTATTGGCCGTTTAACTCTTCGCAGTTTGTTACAAAACAATGACGTTGAAGTAGTCGCAATTAATGATCTAACAGATAATGCAACGCTTGCACACTTGTTTAAATACGATTCCGCTCAGGGTACTTTCCCCGGCACCGTTGAACATGATGACAATTCAATTACAATAGCTGGCCACAAAATGGCTGCTTTTGCAGAACGGGACCCCAAAGCGCTTCCCTGGAAAGATCTCGAAGTAGATGTAGTACTTGAATGTACTGGGGTTTTCCGTACAAAAGAAAAGGCTGGTTTCCATATCCAGGCGGGTTGTAAGCGTGTAATCATTTCCGCTCCTGCTAAAGGCGGCGATGTACCCACTTTTGTATTAGGCGTAAACGATGATCAACTTACATCAGAACATACCGTTATCTCTAATGCCTCTTGTACAACAAACTGCCTTGCTCCCGTAGTAAAAATAGTACACGAGAACTTTGGCTTTGTACAAGGTACAATGACTACTACCCACGCTTACACTGCTGATCAGCGCATCCAGGATGCGCCTCACAGCGATATGCGCCGCGCACGTGCAGCAGCTTTCAACATCGTTCCTACTACTACCGGTGCTGCCAAGGCCGTAGCAAAGGTTTTTCCTGCCGTAGCCGGAAAAATCGATGGTATGGCATTAAGAGTACCTGTAATCACAGGATCAATGACTGAACTATCTTGCCTGGTAGAAAAGCAAACAACTGCAGAGGAAGTAAATGCTGCCTTCAAAGCAGCTGCTGAAGGTCCATTGAAAGGTATTTTGGAATATGCTACGGATCCTTTAGTATCAAGTGATATTGTTGGCCACCCGGCTTCTTCTGTATTTGATTCTCTACTTACCAACGTTTATGGCGGTAAGTTCTTCAAATTGTTCAGCTGGTACGATAATGAAGCAGGATATTCTGCTCGCTTAGCAGATATGGCCGTTAAAATGGCGCATATGCTTTAATCACGAAAAACGTTAAACGGTTAACGGGAAACTCTAAATTTTCGTTAACCGTTAACCGTTAACCGTTCCCCGTATATCGTTTTTAGCGTGTAAAATTATTTAAAAATGAATATTGATTTTCAAAATAAAAAAGTGCTCATCCGTGTCGACTTTAACGTGCCTTTGAATACACAATATGAAGTGACCGATGATACGCGCATCCGCGGAGCGCTCCCCACCATCAATCATGTATTGGAAAATGGAGGCTCCGTCATCTTGATGTCACACTTGGGTAGGCCGACTAAGAAACTCAAGGAAGATGGCAGCATTGATGTAGAAAAATTTACATTAGAACACATAGTTAACCATCTTTCCGGTTTATTAGGGCGCGAAGTTCAGTTTTGCAGTGAAACGGTAGGTGAAAAAGCGAGTGCTATGGCTGCTGAATTAAAGCCTGGTGAGGTATTGTTACTAGAAAATACACGCTTTAACAAAGGCGAGAAAAAAGGCGATGAAGCTTTTGCCAAAGCACTATCTGAACTTGGAGATGTCTACATAAATGATGCCTTCGGTTCTGCTCACCGGGCGCATGCTTCCACTGCAACCGTAGCACAGTTCTTTGCTCCGGAGAATCGTTCTTTCGGGTTTCTCATGCGCGACGAGATCGTGAATGCGGATAAAGTGCTGAATAATCCGGAAAAGCCACTAACGGCAATTGTCGGAGGTGCAAAAGTTTCTGACAAAATTTTGTTGTTAGAACGCTTGGTACAAATGGCCGATAACGTAATTGTCGGTGGTGCGATGGCCTACACTTTCGTAAAAGCACAAGGCGGCCAGACCGGTAATTCGCTGGTAGAGGAAGATAAAATAGACCTGGCTAACCAGCTTTTGGAAACCGCCAAAGCTAAAGGGGTAAATATTTTGCTCCCTGAAGATTCTGTTATCGCCGACGCTTTTGATGCAAACGCCAATACGGATTCTGTAGGAAGTGCGAACATTCCTGATAACTGGATGGGCTTGGACATTGGTGAAAAAGCACGCGAGGCATTTACTAATGCAATTAAAAGCTCCAAAACTATTTTGTGGAATGGCCCTATGGGCGTTTTCGAAATGGAGGCTTTTGCCAATGGTACCAAAGCCATTGCCGAAGCTGTAGCAGAAGCAACTAAAGCAGGAGCTTTCTCATTAGTTGGTGGCGGTGATTCGGTTGCCGCTGTTAATCAAATGGGATTGGCTGACTCTATCAGCTATGTATCCACCGGAGGTGGTGCTATGCTGAAATATTTGGAAGGTAAAAAATTACCCGGTATTGCTGCTATTGAAGGGTAGTTTCTATATTGGGAGGATCATTGCCATTCGGCAACGTTCCTCCCAATAAATATGTTGAAAGGATCACTTAAAAATCACTTCCGTAGCGCCATAGCCATAGTGTGGATGATACTCATTTCTAAAGGTCTCTACATGCTCATTAAGCAGCAGGCGGCTACTGATTTCATTTTTGAGCTTACCCTCTCCTACTCCATGGATGATAAAAACCCTTTTTAGGCCATATTCAATTGCTTTTTCGAGGTATCGCTCGAAGTGGCTCAACTGCGTTTTTACAATATCTTTTTTAGCCACTTTTTTCGGATCTTCGACCAAGGCTTCGATGTGCAGATCAATTTCCGGCTTAAAATCGGCGATGGCCTCAAGGTCATAGAGGCTGTAATGCTCCAGGTCATCCAGCTGATCCTGGCGGAGCACTGCTTTTCGCTGAGTGTAGGTTTTTAAATCTTCAGCAGATGTTTCTTCTTCCTTGTTTTTCTCCAATGAAGGAAAAAGGATATACAAATGAGCAGTCCGATTCAGAAAGGGAGCCGTGGTTATTTTTTTAAAAAATTGTTTGGGTTTGATCTTCAAATGATGTTCAAGACGTTCTCCGCGCCCAACAGTGCTCAACTGCCAGCATTCGGTCTCAATGGAAGGATGTTCATTGAGTTCATCGAAAAGCATTTCACCCAATTCAAAGGTGCTCGTCCCGTTTATTTTACCATTAAGGTCGATGATTGGATCTTCTCCATGCCCTAGGGTCAATTTAAAGGTAAACAAAGCATCATAAGGAGTATCGTTAATAAGGTAAAGATCGTATTTTAGCGTCTGCCCTTCTTTATTGGTTATGGGATCAAAGGCCAATTGAATGCCTTTACTATCTAGAATGTGGTATTGAGTTTTTGGTTTAGGGCGTTCAGGTTCTTTGGGTTCTGGCTTTTGCGGCCTTTTGATCACCTTAGCTTTGTAGTGCGGCGACCGGGCAACAGGTTCTACTTTCTCCAGATCATCAATAAAAGCAGGTATGAGCATTCCGTCTGACTTTAGCCGGATAGTGACCATCCCTTCTCCCATTATTTTAGTGACTATCCCTTCGTCACCGGTACGCTTAAAACGAACTATATTTCCTTTTACTAAAACCATAAATATTGCGGTTAACGGGGAACGGATAACGGGAAACGAATATTTTGAGCTATCTTTCGTTGTCCGTTCACCGATTATCGTGAACGTTTTTTTATAATGATAAACAAAATACTAATATAGCTATTTTAATTTTGATAATTAAGTACTCTGGAACATAAGTTTATGAATAGACAAAACATTTCAAGCGGAGCTCCCTGGGAGGAAAAAGTAGGCTACTCCCGAGCAGTCAGAATAGGCAACATTATCGAAGTATCCGGAACGGTGGCTGCCGAAAATGGCCAGGTAGTGGGGTTGAATGATCCCTATACCCAAACCAAACACATTTTGAAGATCATCGAAAATGCTTTAAAAGAAGCTGGTGCTTCTTTGAATGATGTCATTAGAACCCGGATTTACGTAACGAATATTGCCGATTGGGAATATATTGGAAAAGCCCATGGAGAGTATTTCCGGGAAATCAAACCTGCCACAGCGATGGTTGAAGTCAGTAAGCTGATCAGTAGTGAATACCTGATAGAAATAGAGGCTACCGCTGTGTTAAGGAACGTTTAAAAAACAACTTCGACTTTTTGACTACTTCTTTTGGTGCTTTGCCGCGTTGCGAATACTCGCCGTAGCTTCCAGCTATGCCTGCGTTTCGCGCCTTGCCTAGCACCAAAAGAACCTACTCAAAATTGTCGAATTTATTATTTAAACGTTCCTGAGCTAGGAAAATTCTTTTATTTAAATGTATAAAGTCAAGGAAATTTACTATACCCTTCAGGGCGAAGGTGCCCAGAGTGGCAGGCCTGCCGTCTTCTGTCGATTTACGGGTTGTAACTTGTGGAGTGGCAGGGAAGAAGACCGGCATAAAGCGATTTGCCAATTTTGCGATACTGATTTTTGGGGAACAGATGGTGTGAATGGAGGGAAATACGAAGCAGATGAACTTGCTGTAAAAGTTCAATCTTTATGGCCAGAACGGGGAGAAATCAAAGGCAAGCCATTAGTAGTTTGTACAGGCGGAGAACCTTTGTTGCAATTAGATGTCCAACTCATTAAAGCCTTTCATTCCAAAGGCTTTGAAGTAGCCATTGAAACGAATGGGACCATAGAAGTTCCGGAAGGCGTAAATTGGGTTTGCATGAGCCCTAAAGCACATACAGCGATTGTAGTGAGGTCCGGTCAGGAGCTAAAATTGGTTTTTCCCCAATCAGGGGCCGAACCAGAGCTCTTTGAGGGGCTTGATTTCGAGTATTTTTTTCTGCAACCTATGGATGGCCCGGATCAAGCGGAAAATATTAAACTCACTTTAGAGTATTGTTTGAAGCATCCTCAATGGAGCTTAAGTCTGCAAACGCATAAGATGTTGGATATTCCATAAAAAGAGGCTGAGAAAGGATCACTGCCTGAGGCAGTGATCCTTTCTCAGCCTCTTTTTATGGAATATTTTCAAATCAAATATAGAAAATAATACATTAAAAACCAAATAAACCACGATGTTTTGCTTCGTTAATTTGATATTTCTCGATAAAATCTCTGTATAGGGCATTTTCACAAAGCAGTTCCGGATTGCCAATAAGCACTAAATGATTGCGCGCCCGGGTAAGCGCCACATTGAGTTTACGATCCACTCCTTCATCAGAAAGATTGACCAGGGATTCCAATTGATGCTGCCTATTGGTACATAAAGAAAGGATAATAACATCTCTGGCCCCACCCTGATAACGCTCTACGGTATCAATGGTCAGGCCTTTACAATTGATATCATGTTCCTGAAGTACTTTGCGTATCTGAGCTATCTGAGCACGATAAGGGGTGATAATTCCGATAGAATGATCATTAATGGCGAGGCCATTGGTTTTATAGATGGTACGGAAGCGCTCTACCAGAAGTTTAACCACATTGGCCTCAAAAGCATTGGTCTTACCGGAAGAAAGACGATTGTCTGCAGGGGTAGGAATAAACAGCACCCTATTTTGAGCAATGGACTGATCAATGGGGTGAGCATTTTTTGGCAACTGATAATCCAGTAATTTAATTTGTTTTCTAAACAGGCTTATTTCATTTGGCAGGATCTTTAATCCCTTTTTATAAAAATGCGTATTGGGAAATTCCATAATCTCAGCGTGCATGCGCCCCTGATGGCTCAGACGGCCGTAGGCCCATTTCCATTCTGCCTTTTCAGCTTTTCTAAACAAACGTTCAAAAAGGGAATCTCTAAGATCATTAAGACCAATAGCGTTTAGATCCGGGCGTTGAACTTTGGAATGCTTTTCATTTTGGACCACTACTGCCGGCAGCTGCTTATGATCCCCTATCAAAATAAACTGCTCAAATTGAGGAAGTAAGCCAACCAGCATCGGCTCCAGGATCTGAGAGGCTTCATCAATAATTACCCGTTTGAACTTTTTGAGCTGCAGCAGCTCTTGTTTACCTCCAATGGAGGAAACCGTTGCTACGTAAATGCGATGATTTTTAATCAGCGCTTTTAGTTCCTTTCGATTGTTGATATCGGCGGCTTTTTCTTCCAGTAAGCTATGCTGGTAAGCGTCATTACAGGCAAATCTCGAGCCAATGCGTATGTATTCATATTTTAAGTCCGGGTGATAGCTTTCAATTGCTTCACAAATTTCATCCACTGCACGATTGGTATAGGCCAATAACAGCACATCTTCTTCCGTATGCTGCCAAAGATAACCGACGATATTTTTGAGCATCATACTCGTTTTTCCGGTACCTGGCGGCCCCCAAAGCAGAAAATAGTCCTTAGCGGCAATTATTTTTTTAAAAAGGTTTTGCTGTTCCTTTGTTAGCTCTTGAGGCACGTATAGCGGGAAATCCAACCCTTTCTCCGGTGCTTTTTGAGTAAAAAGCAATGCCCTTTTGGATTTAGGAGCAGACATGAAAGCAAACAACTGCCGGTACATCCCCACAAAGCTGCTATCCAGCAAATCGTGCTCAATATTCCAGAATTTTTCTTTTTCAAAAAGGGAATGATTGAACTGCCGGTATCGCAAACGGATGCTCACGGTTTCATCTGTGATTTCCAGTATAGTACATTTAAAAATTTGATTGTGCAATACATTAGTGTAGCGCTCTTTGAACGGGTACAAAACCGCGATATCGCCTTTCCGGAAATTAGCTAATGGATTGGTTTGCTCCGTTTTCGAAAAAACAACAACAGGTTCCTCCTCCCCTGCCCTGTTTTCAGCCACCACTAAATGGCTGACGATCTCGAACTGCTGTTCTTTTTCAGGAAAAGAATGCAACCACAGGGCAGCCAGGCCATTGATCTTATCAAGGCCTTGTACGCCCGTTTTAGCTAGTTTTTGCTCTCGGGCAATAAAACTGGCAAAAGCGATGAAATAAGCTCTTTCCAAAGGACTTAGGCGGCGATACACCTCCGAAAACTGCTTGAGCCCCTGATGTAAGAAGCCTTTTACATTTGGATGAACGGCAGGATCAAGCCTCCGCAAAAGAGAGGAATCCGCTCCCTGGCTTTGTTCAAAAGCTTTGATCAATGCCCATTCCATGGCAACCAGATAATTCCTGGCCTGCAGTGCTTCCATTTGCTGTGCCTTTACGGAAGGCGCAAAACGCAAAATATTATCCTCCTGCCCGGAGTATAGAATATAATTTACAGGTTCCATTTTTTTGCCAAAAATAGAACGCACCATTAAGTCGTAGAGAAGCGTTTGGGTGAAATGATTATTACTTAAACCATACACATTGGGGCGAAATGGCTTCCCACTTTTCAATTCCACGATGGAAGACCGGCCTTTGATATTGCTCGGTTCAAAAAGGTCGAGCCGGCCCTGCAGGCCATAAGCTTCAGCGTAAAAAGAAGGCTCCAGAAAACAAGCTTCCTTTTGAATTTCTTTCTTTGCAAAGCCCTCCAGCACCATTTGCTTAAGATTAATGAAATGCTTTTGGGCTTTTTGCATCACTTCGCGCACTTCCCGGTCCCCCATTAAAGCAAAAGCCAGGGGATTCAGCCGGAAAACCTTTGGAAAAAGCATTTTGAAGGTTTGCCCCGGATCAGTCATTAGTTCATCGAGGAAGAAGTTGGCAATATTTCCCACCATTAAAGGAATGGAACTCACAAAGGGCAAGAACTTTTTTAATAAATAACCTTCGAGAAACAGCCCATTTCCATTAAAGCACTCGGAAACAGCCGTAACATCAACTAGGTAATCCGGTTCTATAACAATAGCTCTCGGGCAGTACAGGCCCGATTTATCGATTTCCACATCGATGAGGTTGAGCGTAACCGGAAAGCTGAAAACTTTGCGTATAGACTTGATCGTAGGAAAAAAGTTCTCGTTTCGATCGGGAATATTGTATTTTATGCAAATTTCCTTTTCAGTCTTTTCTTCATCTGTTCCGAGGAGGCACTCCTTCTCGGGGTCATCGGCTGTAACGACTACGCGCACGCGTTCCCGGAAGCTCTCTATTTCTCTGGAGGGTTGAGGAAAGACTTCTTCTCCTGGTAGCACATCCTCAAGTTCTGCCGGAACATCCGCCTTAAACAAAAGCTTTATCACATCCGTTAACACTCTAATTCCCAGCCTGTAAACCTCTTCGGATTCAAGTTTCCCTTCAATTGATTGAAGGGCTTGTTTTCTAAAATAATGGATGTAAAATTGCTGTTGACGGCTCAAGCCGGCCCGTTGGCTGGCATAAGTTATTCGAGCGAATAAAGTGGTGAATTGAAGTTGTTCATCTTTGGTAACTTCCAAAAACACGAGTCCTAATAGCTGGTAAAGAGCGGTAACTTTCCTAGCACTTACGAATTGATTATCTTGTATAATTCTATAGACTTCCCTGAAAAAAAGCCGGGCAAGTTCACGTTCTTTCATTGCTTTGGTTGAAGTACTTGTCGTACGAATGCTTTAATTATGCCGGTAATTCTACGGTTTCAAACACAGGCATCCATATCGGTATAATCCACTAATTATCAATGCATTTAAGTCATCAAAGTTAGCAATTCTCGTTTTGGAAATCCAAAAGAAAGTTTACGCTGCTTCGCAGCGAAACTTTCTTTTGAGGGAGGCCGAAAGGGCTATTTTGCTTCGCAAAATAGCCCTTTCGGCCTCCCTCTCAAAGGAATTTCGCCGCGAAGCAGCGTTTATTTTTCAAAGCGAGAATCGCTGCATCAAAGTTAAACATTTTACTAAAATAAACAATACATTAAGAAAAGAGAGGAGGATTAGCGAATTAAATTTAAATCTCCTTTAAACAACTTAACTTCATTGTCAATAAACCGGATTTTAGCTAAATAAACATACGTTCCCGGCGGACTCAACTTCCCTCTCTGCACCCCATTCCACCCAAAATGCGGATCATTGGGAGCAAAGTTAGTGCGCTCGAAAACCAACTCCCCCCAGCGGTCAAATATCCGGAAAGCTTCTACCTCAACCACCTGCTCATTACGGGCAAAAATGTAAAGTAAGTCGTTCACCCCATCCCCATCCGGGCTGAAGGCATTAGGAATATAGACAGGACGTTTATTCACGACCCGGATTAACTGCTGATCACGGGCTACGCACCCATTGGTATCAATGACTTCTACATTGATATACGTATTGATTTGAGGGGCAATACTGTTCTCCAGGCAGTCTGAACATTCCAAGTCCTCTTGTGGTGACCACTGAACAGTCCTTAGCTCCCCCTCATCAAAATTAATTTGAGCGAACAATTTAGCCGATTCTCCCAGGTTGATGGTCAGATCCTCTCCAAGCTCAACACCGATTTCAGGCTTTTCCGGAACAACAACAGGGATTTCAAGAACACAAGCCCGGGCATCTTCTACCCATAGCTCATAAACTCCTGCAGAAAGCTGATTTAACCCGGTGTATTCCATTGCATTTCCATCTACCAGAGTAAATGAATAAGGAGCAGTTCCACCAACTACATTCGTTACACTAATAGAGCCATCCTGATCTCCAAAACAGGATGGAGGAGAAATAACAGTAATAACATCGGCAGGGGCATTTTCTAATAATTTCACTTCAATGCTATCGGTATGCTTACATCCGTTATGTCGATTCAAGACCGTTAAAGTATAAATGCCGGGCGAACTGACATAAACGGCCTCCTTTTCAGAAATGCTGAAGGATTGTCCTGATTCACTCCATGTCCAGTCAAAAGGTGGCCCAAAATCCGACTCTTCGGCCGATAAGAGGGTCTCGTAGCGTGCACAATCCAGAGGCTCCGGCTCATCGATAGTTATTTTAGGTAATATCCGATCTTCATTAAGCTGAATGGAATCCACTATTGAACAGCCCGAAACAAGATCAGTCAATGTTAAACTATAATAGCCCGATTTTACAGCGTAAATGCTGGAAAGCGTATCGGGGGCCACAACGCCAGCATCAGGCCCCTGCCAGAGGTGAGTAATGGCATGCCCTGCCGGAGAGCCGATCCATGCAGAAATTTTTACAGTATCGACCTCACAAGTTAGAGTATCTATTACTTTAAATTCAAATTCAGGCTTTGAGAAATCCTGTTCTACCGATATACCCAGAATGTCTTCACAACCATTGGAAGCGTCCATGACGCTTAATTCGTATTGGCCAACTGAAGTGGCCCAATAGTTGATACTGGCGGCATCCGGAAGGGATTCTCCTTCAAAATACCATTGGTAGGAAATAGAATCTCCCTCTGCTGAACCTAAACCACTGATTAAAAGACTATCGTTATAACAATTAAGCACATCATCAACCTGGATAGAAACAGCAGGTTGCTCAATTTCATTAGCCAATAGAACCGTATCTGGATAGGAAACGCATCCGTGAAGGGTATCTTCAACCACTAGAATATAAGAGCCCTCGGTATTAACCCAAGGATTAATGGAGTGCTCCGCAAGATCTGTTTCCGGACCTTGCCATGTAACCTGCATGTTGGGCCCCAGAGTAGACTGACCTGCATCAAGATAAATCGCCGGACCATAACAATTTAATGAAGTATCTGCACCGGCATTGGCAATTGGGTGTGCAATAACGGCAATGTTTGACGTATTACTACCTGCGCATTGAGCGCTATCTGCAATAAATACCAGCTCTGCCTCCTGTCCTCCCAAACCAGTGGGATCAAAGTAACTTCCTCCTCCCCATTGCCCCGAGAAACCATCTACAGAAACCGGAGGCAAAAGCAACAAATCGGCTCTTTCGCAAATAGGATCAAAGGTCGGCAAAACAGGAACCACCTGGGTATCTACCTGGATAAAAATAGAATTGGAAAGCGCGCACTCATCCGAGGCAGGGGTAAAAAACAACTCAGCCATCATGCCTCCGTATAAATCTGGTTCAAATACATTTCCATCATCCCAGTTTCCACCAACGCCTTCAAGAGAGACTTCATCTAATATTACAGGTGGATGCGTTTCACAATAAGGCCCCAACGAATCGAATGTCGGAACTATGGCTTCGTCAAAATAGATAGTCTTTTGAGCGGGTAGCGCACAATAAAGCACCGTGTCCGGATAAAAAGTAAGAGATAGCGATGTTCCTCCCCAACTACCCGGATCTATTGTACCAGCGGGAAACCAGCTTCCATAAATATTATTGTCTGATTCCTCAGGTAATTCAAAAGCACTTTCTAATTCACAAAGATTATTGGGAAGTGAAAACACCGGAACAGAGAATGCTTCCACAAAAACAGAATCCTTAATTGTAGCAGCGCATTGCCCTTCATCCGGCACGAACTGCAGCTTTAGTTCCTCGTTACCCAAGCCTTCTGGGTTGAATATATTGCCGGGGTACCAATTACCAGCGACTTCTTCAAGGGATAGTATAGGAAGTGAAAAAGCTGCCTGACTTTCACAAACGGTATCCGGAAGCATAAATTCAGGGAAGACTTCTTCAATCACTTCAATATTTAATTCGCCACCGGCCGCACACCAGTCGGTAGCAGGCTCAAAACTCAAAGCATAAAGCCCTCCGCCCAGATCACCGGGATCAAAAGTCGGACCTTCGATAAATGTTCCGGGTATTCCTTCGCTAGAAGCGAGAGGCAAACTTATGGGGCCGGAAGTTTCACAGACGGAGTCCATAGGAGAAAAAGAAGGCTGTAATTCTTCTAAAATCGTAAGATTCAGGGAACCTTCCAAAGCACAATTTTCCGTCCCGGGAGTAAAAAACACTGCCTGACTCGTTCCACCCAAACCAGCAGGGTCAAAACTGGATCCAACATTCCAGCTCCCCGGAACGCCCTCTAAGGAACTTTCAGGCAAATTTATAGCTGAAGCCGTTTCGCATATAGGCGGTAAAGCAGAGAAGGTCGGCTGAATAGCCGAGATCGCGAAGATGGTATCCATTCCATATTCTGCACACTGGCCTGTATCAGGAGTGAAAAACAGGCCGTTTGCTCCTACCAACATGGCTCCCGGATCAAAAACAGGGCCGACATCCCAGTTTCCTGAAATGTACTCCAATGATTCAGAAGGCAAAGCGATGGGATCTGAAAGTACACAAATGGAATCTGGCAATTCGAAGCTAAGACTTATTTCTTTTTTAATAAAAACGGAAACACCCGCCGGAGAGGCGCACTGCCCTGCCAGGGGCTGAAACGTTCTGGTAATCAATGTATCTTCCAGAGCACCGGGATCAAGCTTGCCAAAGGGTTGCCAACTCCCATACACTCCCTGATTGGAAACAATAGGCAAAGTCAAAGTAGGCGCACTTTCACATAAAGTATCCGGCAAATTAAAATCGGAATCGATTTCATCTAAAACAGAAATATCGAGATTACCTACTGAAGCACAATAGGTGGTATCTGGGATAAATTCGACCACAACCGTCGTTCCTCCAAGCCCTGCGGGATCAAAAGTGCCTTGCCCCTGCCACGCACCGGTAATACCTTCCAAAGATTCAGTTGGCAAATCGAATATAGCACTCGTTTCACAAACCGAATCTATCGGCAAGAAAGTAGGTTCCATCTCATCCAATACGGTAATCGTCATATTTCCATTCAATGCACATGCATTTGTATCAGGAATAAATGATAAAGCCTGAATGCTACCTCCTAAATTATTGGGATTAAAAAAGGTACCTATATCCCAGGTGCCACTGAGCCCTTCATTTGAATATTCAGGTAATAAAAGCGCATCATCCGTTTCACAAATTGGCGGAGGAGTTGCGAAGGTAGGTTCGATTGCTCCGATAACAAAAATTGAATCTACTCCCGCTGCAGCACACTGCCCGGTATCCGGAGTGAAATGAAGAAAAGTAAGCCCCGGGCCCACTATTGCGGGGTCAAAAGTATCTCCTAAATCCCAATTGACAGTATAATTCTCTAGTGATTGCTCAGGTAATTGAAAAACACTTGCCAGTGAACATAAAGAGTCGGTAAGATTGAAATGAAGCTGTTTTTCGGTTTTCACAAAAATTGACGTACTAAAATTGGAAGCACACTGCCCTGCATCGGATTGGAAAAAAAGATCTACCAAGGTATCCTTAAATTGGGAAGGATCAAAAAATTCATTCGGTAACCAATGCCCATTTACGCCTTCCCCTGAAACCAAAGGCAAACTGAAAGCGGTTGATGATTCGCAAAGGGTATCCTCAAGCGGAAAAACAGGGTTTATTTCTTCTAAAATATGAATATCAATCATTCCCGGCAATGCACAAGCTTCATCATCGGGGGTAAACATTACTTCTACTGTATTGCCCCCCAAGTTTGCGGGGTTAAAAGGACTTTGTCCGCCCCAATTTCCAATAACGCCCTGTAAAGAAGTAAGAGGTAGTTCGAAAGCAGGAGCGGCCTCACAAATGGAATCAATTGGGGCAAAAGTAACTGGCATTGCTTTTATCACCGGAATACTCAAACTGCCCTCCAGAGCACACTCATTTGCAGCAGGTGAAAAGATAATAACCGAGCTGGTTCCTCCCAGTCCTTCCGGATTAAAATGACTTCCAATACTCCAGCTGCCTTCAACTCCTTCTTGCGACGAAGCAGGCAATTCCAGAGGAACAGAAAGCTCGCAAACGGAATCTACCGGATTAAAACTTGGTGAAACCGCTTTTCTAACAAAGATTGTATGAATGTAGGTAGAAGCGCACTGCCCTGTATCCGGAACAAACTTTAAGGTTTGTAAACCATCAAAATTACCAGGATCAAAAGCTGCCCCTGCATCCCATTTTCCAGAAAAACCATTCAAGGAAAAAACAGGAAGCATGAGCGGATCAGCCAAAGAACAAAGGGTATCCGGAAGATTGAAAACCGGAGCTTGCTCATTCTCGACAAAGATATCAAAAAGGGCATTCGATGCACAAAATTCAGGATTCGGCACAAAGCCAAGACTTACGAGAGTATCCGTAAATAAATCAGGGAGAAAAACATCCCCTTCTGCCCAATTCCCTTCTACTCCTTCAAGCGAACTTTCAGGTAAAGTAATTGACGGAGCGGTTTTACACAGCGTATCCGGCAAGGCAAAGGAAGGATTCAATTCTTCCAATACATTAATATCCATACTGCCACCGCTGGCACAAAGGGCGCTATCGGGCAGGAATAAGCGAATTTGGATAGTGCCTCCAAATCCGGCTGGATTAAAACTGTTGCCATCTAACCAACTGCCAGCAATCCCCTCTGTAGAGGCATTTGGCAATATCAAAGGGTTCCCGTTTTCACAAATAGAGTCAATAGGCTGAAAAGTTGGTAACAATTCTTCTAAAATATGAATACTATCAATGCCATCCACTGCGCACAAACCAGAGGGGATTTTAAAAAAAAGTGAAAGCGTACTATCTCCCAAACCTGCAGGGACAACAATCTCCCCAGCTTCCCACTGACCAGGAATGCCTTCTTTTGAAATTGCAGGCAGATGAACGGTGTCAACAGTCTCACAAATAGTATCTTCTATCGCAAAACTGGGTTGAATCGCTCCTTCGCTGTGAAAAAAATGACTGTAATTTAAAGCACACTCTTCCTCCCATGGAGTAAAAATAAACTCCACAGTACTATCCGGATAAAGAGAAGGATCAAATACACTTTCAGGACTCCAGATTCCATTTACACCATCCAGGGAATAAGGAATAAGGCCAACGGGGTCGTCCAGCGAACATAATGTATCCTGAATTATAAATGCAGGTGTGAAAGGGCTGTATAACTTCAGCTCTATTTGGATGGAACTTGCGCATTTTCCGACACTAGCCTGAGCCCATAGACTCAATCCATTGAGATTGACATCCTCGGGATTAATGATTTGATTTCCCTGAAAAGGAGGACCATCAAACCAATTAACCGCTACTCCCGGATCATCACTAACAAGGGCATTCAGTGGTAATAAGTTATAATGTTCAGCATGTGCAGTACACGTATCTATGCTGAAGGTTTGAATACTTGGAGGGCTGATTACCGTAACCGTTACTTGTTCTGTAAAATAACAGACGGGATAAAAAGCCAGGTCATCAATAGCAAAATCGTTCCATGCCAGGCTTCCATTCATGTTCCGGATGCAAATCTCCGCGCTGGTATTGCCACCAGAGTTCCAATCTACAAAGAAGCGCTCCCAGCTACAGTTATCATTATCAACTACGTGCTGCCCCCAGATTGGCTGTCCATTTATGAAAACCTGCAATCTGGCCGGTGACAATTCATCGGCACTGACCGAAGTAGCCCAAAAAGAAAATTGATAATTGCAGCCAGCGTCAATAGAGACGGTTTGGCACCACAAATTGTTATTCGTATTGGAGGCCCCATCTGCAGCCAGCATATTTCCGCTACCGGAAGTGTGATCCTGGCAAGGCACAAACAAGGGATAAATCGCAGGAGGATTAGGCAAAACACTGTACCAACCATTGTTATTGGTAGCATTAACAGGGATATTGGTATAATCATAATCAGAAGTGAAAGCCAGGTTTCCTGCTTCAAAATCTCCATTTTGAAGGACATCCTCTCCGCCCTGTGTAATGGTAACGGTATAAGTCAAAGTAGAAGGAGGGTTTGCAATAGGGTTTTGTGCACTTGGGTCGGAAAGGGTCCATGCATTATCCCATGAATAAGCCACCGCATTTTTACCAAACGCCCAAAGATCAGCAAAACCACCACTACATATTGTTAAGTCATCAATAATATCTGTGCTGCCTCCACAAGCACAGGAAGAACACCGTTCCTTTTCGGCATAGGATGTAAGGTAGCTGGCACAGCAAAGCAAAACTGCCCAAAAACATTTGGTGTAGAACGTTGTGACTGTCATTATTCTAAAATGATTTAGGATAAACGCTGATTTCCTTTAAGTAGGGTGTAAAAGTTCTAGTTCTTTCTCTGTGGAGGTTGAGCTGGTTTATTCTCCGAGGCGATAGCCCAGCTCGATGCTGATCGCTTCGTTAACGAGGGTTGTTTCCTCGAATAAGGAGCTAATATCCCGGCCAAAACGAAGGCCGACAAACAGTTGGTTATCCAATTCATAACCGACACCTAATTCAAAGCCATATTGCCATTTACGAGCATTGTCAATGATGTCTTCTGCGTTGTTATTGGATCCCTGTTTTACTCTGGCTTGAAGAAGGCGTGATATCCGCGGACCGCCATAAAGCTGAAAGCGTCGATCCGTCACTTCAGGCGCGAAAGTAGCTAGCATAACAAGATCTGTGTAGATAAGTCGGTATTTATAGGTACGTACTCCAACGATTGATGTTCCTACAACCGGATCAAAAATAAAGGTGGAACCTGCTGTTTGTACTTTACTTCCGCGAAAAGAGATGAACCATTCCGGGCGAATAAGGAAATTGTCGGAGAGAATAAGTTGAAATGAAGCACCCAGCCTGAAAGTCGGCCGCAAGCCGGCCGTTCCGGTGTCATCTCCCTGCATTGTTGTAAAATCAAGTGTGCCCCTGGGCCCTACTGATATCTGAGCTTGCAATATAAAACAAAAACTAACGATCAGTAGAATAACGCACGTAATTTTTTTCAATAGATTATAATTTTAACTATTCTCCAAACAATTCTCTCTCTACTTGTTCACAAATAATGTGCCCAATTGTAATATGTACCTCTTGAATCCGAGGAGTTTTATTAGACGGCACAGAAATTAAGTAATCGGCTATATTCTTTAATTTACCGCCCGATTCTCCTGTCATTCCAATAGTGATCACACCGAGTTCTTTGGCTGCTTCAAATGCCCTGACAACATTACCTGAATTGCCTGAAGTTGACAGCCCAAATAAAACATCCCCTTTTTTACCCATCGCCCTTAACATTCGCGCAAAAACCTCTTCATAACTGTAATCATTAGCTACCGCTGTCAAATAAGACGTATTAACGTGAAGCGCTTCCGAATAAAGCGGCGGCCGATCCTTGTAAAAACGACCAGAGAACTCAGCAGCAATATGTTGCGCATCCGAAGCACTTCCCCCATTGCCACAGAAAAGGACTTTTTTGTCGTTCCTAAAGGCTTCTGTGCAAATATTGGTTACTTTTTCAATAATAGCCAAACGTTCTTTATCGCCTAATAAGCTTTGCTTCACGGCAATACTCTCTGATAATATACTTTTTATAAAGGATTCCATGGTTTTATTTTTTATGCTCAAAGATAGAGGAAAAAGGGTGAAAGGTGAAGGGAATAAAGAGGAAAGAGGTATAGTTAAAGCTTCGCCAGCGCTTCTTTGCCAGTTCCTGTCACGCTACTAAACTTGAGTTATAGTCTCGTTGGTTGGCAAATAAAACATAAATTTTCGTTAATCATTCATGTATCTACTTTTTCCTTGATGAAAAAGTAGCAAAAAATCAAGGCTGTATTCAATTCTTAACGCTTTTTGAAAGGCTGGCAGCCTAAAATGAATAAACTCGCCAAGGCTCAAACAGTATTCATTTTTTAACGGCTGCCAGCCTTCCAAAAAGCTAAATTGAATAAGGCCGGTCCAAAAAAATTGACTTATAGCATCTATTTAAACAAATTTGTTTTAAAAAATTTGTTTACTTAAAACAAATTGCGTATTATTGTGGTGTGAAATCAGGTAATGCCCTGAAAAGAACTAAGAATTAAAACATGCGTTCATTTTAAAACAATAAGGACTATCCCAAAACAAATTCTTTAATCATCATGAAAGAGCTTCAAATTCTAATTAGCAAAAAAGGAACAAGGGTAGTGACGGCTAGTAATTTGTACTACATCCTGGAACTGCCTAATAAGCACTTTGTGTCGAACTTCAGCAAATGGTTGGAAGATGTGTATGAATTCAGGGACGGCATTCGCCAGCCTGCATCCTTGAAAGATTACGCCCAAAAGCCTTCAAAGGAAAATCCTTTACTTGTAGATTTTTACTTATCACTGGAATTAGCTAAATTGATTACCTTGGCTTCCAAAAGCAAACACAAAAAGAAATACGCGAAGTGGCTAAGGGTTCAGGAAGCTTATGAGCTCAAAGATAAAAAGAAAGTATTGGCTCAAAACCAACTCAACCAGCTTCCTGCGGCTAAAAACCTGGCCAATAACTTTGCACTGACACTTTGGTAAGAAATTCTGATTTATGGGGAAAAACCTTCTCATCGTCGGTGGTTTGGGAAATCTGGGCAGTTGGCTTACTCGACACTTTGCACAGTCAGGGTATAATGTCTACGCTTTGGGCAGGTTTAAACATACGCTGGTTGAACATTTCCCATTTGAATTCATTTCCTGTGACATTACTCAGGCAGCATCTTGCCGGCAACGCTTGAAAGGAACAAACTTTAATGCTGTTCTCTACCTGGCTAATCCAACTGATGTCCCTTCTTATCCAAAAGAAGCTCAAGACATTCACCTGAATGCCAAAGCTCTGAAAAATGTACTTAATGCCCTAAACTTTTCAAGCTTAGAGCACTTCTTGTATTTCTCCAGCTTTCAGGTCTATGGGCAATACGAAGGCATTATCACAGAAAAAAGTCCAACCACCTATACAAATAACTACGCCGCAGCCCATTTCTTTGCAGAACAAGCCCTGATAGATTTTCACCTCCAATCATCCATCCCCTACTCTATTATCAGACTCACCAATACCTATGGCTGCCTTTTAAACTTACATTCCTATAAATGGCATCTGATCCTGAATGACCTGGCAAGAAGCGCTTTTTTAAAAAGAGAAATCGTTCTGCGTTCCAACGGGCAAGCCATCCGGGATTTTATTTGGATGGGAGATGTATGTAAGGTAGTGGAACAGGTTCTTAAATTGAACCATTCTCTAAACGATACTTTTAACCTAAGCGGAGAACGCACTTTTCAGATGCTGGACATTGCCCAATACGTTCAGGAGGCTTACTTAAGCCGATATCAGCAACATATTCCCATCCAAATTAACGAAAATGACCAAACCATTCACCCAAAAAATCTATTGGTAAGTAGTGAAAAATTAAAAAAATGGGTTTCTTTTAATACTGAAATACGTTTTCACGAGGAAGCACTAAATATTTTTAGTTCTTTGACATAAATTGTCAAAGAACGATATTTTTCAATTATTGGATCAAAGATCAAAAGATTAGGATGTATTCCATTTTGTCGCTGTTCTTGAGAAGGTGTTATTTTTTGGGAGAGGCGCGCGGCCGCGCGCCTCTCCCAAAAATAACCTCTCTTCTTTCTGGCAGCGATAAAATGAAATGCCCCCAAAGATTAAGGGTTAAAGGTGAAAAGAAATGAAGGTATTGGTAACGGGGCATAGGGGTTATGTAGGGCCGCATGTGATTGAAGTCTTTCGCAACGCAGATTGGATAGTAAATGGAGTGGACACTGGCTGGTTCAATAACTGTAACTGGGCAGATTCTCCCTTACCGGATGAAGATAAAATCATGGACTTCCGCCAATTGGAAATTCATGAGTTGGAAGGATTTGATTGTATCGTTCACTTGGCGGCCCTCTCCAATGATGCCTTAGGGGCTTTAGATGAACAACAAACTTATGACATAAATCTCAGAGGCAGCATTGAATTAGCGCAAAAAGCCAAAAAAGCGGGCGTTCCTCGCTTTTTAATGGCGGCCAGTTGCTCCGTTTACGGTAAAGGAGAACATCTGGACCTGGATGAAGATGCCCCTCTCAACCCGCTTACAGCCTATGCGCGTTCAAAAATTGAAGCAGAAGAAGCGATTTCCATGCTAGCAGATGCCCATTTTAGTCCTGCCTTTTTAAGGTTTGGAACAGCTTATGGTTATTCTCCAATGCTGCGATTGGACTTGGTTGTGAATAACCTCCTGGCTTCTGGCCTTACAACGGGTGAAATACAAATTCATAGTGACGGGGAACCCTGGCGTCCGTTAATCCATTGCAGAGATATGGCGAGGGCTTTTTTGGCATTTGCTGAAGCTCCTAAAGACTTCATCCATAATCAAAAAATAAACGTTGGAAGTAATAGTGAAAATTATCAGGTGAAAAAAATAGCAGCCCTTATAAAGGAGGTGTTGCCAGAGGCTGAAATTACTTTCACCGGCCAGACGGGGTATGATCCCAGAAGTTATCGAGTGAAATTTGATAAGTTAAATAAACTTCTGCCCGGTTTTCAACTAAGTTATGACCTTCGAAAAGGGATTGTGGAATTGTATGATAAGTTTGTAGCGCATTCCTTCTCGGAAAACGATTTTAATAGTCCCAGATTTTACAGGCTCAGGTGGTTGTCGGAAAGGAGTAATTTAAAGAATTAGGCCAAATTAAATCATCTAGAACCCAAGAATTACTGCTTCAAAATAATAAAAAATGACTTTCCATCCACTTCCAGTCAAAGACGCCTATTTGATCGAACTTAAGCAACACAGTGATCATCGAGGTTTCTTCGCCCGGGCTTTCTGCCGGGATGAATATGAACAACACAAGCTGAACCCTCACATTGCCCAAATGAACATCTCTTATTCCAAAGAGAAATATACGCTTAGAGGCTTCCACTATCAAATCGGGGAAGCAGCCGAGGCCAAATCTGTTCGCTGTATAAAGGGAAAAATCTTAGATGTAATAATTGATCTTCGAAAAGCGTCTCCAACTTATTGCAAACATTATTCAATTGAATTGGATGCAGCGCAAAAACAAATGCTTTATGTTCCGGAAGGCTTCGCTCACGCTTTTTTGACCCTGGAGCCGGATTGCGAGGTACTCTATGCCGTTTCGCATCCTTATACCCCGGAATTAGAACGAGGGATCCGGTGGAACGATCCGTTTTTTGGCATTTCATGGCCTACGGATAAACCGATATTGTCGGAGAAAGACCAAAATTGGACCGCGATTGACCGCGATTGAATTAAGCCACGACTGACCGCGATGGACAAGGATGAACCGGGATTGGGCCACGATTGACCGGGATTAAATTGAGCACTTTGTTTAAAGCTTATCGCGGTTAATCCCAGTCAATCCCGGCTTAATCCCGGTCAAGGTTTCTGAGTTGCATGAACAACTTTTCCTGCTCTTCACTCAAATTGGTCGGAGTAGAAATTTGAATGCGAACCAACAAATCACCAAAGCTATTTGCCTGAGCATTTTTGGGCATCCCCTTGCCTTTCAAGCGAAAGGTTTTTCCGGAAGAGGTACCTTTAGGAATGTTCACAAGCAATTCGCCGGATAGCGTTGGGATGCTCATTTTGCCTCCCAACACGGCAGTATATAGATCGACTGATTGCTCAGTGATCAGATGATCGCCTTCCCGCTCAAAGCGTGGATGAGGCGCTATTTTCAATATCAGATAGAGATCACCTCGCGGTGCACCATTGTAACTAGGATATCCTTTACCTTTTAGTCGAAGGCGCTGGCCATCTTTCACGCCGGGCTTTATTTTTACCCGCAGGCGCTCGTCATTCCACTCAAAAGTTTTAGAAGCTCCGTGATAGGCATCTTCCAGACTTATTTGCAATTCCGCGTTGGCATCACGTCCTTGCCCATGATATGCATGCCTTGTCCCGCTGCTACGGCCAAAGCTTTCAGACCCACCTTGAAAACCTCCTGAAAAGAAGTGACCAAAGAAGTCAGAAAATCCACTATCTTCGAAAAAGGAGGAAGGGTCGCCCTCGAACGTAAAGGTCCGGTGGCCGCCGCCGCTGCCGAAAGGGTTACCACCAAACTGAGACCAATCGAACTGATCGCCCCCACCCTGTTGGTAAGCTTGCCAGTTAGCACCGAGTTTATCATAAAGTTCTCTTTTTTCCGAATCGCTTAAAACGGTATAAGCCTCGCTTATTTCCTTAAAGCGCGCTTCCGCTTGTTCGTCCTCCTTATTGCGATCGGGATGATGCTTCATTGCAAGCTTTTTATAAGCTTTTTTGATCTCCTCTTCGGTCGCATTTTTACTTACCCCTAGTATTTTATAATAATCTTTATAATCCATTTCTAGTTCCTAAGATGGGTATGGGGAAAGATCAACAGGGAACGATAACGATTTGCCTTCACATCCCGTTTTTCGTTCCCCGTTAACCGTTTCCCGAATTATTTTTTTACGAAATACCGATCACACGAGAAGGTTTTGATTTAGCTTCTTCGCGTTTAGGTAATGTTAGATGAAGGATACCATCTTCATACTTCGCATTAATTTCTTCAGATTTCACGGTAGCAGGAATCGTAAAAGTACGCTTAAAGGTATGGTAGCGGAACTCACGTTTGTGGTAATTTTCTTCATTTACCTCATTCTCTTCTTTCTTTTCTGAAGAGATAGTGAGCACATTGTCATCAATGTTAATGTTAAAATCATCTTTGTTCATTCCGGGTACAGCAACTTCCATTTCGAAAGCATCTTCAGTTTCCTTCACGTTTACGGATGGCATAGTGTTCAAGCCATCGTTAGTGGTAGCAGGTAAACGGAAGAAATCGTCCTTAAAGAAATCGTCGAATACGCGAGATAAACCTGGCACTAGGCCGCCTGATCTTCTGATAAGTGTCATGATTATTTTAATTTTGGTTAAATATTAAATTAATGAATTCACTTAGAGAAATGCAATCTGTATGCCATTGAAAAAAAGAGGGAACTATTGGCAGTTTGCCTTGCCTAAAAGCGCCAATTTGACACCAAAGCGAAAAAAGCTGCCAATAAGGCACATTGATTATATTTAATTGGCTGTGCACAGAAGCGAACGACCGGAGTGAGCCGCTGCTTTCGGAAGGATATTTTTTATTGTAGAGGCGCGTTTTCCTCTTTCGCCCCCTCAAAAGAAAAGATTGCTGCAAAGCAGCGTAGATATTACTTTTTATTTTGAGAAAAATTTGCGGATTTTTCGGAACTTTTTTACCTTTGCCGCGCTTTTAATAGTAGTTATAATTAACATGGTGGCTATAGCTCAGTTGGTTAGAGCGCTGGATTGTGGTTCCAGAGGTCGCCGGTTCGACCCCGGTTAGTCACCCAATAAACATGAGTCATTCCGAAAATTCGGAATGGCTCATGTTTTTATAGGAAACTCCCGTCTCAGGCCTGGCTCGCTCCTTTTCCCAACCTCCAAAGTATCTTGTAATGAGAGCGAATAGCATCACTCACACGCTCATACTCATGATAAGGTAAGCCTACGCGCTCTGTATGCTTTTTCAGAATACTGGCCATTTTAAAATAATAGACATGAGAAACGTGAGGGAAGAGATGATGCTCCACCTGAAAGTTGAGGCCTCCAAGCAAGAAGAAAAGTAATTTGCTTTTTGTACCAAAGTTGGCTGTAGTATACAGTTGGTGTGCCGCCCATGAGTGATCCATTTTCTTTTCTGCGGGCTCAAATACTTGTGTCTTTTCAACTATGTGAGCGACCAGTAAGGTATGAGCCATTATAAAACTTTGGACCGCATGAATGAGCACAAAGCTAAGGATGGTTAGCAGAATCCCCTTGCCTAAAAGGATGGGAATCAGTAGAAAGATCCCGACATGAAATATTTTCTGCCAAAGCATTACGCGATATTCATTGTACCCTGTATCAGGATGCTCGATCTTGGCGATCTCTGGTTTGCGCATGAGCTTGAAATCTCTTGAAAACAGCCACCAAAGCGTAGAACAACAATACAAGAAAGGGGCATAGATATGCTGGTATTTAGAAAAAGATGTAAGAGCCATCTTTTCTGTCCATCTTACCACTGGTGTGCCTTGGGTGATGATATCAAAATCATGGTCGTTTACATTAGTGTTGTGGTGATGACTTTGGTTGTGGGTGATTCTCCATAAATAGGGGCTGGTTCCTACCAGAATAAAGGGTATTTTGAAAATGGCCATGTGCATTTTTTTCCTGTAGAATGTGCCATGAAGACCATCGTGACCAACATTCATGGCTAAGAAAACGTGGTTCATTCCTAGCATAATGGCCATCAAGGGCATAAGCAGGCTATCTGCAAAGAGATAAAGCGCATACAAGGCAAGCTCCAGCCCAAAAAATACAATCAGTTTTAAGATAAACAGATTCTTAAGCTGTGGATTACGTTTAATAAATTCGTCTACTTCTTTTTTCAATTCGAGGTAAAAGTTATTGTCTCGTGGGAATTTGACCATGAAAAGATGATTTAGTATGAATAAAACCCGATTGTTCCTCAGTGACCGGTATTTTAGGCTATAACAGGATAAAATCTTTGATATAGATGGTCAAATATACAAAAAAAAGTTCTTTGACATAGATTGTGTGGAACTGGAAACATGAGTCATCCCGAAAATTCGGGATGACTCATGTTTCCAGTTCCACACAATTTGTCAAAGAACCAGCAATTCTCGTTTTGGAAATCCAAAACCAAATTTACGCCGCTTCGCAGCGTTTTTTTTCAAAGCGAGAATCGCTGTCAAAGAGCGCAAAATATTTGCCCCCATTTACCCGCAAGCTTAAATTTTCATGAATTTAGCTTGATACAACTTTCCTCCTACATTTCCTTTAATAAAATAGATTCCTTTTTCCAGCGTAGAAGTGTCCACTTCCCTTATGTTGATAAATCTCTGTACCTCCTTCCCCTGGGCATCGTAAATATTCAATGCATCAAGTCTTTCGCTCAAATTTAGGGTACTCGTAGTTGGGTTTGGAAAAACTTCGATTAATTGAACCTTAGAAATCTCCTTAATTGAAGTTGTTATGTCCGCTTTCTGAACACTTGAAATAGAACTTTGTATAGTAGAAGCGGTATTACCCCCTATTGCATAAAGACTACTCCCAATACCTTCAGCGGCACAATGCCTGCGTTCGTTTAAATTGCTGGTTAAGACATTGAAACTATTGTCCTGCGTATCAAAGTAGGCTAAAGATGTTAAATTGGAGAAATCACCTACCAGGTATATTTTACTCCCCACTAAAGCGGTTGCATGGGCAGAAATACCAACAGGCATTTGAAAATTAGATTCCCAGATGCCTGTAGACAGGTTATAAACATCTATGCGGTCAGAAACGGTGCCATTGAAACCACCAATAACATAAAGCTTACCGTCAACTATTTCCCCTTTTGTTTCACCTGCAAAAGGAATTTCCGCTAGCTCCGTCCAGGTATTACTTTGCGGATCAAATTCATATAATTTGTTGGAATATACATTGGGTTCCAATCGTCCTCCGAAAGAATAAATTTTGTTATTCCAGGTGGCAACTCCTGCAGCTCGGGCGAGTTGAGGATTGCCCAATAAATAATCGATCGAGCCATCATTTAGATCTATTTTCTCAACTGTACTGTTGAGATCACCATACTCCATTATACCATTGAACACATATAAGTGATCCCCTACGACTCCAGCTGAAGCATACCGCTTAGCCAAGGTAGAGGAAGTCAGAATTGACCATGAATTTTGCGCAATATTGTATTGAAAAACCTCGTCAGTGTATTGTTCATTTATTCCAAATCCATTGACTATAAAAATATTTTCTCCATTGCTTGCAGAAGTTAAAGCACTTCTGGCTTCGGGCAGATTTTCCAGGTCTGTAAATTGAACATCTTGACCTACGGCTAAAGTTGAACAACTGAGTAATAGGAAAAGTACCATTCTGAATGTTTGAATCTTCATTTTATTAATTTTGGTGATGATTATTTGTTATTACGTGCCATAATCAAGACTAGTGCTTCAAGAACTAGGCGTCAGCGATTCTCGCTTTGGGAAATAAACGCGCATACGCCACGAAATTTAATTTCGAGGTAGTAAAATGTACGATCTTTCAAATGATTAGAATTTCTCGTTCTTTGACAAATTGTGTGGAACTTCAAAATGATACCCCTTGAATACCCTTGTGGCTGAAAGGGTTATCATTTTGAAGTTCCATTTTTTCACGATTTATGTCAAAGAACTGAATTTCTCTGTATTTTCTATGATTTTGGTGGTTTTAAAAAGAAAACTTCACCGCAGAGGACGCAGAATCGGAATAACATACATTAGACTTGTTCTGCACCCCATCAGCAATTAAAGAACAAGTCTATTTTAAACACTACCATCAAGAATCCTAAACCTTACAACATGTACCTCATCAACAAAGCCAGCAACACCATAGAAAAAATAGAGCAAAAAACCTTTTCCTCACTGGGCTTTAAAGAGCGGGATCACCTGCAAAAATGGATTGCCCACTCCCCGGATTGCCTGGGCGAAGAACTGCTGATCATCCAGGAAGAGTTCTCAGGCTTTGAAGACACCAGAGAGCGTCTGGATTTGCTGGCCTTGGATAAAACCGGCAACATCGTCGTTATTGAAAACAAACTCGACGATTCGGGGAGGGATGTAACCTGGCAGGCTTTAAAGTATGCTTCCTACTGTTCCACCCTGACGAAAGAGCAAATCATCAATATCTACCAAGATTACTTAAACAAAACCGCCTCCGATCAATCGGCTAAAGAAAACCTGGAAGAGTTTTTTGATACCGAAGATCCGGAGCTCAACGTCGGCAATGCCCAGCGTTTGATCTTTATCGCGGCAGAATTCAGAAAAGAAGTGACTTCAACGGTTTTGTGGCTGCTTAACTACGGCCTGCGCGTCCAATGCTTTAAAGTGACGCCCCACCAGATGGGCGAATATTTGCTGCTGAATTTTGATCAGATCATCCCGGTAAAAGATGCAGAGGAATTGATCATAAAGATGGCGCAAAAGCAGAAAGAAGAGATTTCTTCTCAGGCTGCAAAAAACACCTTGAAAACGATTCGCCGGGAGTTTTGGACAAAGTTACTCCATGCAATGAATGAAAAAAGCGACCTCTACCAAAACATCAGTCCTTCGGACTATCACTGGATTGGTGCAGGATCAGGCGTTAGAGGTATTGCATGGAACTTTGTCGTTGGCACCAATTTCGGACGGGTAGAAGTCTATATTGATCGCGGCGATCGCGAAGAAAATAAATTTTGCTACGATTTCCTCCATGAAAAAAAGGAAAAACTCGAGAATGACTTTGGCGGCGAACTCATTTGGCAACGCCTCGATGATAAGCAGGCCTGCCGGATTAAGTATGAATTTGAGGCCAACCTGCTCGACAAAGCCACCTGGGGTGATATGATCTCCCGTCTGGTGGATGGCATGCTGAGAATGGAAAAGGCGATCAAGCCGGTGCTGGGGAAGTTGGGTAAGGAGTTGAAGAAGCAATAGGTAGTGAAAATTTCTTATAAAAAAATCAAATAGTAAGATAAAGCAACAACTACCATATACTTATTCTCACACTCCACATTTTATATCTATAAAGAAATGATTAATTTTACAATTAATCGTAAAATAATAAACCATGTTTATTGAGATCGGAAATAACGGCGATGTAACTCCAATAGAACTTAAACCGAGATTACTGGAAGAAAGCGGTGAAAAACGAAGATGGGAACTGACTAGTTCTCAAAATGAATTCCCAATACGCATTATCTTCAGAGAGCGTGCATATTTGTTAGAACAAATCGAAAATATTTCAAAAGAAGTCACGACAGACGAAGACACTATTTCTTCTCAAATAAATGAATTGCTAAGGGGAATCCTTGACCAAAAACAAAGTGGTTTTGATGATAGTGACGCTGATGAAGTCGAGGAACCTCAACCCTATGATCCTCATAAAATTAAAATTCGGAGTGACCGTTGGTCAATCTCTCATATATTTGAACTGATTGACGAATGGAATCAAGTAGAACTCTCCCCTGATTTTCAAAGAGGCTATGTTTGGGACAGGAAGCGACAATCACAGTTTATAGAAAGCCTTATGCTGCGTACTCCGGTACCGGCCTTTTATCTCTCCGAAACCCAAGATGGTAAATATCAAGTGGTGGATGGCTTGCAGCGGCTTACTACGATCAGAAACTTTATGCGAAATGAATTTAAACTACGATACCTTGAATACTTATTAGAACAGGAAGGTAAATGGTTTCAAGGTGAAACTAAAAAGGAAGGCATTGATTCAACTTATTTCAGAAACCTATTACAAACTCAATTAACAGTAAACATTATTGAACCGAGTTCTCCCTCACGGGTCAAATTTGATATTTTTAGAAGAATTAATACAGGAGGAAAACCGCTCAATAATCAGGAAATCAGAAATTGCCTTTCAGAGCCTCACACGAGAAACCTTATCAATGAACTAGCGTACTCGAAAGCCTTTGAAGTTGCTACAGGTGGCAGTATAAGTACCTCAAGAATGCAGGCCCATGAGTTAGTATTAAGATTTATTGGTTTTTGGCTTGGAAGAACCAAGAAAAAAAAGGAACTTTTTTATAGAGGAAATATGACTGAATTCCTTGATGACACAATAGAGTTTCTTAACCTCCAAAACGAATCATCCTTCCAAGAAATAAAGAGTGCCTTTTCCCAAAGTATGGATAATGCTTTTTTTCTTTTTGGAGAATATGCCTTCCGAAAATGTCTTCCCAAGCACCTTCTGCCCAATGCACGCAAGCAGTTTATTAATAAACTACTATTTACTTCCTGGTCTGTTGTGTTAAGTGATTACACGAAAGACTTGATCAAAAAAGTTTATAAAAGAGACGAGATGTCCAAGGTTTTAGCCAAAAAGTTATATGAAGACAACGAGTACCTTGGGGTTGTTAGTTATAAAACCAATGACAAAGTTTCAGTTGAAACTGCATTTATAAAAGCTTATGAATTGATTAACCAAAAGCTATAACTTAATGAAAACAAATTATCTGGAAATTCAAGGTCTTAAGTGCTTTGTGAAAGCCCAAATACCACTGGAACAGCTTACTGTTCTTGCGGGGGGGAACTCTGTGGGTAAATCCACTGTAATTCAAAGTCTTCTCTTGCTAAAGCTCGCTATTGAGAATGATAAAATCAGCATGAATCGCATCCCTCTAAATGGCGAATTTTGTTTAGAATTAGGAAATTCTATAAGTATTCTATGCAAAAATGCAGAAAGCGAAGAAATAATTATTTCACATAATTCCTATTTCGATAAAGTCCATAAACAAGAGCTGGTTAACAGAGAAATTCAAGCTATTTTCTACCCAAATACTCGAGCAGAAGAAGTTTCAATGGAGTTAAAGTTAGAAAATAACCCAACTCTATACAAATATAGGCATTTAATCCCCGCCAGTCCTCTTGAATCTGAAAATATTCATTATCTAAATGCTGAACGTCTTGGCCCAAGGCCGTTTTACGAAGTAAAAGATTTTTCCAGAAATGTGGGTTGGCAGGGAGAGAGAACTATTTCACTTCTAAGTTGGCCAGCAATAGAGACCAAAGCGTTTTTCGTTGAAGAAACCAAAAGACACCTCAGAAATACGTTTAACCCAAGCTTTATTAACCAGGTAGAAGTTTGGATGAATTATATCATTCCTGGTGTCGAAATAAATCCAGAGAAAATCAGAGAAGCCAACCTTTCCTACGTTCAATATGGCGGATCTTCCCCTCATAATGTTGGCTTCAGCATCTCATACGTCTTGCCAATTATTGTAGCTGGCCTAATTGCAAAAAAAGGAGAAATGCTCATAGTCGAAAACCCGGAAGCGCATTTACATCCTTCGGGACAATCAAGAATAGGCCGTTTTCTAGCACAAATGGCGCAAGCAGGTATCCATATTGTCGTAGAAACTCATAGCGAACATGTAATCAATGGAATACGTATCGCAGCATTGGAAGAAACCATCGATCATGACAAGGTAGTTATCAACTTTTTCAGCCCTTCCGAAGACATTAATAATCCACAACCCGAAATCAAAAGTATTTTCCTGAATGAAAAAGCTGATCTGGACGAATGGCCTAAAGGCTTCTTCGACCGGCAACAAGCAGATATAGCCCAAATATTCAGACTAAGAAAACAAATGAAAAAATGACCCAATTTGATTTTTACTTGCTCAATTTATCTTTTAGAGCCCCCGATAATCTTGATATAGAATCCCTCAGAGAAAGCATCGAACAACTCGCTTTAGATTGTGATTATATTCGAGAACATGAAGAAACAATCTATAAACATGAACCCATTTATGAAGAAATAATCTGGGAGAACTACCAAGTAATGGACATTTTGTACACTCGCGATGTCCAGGACCGATTCGGCGTAGATCATTACAACTACCTACAAATTATCATTGATCGCTCCAAAGAAACCAACTTAAAAAACGATGAAATTATTGAACTATTGGAAGAGCACAGCCAAGACCTTATCAATGGTCTTCTTTGTTTACATCCCGTAGACGAAATAAACTCCAACTATTGTGTTTATAACAAAAACGACTGGTTTGATTTTCATCGGTACTTTCTAGGCCTCTACCCCATTTCCGAAGATTGGTTTTCAAACTGTTGTTCAAAATATTTCCCGGAACTTTGTTTTCACTCCGATATATCAGGTTCATTAAAGACTTTATCAGGTGGGGGGCTGTCCGCTTTTTCAAAAGGCTATTTTGCTCAACCATTTATTCATAATGGTCTATTTCCGGGATGGTTGCAAAACGAATACGGGTTTCACAATATACGCATTTACCAAATTGAACTTGATCAAGTCTTTCCTGTATGGAAGGATCTCGATAGAACTTACCTGAATAGGTTTTTCGCTCAATATTCCGAAGGGTATTTTTTTTTACAACGGTCAGCACGCAGTATCTCCGGAGCCGGACCTTTCTCGATACGAATCATATTTGCTATTAATCTTCACTTGGTTCAGTTTTTTCATATACTTCTCCATCTTCAGCCAAAGACTGTAATCGTCTTTTTAGCTCTTTTCGGAACAGTACATCGCTGTAACTCGTTTCAGTGTGCACTTTTCCAACCTCCTCATTGGAAGCAGCAATCAATTCATGAAAATCAAAAATCGGAGAAGATAGCACCTGATTGGGAGTGAGATTCGCAATATCAATCTCTAGTTTTTCAAGCGTTATCCCTTCCTCTTTTGTCCGGTTTACTTTCAGGATTACACTCTTTTCCGGCGCCCCAAGCAAGGGAATAGCGCTATGTGTAGAAGCGATGAATTGTATTTTGGGGAACAGGTCACTCAATAGTGCCGGCAGTTTTTTCTGCCAAGAGGGATGAAGATGCAAATCGAGTTCATCAATTAACACGATGCCTTCTAATTCCTCCGGGCGACTAACATTTTGTTGCATTTCGAAAAGCCGGATCAGCATATCACCAACCATTGCAATGAGGCTTTGGTTACCGGAAGCCAATTCCGAAAACGTTCGATACTCCTCCAAAGGCAAGTCGTGCTCGTCTTTCTCCTGATACAAGATAACATCCTTTTCAGGATCGATGATAATTTGAGCAATATTGGGCATCAGCTTCAGAAGAACCTTAGTGACTTCTTCTACCTTGCTCGCAAGCTTACCAGCCAGTTCCGGATTATCATCACTGAGCTTCCGGTTTTGACTTCGACAGGCCCAGTTTTTCAATTCAGCTTCGATATTCAGCAAGATACCATCGGGGTTAAAGAGGCTGTATGAAGGAAGGCTTTTTTGCTTTTCGGAATGATCAGAAAGATCGGCGCTGCGCAAATTCAACCTGGAAGATCCATAGGCACAGACGGGAATGGAAGGGCGTGTTTCTTCTCCATAGGTATTCGAATACACGTTAGTTAAAGTGATCTCGCCCTTTTTTGTACTCAACTTCACCAGAATCTTCTCCGGAAGAGAAATCAATCCTCCATTATGGAAGGCGGAGCGATCCTTTTGCTTTTCGTGTTCGCCAAAAACACCCGTAAACAGGGCTTGCAGCACACAGCTTTTTCCAAATGCATTCTTTCCGGTAATAAACAGCCAGGGAACATGGTCGCCCAGTTCTTCTATAAAAATTCTTTTTATTCCTTTATAATTCCAGATTTCAAATCCGATTATCCTATAGCTCAAGTCTGCTTTCATTCAACATTTCTTTTGGATAAAGATAGTTTTTTATACGGATTGTTGCAAGTTTTAAAGGTGTTCTTATTATGCTTTTTCTCCATAACCCGCGAATAATGGTAGCATAACAAAGCCTTGGCCTTTTGTATAAGCATCGAGTTTTTTATAAAACTTTGTTCCATGTTTTTTATCATATTCGAGAATCTCTTCACAGGAATATTTAAAGGTTCCTGTTATGAAGTAACCTTTCAGGCTTGCTTTCCCAAAAGCAGCATTGATATGTTCTGCAACTGAACTCTTCAATTTTCCCAGCTCAATTCCATTAATTACCATTCTCCTTGAGCCTTTTTCATAACTTAAATAAATCTCTTTCCCGATTTCAAGATCGTTCATTATAAACTCTTGAATATGTTTTTTCCCAAAATCCGAAATGAACAGGTTACTCATATCTGGTTGGATGGGACAACCAGTAACATCCTTTCCTGGTTAGGGCTCCTTAAGTAAAATTGCCTTTTCTCTTTTCCATATATAGTGAAACAGTTTCCTCTTTGCCCGGGTAGCTGCTACGAAAAGAAGCCTCTCTTCTTCAAGGCATTGATCAGTAAAGTAACCGTCTTCTTTATTTTCCAGGACGTGATAAGAAGGTAAGATCAAAACCGATTCGAACTCCAGCCCTTTTGCCTTGTGTATAGTCGAAAGGATAATCCTTTTTTCATTACTGAGATCAAAATGCCTGGCGTAAATATTCCAAAGAACGCCGTCATCCCTTCTGGAAAAATCTTCCAGATAATCGATTAAATCCCTAATGGTTTGATTATCCTGAAGGGTCATTCCATACTCTAAAAGCAGTGCCTGTAACTTCTTCAACCCAACTTGCTCCCAATTGTCCATTTCTCCTGCCTTCTCCTGGATTTCAGCAATCAATTGCCCCAACAACTTTGAGTCGATGTTTTCAGCAGATCTGGCTTTCCAATGATCGACAAAGTAGCTTAGCTCACGGGTTCGAAAGAATTCATCATTTGATGATTGGATGTAGATCCTGGTTTCTCCCAGTTCTTTTTTGCGTATTTTTGCAAATGACCTAAACAACTCGGCATTCGTGCGAAACAAAATAGCTAATTCTCTATCTGGATTGCTTGAATTTAGAAAGTCAGAAACATGATCTTCCCAATGCTTTGGAGTATGCGTCAAGTCAACGAACTGTACAGCTTCCGGGCTGCTGCCCTTATTGGACTTTAGCGCCTCCATCTTGTATTCTTTCAGTTGATGCTTTAGCCTTTCCTGGGCATGATCAATGATTTCCTGATAAGACCGGTAGTTTACAGTGAGTTGTAGTTCGTCTGGTTCAAATTCTTCCCTGAACTTTTCGTAATAAGGGCCGGGATTAATGGGGTCTCCAACATCTTTTCGCTCATAACCATAGATGCTCTGAACAGGATCTCCTATTACCGTCAATTTGGTAAGGCCTTTCGTTGAAATGGCTTTGAGAATTTCCAGGCGATTGGTGGTAATATCCTGGAATTCGTCCACGAATAGGTATTTAGGCATGCCTAATGCACTTGTGATATATCCGGGCTCTTCTTTAGAAAGCTGAATGAAGTATTTCTCCCATGCCCTGAACTGGTCTTCCTTCGGGAAAGCAGCTTCTGCTTCCTTTATTCTGCCATTTAGCACTGTTTTTATCAGTCCGTGGAATGTATAAACCCTTAATTCATAGGTAATGGTTCTATATCCCAGGCCATCAAACAGTCTTTTCAATCGGGATTTTAGCTCCTGTACGACCGACCGATTATAGGCCAGGATCAAAATCTTTGCAGGTGGAATATGGTCGCGTTGAATCAACTTGGCAACGCGCATAATCAATGTATGGGTTTTTCCTGTCCCGGGATCAGCTTTAACCAATAAATTCTTATCAAGCGAGAAATCAAATATTTTCCGCTGATCTTCATTTAAGAGGGCCATTTCCCTTTCTAATGCCTCTTCCCGGAACTGGTCCAGCTCGGCAGCTCTATCGTATTCACTGATCAGATTAACAATATCCTCAAAAGAAGCACATTTGAAGTAGCTTTTAATGTACGCATCATGTTTTTCTTGCGGTAAACGCTGAAGGGATTCCAGAACAAGCAATCGAAGTTTTTTAAGGGCTATGGTCGTTTTAAAGTCATCCAATTGTTTCCGGTCTGCTTCATTTTTCTCTTCATCAAGATTTTCTGTATCCAGCAGGAACATCTCAATAGCCATGGGTAACAGGCTCGATTTCAATTGGAAATAACCAAGCCTTTGCCAGGTCGTGAATAAAAAGCTTAGGCGACTTAAACTGATATCGACGAAATTCAGGGATTGAATAAAATCATAAAGATCAAATTTGAGCTGATTACTTAATATCCGGGATGAAACAAATTGAATAAGCCGGATACTTTGCTTTTTGTAATTATTCAAAAACCGATTAACCTCCTCATCACTGGTATTCTTATAAACTACCGTATAAACCTGTTTTTCCTCCTTTTCAATTTTATTTTCCGCCTTCACAAGGGGTATCTGGTTGAGAATATAAAAGGCGAAGGAGGTTCTTCTTTCCAGAAAGTCTTTCTTTTCTTTTTTCCGGTACCTTTCTTTTTTTTCTGCTTGTTCTTCAGGCTTTTTATCTTGCCAGAAAACCGAAAAAGCCTCCTCTTTAAAGAATTGGTCAAAAACTTTCTCGCCTTTTTTCGCGATATCCTCCTTACTATACTCTTTCCTTGAATGTATCGGTATTTCTTTCAGCAGATCCCTAAGTAATTCAATTAGAGCAAAGAGAGAAAAAATGATCAGCTCATCCTTACTTTTTCCATATTCCTGAATTTCCCGCTTATGAAGTTTATCGAAGGGGGCGACCGAAACCTCCCTCTTCAACTGAACCTTATTGTTTTTATGTAACTTTATGATGAGGCTAAAAACTCTGGACAGAGACTTTTTTTCGATAACCTCATAAATTTCTTTTATTGGCACCCAAATACTATCTTCCTTTCGATCATATTTCGGGAATAGTTTTAAAAAAGCTTTCTCTTCGGAACCCTCCACCTCTTCTTCTGAGGAATATTCTCCTGAAAATTCAAGAAGGCCAGGAACATAATAGCGTTGCCTGAATCTTCCGGCTTTTTCCAGCCAATAAGTCGCAAGCCTGAAAATAGCGCTAGTGTTTTTTTCCTCAAAAAAATAAGGCGCGCTATTTAACAAATCCAGAGGAACCGGCAAAGGAGTTTCTTTATCCGGTTCTTTTATCCCACATTTCCTAAAAAACGACTTTAATTCTTTCTCGACTTCTTTTATGGCGGCCCAACCAATTTGGCGCTTTTGAACCAAATCCCTGATTTTTTGGAAGTGATCTTCGGAAAAGAAGCACCTCGTAATAATTTGGTTGGAGCCTGAAAAGCCCGCTTTTTGTCGAGCCTCTTTATTTCGGCCTGCTCTCCCAATTTCCTGTAAGAAATCTTCAATATTACTAGAGGGGCCAAAGTGATATAGAAAATGAATATTCGGAATATCCATGCCCATCCCAAAAGCTTTGGTGGCAAATAAAACCGTTATATCCCCGCTTTTGTATTTTCCGTAAACAGTCTGTCTTTGCTCAGCATCCATCCCGGCATGATAATAAGCTGATTGGTAGTTATGCCCCGGCTCATTATTGAAGATGTCAGAGAAAGCCTCCGTCTTTTTCCGGGAACTTACAAAGACGATAACCCTGGAAAGTTCCGGGTTGAACGCTTGTTTTAGATCCCTTACCAACTGATCAATAAAACTGAGCTCTTCCAATTCTAAAAAGGAGATCTGTATATGATCCTGTATGGGGTTATAGTGGGAGTACTCCTCAATTCTTTGCAGTTGATCATAATAAGTGGAAAGATGTTCATACACCTGCTCCGTCACGGTTGCTGAAAACAACAAAACGGGGAAACGTAGCCCGGACTACTCCCGAATCATCTGAATTTCATTCGCAGCTCTGTGGTAATCTGGCCTGAACTCATTCCCCCATTGAGAGATGCAGTGCGCTTCGTCAAAAACAGCATATTCCAGCTGATCGTCCACTCTTAACCTTTGATTAAGCGCTGACACGAAGCCCATGGATTTAAAGCGTTCCGGTGTTATGTACAGAAACAGGATCTCACCTCCCGCAACCCTGCGATAAATATCCTGTACTTCCAGTCCCTTGTCCTGATTAATATAATCAATGCTTGCAAAAAAGCCTTTTCGAATCAGACCATCAAAGTGGTCCTCCATCAAAGCCTTGAGCGGGGAAATAATAAGCGTCAGCCTTCCATAGATAGCTCCCCGGTAAAGTGCAGGCGCTTCAAATAAAACAGATTTTCCACCGCCGGTAGGAAGAGTAACAACGAGATTTTCATTTGCCGGCAGGATTCTTTCCAGATAGGCGCGTTGATCGGATCGGAATTCATACCCCTGAATAAATATTTCCTCCAGGACCGGTATTACTTCTTCTGTATTTATCTCCCCCCGATCCTCCGAAGACGCAAGAAGATTCCGGCTTATTTCGAGATCTTTTTCAAATTCGTCCAAATCCGAATATTCCGGAACATAGTTGACCCTAAGGTTGAGTTTATGTCGAATAGATACATAGTCGAGCAATCTGGGGTCCAAAAAGATCAGCCTGTGGTTCGGGTTATTCCTTCTAAGCCGGAATTCCATTAAATGGATGTTCGGGAGATAGCTTTGTATCTTATGGAAAGTATCCGACTCCAGTTCGATATCTCTGTCAGAAGCTTCCATATCATTATCGAGAACCTCTTCTTCTTCCTGCTTTTCTTCTTTAGACATCCAAACGGTATTCTCTTCCAGAGGTAAGGCCTCAAGGAAAATGGTGAAGGCCCCCTCCGGTATCCATTTTACCACATCATTGAACATGGAAAAAGGGAAAATCGCAATAGACTTCTGGCCTCCCTTTGCGGAAACCAACTCCAGTTTCCTGGAAATCGATAATTCATTCTTGGGAACGAAGAAAAGGTTTGCCTTAAATATATCCGTTAGAGGTTCCAACTCCTCAGGGTCCAGAACGAATAAGACAGAAGGACCGGGAAGGCTGAACTCACGAATTTTTTTGATTAAAAGGGTCCAATAGATATCCCGGTGTGAGGATTCCGGATTAAGGGCGATCACTCTGTTCCTAGGGTCCAACTCAGGCCGGGTCTTGAAGCGAAGACAAACCTTATTTCTCAGGCGTTGGTCCCCGATCAACTGCTCAAGAGGTATTTTCCTAAACTGCCTTTCTTGAAAAAAGTGTTCAAAAAACCGGGCGCCAATCGCAGCCCATAAACGATAGGACCTTCCTCCCGTATGCTCAACCCAGTGATGCTGAAATCGCCTCTCCGGATCAAAGGCATGGATCAGTTGCACCCCGCTTTCCTCGGATAGCTTTACCACCCCTCTTCTACTGGAAAACTGCTTCCATAAATAGGGGTCATCCCAGTATTTTTTCAGCTCTTCATGACTGAACCGCGCCAGTACTTTTCGGGAAGCATTCTCCAAAGTCCGGTCATCGACAAACACCACTTCTCCCTCATCGACCGGCTCTTCTATGAATTCTCCTGGGCTAAGACATAATATAGAATTATTTGTAAGGGTATTGGCAAAAGGTAAGGAACACATATCCTTTAGCTGATATCCTCTGGTTTTCGTCAAAAACTGCCTGATAAATGAAGGGAGGTTAATCCAATAGGGAGGCTTCTCGTTTTGGTCCGCCTTTTCAATTATTCGCTTCAATATGGCATAAGGTAGTCCCTCTTTATGAAATAGCGACTCCACCTTTTGCTCATCTACCATAAAATGTAGCTCGGAATAATCCCGGAATGAAAAATGCATCCCTTTCATTCCAAGAAGGGCAGGCCAGTATTCAGGGTTGCAAATCAACACTTTCTTCCCATCTGTTGACGAAAAAGCCTTACGCAGTTCTTCCTTCATACGAATGGCCACTCCATCTTCCTGAGGTGCTATAAAAAAGGCACCCGCTTGTTCTGTAAATTCTTCCTTAAAGGGCTGGTAAACTTTTTTATAATTCTCTCGATGATTGGATATAAATGTCCTGAGAGATTCCGGCAGTAAATGAGCAATTGCATCAAAAAAGTCTGCCAGCACACCAGCCTGCAAAGCTGATTAATAAACAAAGCCTGCGTTTTCTCAGCATCTTTTAGCGCTGAATGTGCTGTATCAAGCGCATAAGAAGGAGCACTTGGATTCAAAATGACTTCCCAAAGTAAAGTGTCGTAGGTATCTCTGTCCGAAAAGTCCAGGCCAAGCTGACCTTCTAGTTTGGGAAGGTCAAATTGCTCAATATTATGCCCAATCAGTATTTCGCTCCCGGATAAAAGCCCAATGACTTTCTCACCGAATTCATCCTTTGAATAATTCCCAAACAATATTTCAGTACTTTCCTGATTTCCTAAAGCAGCAAACTCCACGATTTCTTCTCTCCTGATCTCCAGGTCAAAAACCAGGTATGGTGTTTCTCTTTTTAAAAAAAGTAGAAAATTTACTTTAAATTTTTCAACGCCAAAATCATCTCTTCTAGCAAAAAATTTATTTAGGTCAAACCAAAAACTCCCTTTAATAGAAGGCATTTCCTCTAAAAAGAGATCAGCAAGATGATTCAATTTGGGCTGCTCACCTTGTATTTCTGACTCAGCTCCCTTGTATGCTTCGTGCAACAGTTGAATAATAAAAACAGGCTCCGGTTTGAAGTAAGCCGAAATCGCTTTTAAAATTGGTCGCGAGAAGTTTCTCACTTGACATAAACCAGTAAAACACTTATTTAAACATGCCTCAATGAAGGAATCTGAACTTTCCATTGTTTCAAAATCATTGAGATAAAACTTGTGCCCTTCCTTTTTTAATCGCTTCACCCTTGCTTTGCAGGAACTATCCGGTTTCTTGCTATCATTTACCCAGAACCTGTTCAGATAAGCTCCATCTTCAATGCCGAATAAGTAGACAAAATCTAATATTCCTTTATCTGGAACGAGTAATACTTCCCCTCCATGCTCCAAGAAGTAAACACTTTTCCCACGTTTTTCATAACAAATCAGATCTCCTTTTTCCAGAAGTTCTTCCTTTACCGGATTGAATCCATAAGTATTTTCTCTTCCCCAATATCCATCGAACTCGCTCAAAGGAATCAAATAACCATGCGATTGATCCTCAGCAATAAACTTTATGACACCTATTTCTTTCATAATCAATTTCTGTTCATAGCATCCCTTACCCCCGTTCGCCGTTAACCGTTAACCGTTCCCCGTCCATCACCTCCCAAACCCTTTCATTATCCCTTACCCGATCACAGCGATCAAAAGGCGCGAAGTAAGTAACCTCCTCGCCAGCGTACAGCTCCGATTTGGTGATGGTGTAGACGAGCTCGCCGGGGCGCTCGCAGCGCATATGATCAAAGCCAGAGCAATCGATTAAACTGTCCGCCTGCATCTGGCGGATGTGGTTCCACTACTTTCTGTCCAGGCCGACGCCCGTGAGGCCCTTGGAACAGGTGAATACAATGTTACCACAACGATCGTACCAATTATCGTCTTCATTTTGCTGGAGGACGGGGAACTGCACCTGATAAATGAGAATGAGTTCTTCCAGACTAAGCCCCAATGCCTGTGCCGTGAGCACGTCGATCTCTACCAATGCCCAGCGCCGCTCGTAGTAGTTGCGCAAGGGCGTGGCCCAGCTCCATTCCGGCTGTAAGCCCTGTAAATCTTTCAAGCGGGGATCATCGCTGGCCCAGCAGTCCTCGCGGAATGCTTCCTGCCAATGGCCCTGCCATAAGGAGGCGTAGGGAAGGGTGAGGCAGTTGAGGAGGAGGGTGCGGAGGGCGATTTTTTTGTCATACGTGCCAAAGATAACCTGGCATTTGAGCGAATTTATTCAGCTAAAGTAGATAAATCTACCGGTTTGATATGTGATCAAACCATTCGACTCAAAAACTTTTATGCCATCAAAGATTATCCGCAACGACTTCGCCGAATCAAGTATTACGACAAACAACATGATAAAACGTATGTGTATCTGACCAATAATTGGGAAGCAGAAGCTCTACAAATCGTCATCTTATACATCAATCGATGGAAAGTAGAGATCTTTTTCAAATGGATCAAGCAACACTTACGCATAAAAAAGTTCTGGGGAGAAAGTTCCAACGCTGTCAAAACCCAAATTTGGATTGCCGTGTACACCTTTGTGCTGGTGGCAATATTGAAATTTCGATTGCAAATTAAACATTCTTTCAGCGATTCCCGCTTTGAAAAGTAAACGCGCCTACGGCGCGAAATTCATTTTAGAAGGAGGCCGAAAGGGCTATTTTGCTTCGCAAAATAGCCCTTTCGGCCTCCTTCTAAAATGAATTTCGCCGCGAAGCGGCGTAAATTTGGCTTTGGATTTCCAAAACGAGAATTGACGAAATATTTCCTGAGGCTTTCAACGTTTTAGTTATGGAAAGAAATGATTAATTTTACGATTAATCCAAGTTACGGTGATAAGAGAAAATGAGGAAGTATTTCGGAAGAAATCTTATTTACATCAAAAAAAGCGATGCATTGTTTCTTACCAACGCAACTTGTATTGATAATTTAGACCTGTTCTGCAGTTGCTTGATAGACTTGAATTTCTGAATTTTACTTTAAACCGCGCTGAACGTATTTGACAGAGCTAGTTCTTGAAGCACTAGGTCTCCTGAAAACATTCAAAATAATTTATGCTTGCGTATTTCGCCTTGTTTAAAATAAAATTTGGCCAATTACGCTCAGCCGGCAATTTTAGAACAAGTTAGACCATTGTAAAAAAAGTAAATGTCTGCAATAAACTTTAATACGGCCAATCAAACCTACCGACAGCTTATGGGAAACGGCTTAACTTACCAAGTGCCCCGTTTTCAACGTGACTACAGCTGGGCAGATCAGGAATGGGATGATCTGTGGATGGATATGCAAGACTTGCTCTCTCCGGAAGGAGAACCCGCCCATTATATGGGCTACCTCGTTTTGCAATCGAAAAACAACAAAGCATTTGACATTATTGACGGACAACAACGACTTACTACTTTGAGCCTGTTTGTATTGGCCTTATTAAATAACCTTAAAAAGCTTATTGACGATGGCATAAATTCCGAGGATAACCAAAAGCGGGCTGATCAATTACGGAATTCCTTTATCGGGTATTTGGATCCCGTCACTTTAGTCCCCACCTCAAAACTTACGCTAAACCGGAATAACGATTCCTTCTATCAGCATTACATCGTTCCCCTGCAAAAGTTGCCCAAACGAAACCTTAAAGGCACTGAACATCGAATGCGAAAAGCGTTTGAGTGGTTTGACCGGAAGATCGGACAAGAGTACACGCCTCAAAAAGACGGTGCCTTATTGGCCGGCATTATAGACAAGTTGAGCGATAAACTATTTTTTACAGTTATTACTGTCGATGATGAACTCAATGCTTACAAGGTGTTCGAAACGCTTAATGCCCGAGGGGTAAAGCTATCCTCTACTGACTTGTTGAAAAACTATCTTTTTTCCGTCGTTGACCAGCAAAGTAACAACGCACTTGAACTCAATAACCTGGACGAACGTTGGGAAAAGCTCCTGGGCAAACTAAAAAGCGAAAGTTTTCCTGAGTTTTTAAGAGCTCACTGGAACAGCAAGCATAAAATGGTGCGATCTCCCGAATTATTTAAACGGATTCGTTCGAATATCCGGGACCGGCAAGCTGTTTTTGCTCTGGTACGGGAATTAGAACAAGATGCGGACACTTACGCGGCCTTATCCAATCCCGAGGACGCCCTCTGGGAAAACAATCAAAGAAACTTCATTGCGGAATTGCGCATGTTTAGCGTTAAACAGTTATACCCTTTAATCCTGGCAGGATACAATAAACTTAATGGGCCTGACTTCACCACCCTATTAAAGGTATGTAGTATTATTTCCTTTAGGTACAATGTGATTGGAAATTTGCCTACCAATGAACAAGAGAGGGTATATACCCGCACTGCTTTTCAGCTTAGCAGTGGGGATTTAAATAGTATCTCAGAGGTCATTATTGCTCTTCGGCCCTTATATCCTAATGATGATGCCTTTTTAAGTGCTTTTAGAGAAAAAAGACTACGTACCACGCAGGCTAGAAATAAGCGAATAGTTCGGTATATTCTATTTACTTTGGAAAAATATGTTTCTCAAGTTGGATACGACATGGATAATGATCAATACGATATAGAACATATTTTACCTGAAAATCCAGAAGAAAATTGGAATCAATTTAGCGATGCAGACCATGAATCTTCGCTTTATCGGCTTGGGAATATGACTTTGCTTACTTCCTCAGAAAACAGAGATTTAGGGAATAAACCTTTTGCTGAAAAGCGGCCTGTATTTAAAGAGAATATTTTCCAGATTACTCAAAAGGTAGGCGAAGATAACAACAAATGGGACGTAGACCGCATAGCTGCTCATCAAAACTGGATGGCTAATCAAGCTAAAAGCATTTGGCGAATAGGTCAATTGTCGTAAGAAATTGGTAATTAACAGGGATCTCTTAATACAAGAAATTTGCATATTTCCCCTCCCTTACCTATATTCGCTCCGAACAAAACAAAACCGCATTTTGGCTGAATGAACTTCGAGAAACCAACTCGCCTGAATGCATCCTATTCAACGTTAATTTACTGCTATATTCCCCCCTTTTGTTGGGTTATCCGTGAGGGTGACTGATAGGATTTTATTGGATTCTGTAATCCGATGATTTACACTAAATATTCATAGTTCTTTGACATAAATTGTGGAAAATGGAACTTCAAAATGATAACCCTTTCAGCCACAAGGGTATTCAAGGGTTATCATTTTGAAGTTCCACACAATTTGTCAAAGAACGATATTCATTAAAAAAATGGTAGTGGGTAGAATCCGTTGATGGATTTATCTAATAAGCTTTACAACTTAAGGTTAACACTCCTCATCAACCGGTTTTACCCACTACCAAAAAAATTAAGTCGTACCGTGGAATTAATAACCTCATCCAAAAAATTAGAGCAAGAGTTTAGAAGGCTTATAGAAAGCTATGAACAATTCAATTGGTCTGTTGCTTGGGCAAACTCCGCTTCGCCCTTATTTAAAACATTGGTAGAAAATGAGCATAAGATCAGGAAGATCGTTGTTGGTATTCACTTTTATCAGACTGATCCAGATTTTATTATGGCTTTTATGTCCGACGATCGTGTTCGTTTTATTCAACAACCAAATGGCACATTTCATCCTAAGCTATACCTATTTTCTAACAGCCCTCATGAGTGGGAGCTTCTCATTGGAAGTGCTAATTTTACAAACGGAGCTATAACGAAAAACATAGAAGCATCTATGCTAATTTCCTACAAGGAGAAAAACAGTGCAATTTTTTTTGATAAAGCACTTAATTTTACCGCAGAAAATTGGAGCAATGGAAAAGGGTTCACCGAGCAAGAACTCGATGCATATAGAAGAATGTGGGAACTCAAGAAGCCTAAACTAAATAGTTTATCTGATAATTATGGCGAAATAAAACTAAAGGTCAACCAACCTATATTTAAATCTCCAGTTGCCATCAGAACATGGAGAGCGTTTTTCACGGAAGTTGAAAAGGAAGGGCATGAAAGGTTGAGAATCAGATTAAGAGTTATAGAAATCGCACATGATTTATTCCAAAAAGTAAATCACTTTAATGAGCTTGATATTGAGGAAAGAAAATTCATCGCCGGCCTTCCCAACAAACTTGATTTAGAGGGGGCGGAATATGCTGCTTATTTCGGAAGCATGAAAGGGGCAGGAAAATTTAAGAACCGAATCAACGAAAACGACCCTTTTATTTCGAAAGCACTAGATCACATTCCTTTGCATGGACAAATTACCAAAAGGCAATTTCTAAACTACGTCAAAGATTTTAAGCAAACGCTTCCAGGGAATTATATTGCTACCGCTACCCGTCTTTTATGCATTAAACGCCCAGATATTTTCATTTGTTTTGACAGCCAAAACCAGAAAGCGCTTTGTGAAGATTTTAATATTTCGAAATCTCAAATGGACTTCAGCCGTTATTGGGATGACATCATAGAACGTATTTTTGATTGCAACTGGTGGCAAAACCCAACTCCTGAAACAGAAACTCAAAGTAAAGTCAGTGCTGCCAGAGCAGCTTTTCTCGACAGCCTCTATTATATAGGATAAATAACTTTCTAAAAACCTGAAAAATGCCTAGTCATCACTTAAATTTATTCAAGTTTTTTAATTCCAATAAAATCGAATATTGGGAAGACAATCTTTCTAGAGCCTTTGCTATATGTCTCCAAAAGGATCCTTTATTCTTCCAATTGGTTCTGCAAGAAATCTGTGGAAACGATTGGAAAGAATTGATCCATCAACCTCTTCCTAATTATCAAGTTGAGATCGATGTACAAATTCCTATGAAGGAAATTGACCTGTTTGATACTTATTTCGCTGTTACAAGTAGCGGAAAAAGTCATGATGAGGAAGCTTTGAGAATGGCTTCTGCAGATTCTGATCAAAAAGCGGGCAGGAAACGTTAAAAGAGAAAAGTGGTCGGAATTTAAAAAAGTAATGGATGAAAAAGGGCCGAAAGATTGGAAAGAACTTTGCGAATGGGACTACCTCTTTGAAAACGAAAACTCCAACCGAAATTATTTTTCCTTATCTGTCGGATTAAAAGTACAAATGTGGATTCCTTATGATAAAGCTCAAAAATGGGACAATAATGAAGATGGAGAAAAAAATGAACTCGTAAAAAAAATCCGCGAAGGAATTAACCAAATGCAACAAGTTGCCAAATAAAAAAGTGCCGTTCTTTGACAAATTGTGTGGAACTTCAAAATGACAACCCTTGAATGCCCTTGTGGCTGAAAGGGTTGTCATTTTGAAGTTCCATTTTCCACAATTTATGTCAAAGAACTAAAAGTGCTACGTACACGAGCAGAATTAGAACTTTGAATTACTTCTTAGACAACAAATTACACCATGGAAATTAAACCCGGTCAAATCATCAAAAACCTAATTCCTAAAGAAGCTGTAGAGATCAACAAAATACAAAATTTCGGAGACATGATCTCTATTGATTATACAGGGGTCAATTCTAAAAGAAAAAGCAATAAAGTTATCCAACTTCAGGATCTTAAAGACCTTGAAATCATATCCGATGAAGGTACTTTTAACTTTAAAGGCGATCCCAATAAATTTAAACTCTTTGCCGAAGCGGAAAGGATTTTTACGGCACATCAGTTTGATCCATTATTTGCCGTTAATTGCAGTGTCATTGATCCATTACCCCATCAGGTTGAAGCAGTATATAATAACTTACTTCCGCTACCTCAAATTCGATTCTTACTTGCTGATGATACCGGCGCAGGTAAAACCATCATGACGGGCATATTGCTCAAAGAATTAATAGCCAGAGGTTTCGTAGAACGGATTTTGATCATCACCCCTGGAGGTTTGACCAAACAATGGCAGGAAGATGAAATGGGATTAAAATTTAACCTCCCTTTTAAATTGGTGAACAGAGCGGCTTTTAACTCCGACCCTAATATCTTTTCTAGTTCCGATAGACTGGTAACATCAATAGACTTTATTCGCAATGATGATGTAATTAATGTGCTGAAAGACACCAGGTGGGACATCATCATTGTTGACGAAGCCCATAAGCTGTCTGCTTACGAATATGGATCTAAAAAATACATTTCTAAACGCTACGAAGCAATCCAAATGATCGCTAAGGCTACTGAGCATTTATTGCTGCTCACCGCCACACCTCACAGAGGAAGAAGAGATACCTTCAAAAACCTACTTCAACTACTGGATGAAGATATTTTTTCTTCAGATCAAATGGTCAATGAACGAATTAAAGAATTGAGTCATTCAGGAACCAACAAGTTCTTTATTAGAAGGCTTAAAGAACAAATGAAAGACTGGGAAGGCAAGCCTCTGTTCAAAAACAGAATAACCAGAACAATTCAATATGAGCTAACCCAGCAAGAGAAGAATCTGTACCTAAAGGTTACTGAATATTTAACAAAGAAAAAAGAAGAAGCACGCCTTCAATCCAATATACACGTATCCCTTGCATTAATGGTCATGCAAAGACGTTTAACCAGCTCTATTTACGCGGTTATGCGAACCCTGAAAAACCGATTCGATGCTTTGAATGGTGTCATCGAAGCTATTCGGCTAAATCCTTCCATTTGGAATCAAAGGCATAAGCTAGAAGACTTCGAAGTAGAAACCATTGACGATTTTGAGGAACTTGAAGATAATGAAAGGGAAAAACTGGAAAGCATCTTATCTGACCCAAAAAAATTTAAACTATTTACAACAGCCAAAACACCTAGCGAAATTAAGGAAGAAGCTGCTACCGTAAAGCAACTTTACGAATCTGCCAAACAACTTTATCAGCAAGATCAGGAAGAACAAAAGTTTAAAAAGCTTCAAGCCCTAATCAACAATGAGGGTGTTTTTGATAAAGATGAAAAACTCGTCATTTTTACCGAGCATAAGGATACGCTTGATTATTTGGAAGAACGATTAGGCAGGAAAGGTGGATTCAAGGTAGTTAACATCCACGGAGGTAAATCGGTAGATGAGCGCAGACAAGCGCAGGCACAATTCGCCGATGATGCCCAAATCCTGATCGCTACAGATGCAGCAGGCGAAGGGATCAACCTCCAGTTTTGCCGTTTACTCATCAATTGGGACATCCCCTGGAATCCCAATCGCTTGGAGCAACGGATGGGGCGGATTCACAGATATGGCCAGAAAAACGACGTGCTTGTTTTTAATATGGTTGCCCAAAATACTCGCGAAGGGAAGGTGCTGGAAAAACTACTGGTTAAACTGGATGTCATTAGGGAACAAATGCGTGAAGACCGAGTCTATGATGTCATTAGCGAAGTTTTTTCTGGCGTCAATTTGGACCAGGTAGTTGATGCCGTTTTAAACGGTGAGGAAAACAGTTTTACTAAAATGGTGAATGGTTCAACGGAGGAATTGGAATTAAAATTCGCAGAAAAAATCAAGGAGCAAAAAGAAAACTTAGCTTATTCCGAAATTAATTATAAAAACGCCAAAAGCCTCAGAGATATTTCTAAAGAAAAACGCTTACAGCCTATTTATATCGAACTATTCTTTAAAAAAGCGTTCAAAGCTTTAGGAGGTAAATTCTCCGAGTTTTCAAATGCCATTTATCAAATAGACACGATGCCCGAAAAGATCGCACAAGCCTTAAAAGAAGATTACAACATCTCTGCTGATTTACGAGACATCCTGTTTTGTTTTGAAAAAGAAACCTTCCTTAACGCACAAGAGTCCGCATCCTATAAACGTTTACATTACATCAACCCTGGAAATCCTGTTTTTGACAGCCTCTTAAAGATAATCAGACAGGAGTACAGAGAAGATATGTTGAAGGGAACGGTATTAATCTCACCAGAAGATGAGGAAGATTACCTGGCGTATTTAGTCAAATCTCAAATATTAGACAACAGGCCGTCGAAAACGGAAGAAAGCATAAGCGACCAGCGCCTTTTCATTGTCGAAAAAAGAGGGAGTGGGTATCAAAAAACCTCTACAGGTAAATTTATTGACCTCCACAGCCCAAATGAATTTGTTAAGCCTTTTTATCCACCGCCGCCTGCAAACGATGAAACGGTTACCAGTTGGAGTTTCAACAACATTACCATCAAACAACTGGAAGCGACCAAAGCACGAGTAGAAGAGGACGTTCAGCAACGAAAAATATACCTTGAAACGGCTTTCTCTAACGTCATTATGGATCTTACAGGGGAAATCAACGAACTTCAATCAAAGCTGCTTTTAGGAAATAAAAATGTAGAAGATAAACTGCAAAAATTCAACATAGAATAAAAAAACTTCAGACTAAAAAGGCCGAGCGCCTGGCTCGGCTTGAAGAAATGTTGAGTTTATCTCCTTAAGCCCCTGAGGTCCTGGGCTGTGCTTATGTACTTCCCCTAACTAAATTGGAATACAAACAGCATTACGGCATGAGCAGAGATGATGAAGTGGAGGCAATAGCCATGACTTACGCAATGCAATTTGAACTTGATAATGGATGGGAGCCGGAAGATGTGTCTAAGCAAAATGAAGGCTACGATATTAAAAGCGTTAATGAACATGACTTTAAACGCTATATCGAAGTTAAGGGCCGAAGCATGGATGGAGATGTTATGCTTTCAGAAAATGAATTCTACCGCCTTTCTCAACTAGGGGATAGCGCATGGCTCTATATTGTGACCCATTGTAAAACCACCCCTCAGCTATTCCGCTTTCAAAACCCCGGGAAACAATTGCAGTTTCAAAAAAAATCTAAAGGTGTGCAGTATTTATTAACCGAAAAAGAATGGAAAGCTAAATTTTCTGCTTAATTTCATGCAATTTACTCAAAATAATTACTGTTAATTTGTTCTAATGTATATCACGGGAGTACATATAAAAAACATCAAAAGCATAAAAGAGCTTAAACTTTCTTTTAGTAACCCGCCTGGATGGCATGTGCTAATTGGAGATAATGGATCTGGTAAATCCTCTATATTAAAAGCGATAGCCATGACTTTAATTGGGGAAAAGGATTTGCCTGCATTAAGACTGAATTCGTATGATTTTATTTCATACGATGAAAAAATTGGAAGCATAGAACTGGCTATTTATGAGCCAAGTCCAAACTTCAAACAGAGACATTTGGCGAGTCGTTATACGATAGAACTACGTCTGGAAAAAGACTTAGAACCTTTTTCAGAAACCGAGGATGAAGTTTTTTCATTATTCGAATCCTCAGGAACTGGTAAGTATGCCAAGGAACGCTTGGACTCAAACATCTTTACGGCTTCTTTTGGTCCCTTCCGTCGATTCTCAGGAGGAAATAAGGATTGGGAAAAATTATACAAGTCTAATCCAAGAACGGCTTCTCATCTTTCTGTTTTTGGGGAAGATGTTGCCTTGACGGAAACCTTGCAGTGGCTTATCGATCTTAATTACAAAAGCCTTGAAAAAGATGAAGATGCAGAACAAACCTTAAAATGGGTGAAACAATTCATTAATGACGGACAGCTGTTACCGCATAATGCAAAAATTCACAAAGTTTCTTCGTATGGGGTTAGCGTCAAAGATGGTAATAATCAAAGTATACCCATTGAAAATATGAGCGATGGTTTCAGATCCATTTTAAGCCTCACCTTAGAACTCATTCGCCAAATGGTAAGAATGTTCGGAAATAAACGGGTATTTCAGCATCTCGCAAATGGCGACATTTTCATTGACATCCCCGGCCTCGTCCTTATCGACGAAATTGACGCCCACCTTCACCCAACCTGGCAGACGCGCATCGGCCAGTGGTTTCTAAAGTACTTCCCCAACATCCAGTTTATCGTGACCACCCACAGCCCGCTTATCTGCCGGGCTGCAGAAAAGGGAACGATCTGGCGCTTATCGGCTCCGGGGAGTAATTTCGAAACCTATGAGGTGCAAGGTGCAGAGCGCGATAAACTCATCTATGGCAACGTACTGGAAGCCTTTGGTACCGAAGCTTTTGGCCAACATGTAGAACGCAGCGAAAAAGGACAGGAAAAACTGGAAAAATTGGCCGAACTGGAACTTAAAGATACTTTCGGCCAGCTTTCCAGCGAAGAAAAAGAACAAATGGAACAACTGCAAAAAATCTTTACTACGGATGATCGCACTGAGCTCTAAAAATATTAGCAGCACCACTCAACAACATTTGCATCAGAAACAACAACAGGTGGATAGTCAGCCTGATTTCCCCTCACAGAAAGATAAAGCCAAGTCTTTATGGAAGGGCAAAAAAGGATCAAATGCCGGTAGAGCTGCTTTCGATGAAATTAAAACATCCCTGCTCGAAATGGGTGTAGGCACCGAGCTATGCAATTATTGCGAAAACAACGAAGGTACCGACATTGAGCACATCCGCCCCAAAGACTGGTACCCTGATCAGACGTTCGTATGGGATAACTACCTGCTTGCTTGCAGAACCTGTAACACAGATCATAAAAATAATAAATTCGCCGTTTTTGATGCTGCCGGAAATATTCTGGATCTTCTCGGCCAACCACTTCCAAATGCTGAAATCGCTTTTATCGATCCTCGAAGGGAAGATCCCAGCTCCATTCTGATGCTCAATCTTGAAAGAGGCGTTTTTGTCATTCACCCTGAGCTCAGCGATGCCAAACAAAGGAAGAAGGGCGTTTACACGCTGGATTTACTGAGCCTGAATGATCGAAACACCCTGATCGAAGCGCGTAAGTCGGCCTTTAAGTATTACTATGATCGCTTTGAAAGATATGTTAAATTAAAAAAAGCGAATTCCTTCGATGATCTGGATGCTGCCAGCGATCCGATAAACGCCGCTAGTCGAAGCGCAACCTTAACCCACGAAGCCCAACGTTTGATGCAGCTTGTAAAAGAAGAAATCCAATCCTACGCCCATCCGTCTGTTTGGAAGGAAATGGTTCGGCAACGAAAGCAATTTAAAAAACTCCAAAACCTATTCGTAGAGGCCCCGGAGGCCCTAAACTGGTAAAGCAACGCACATGAACGACACTAAGCCTAAAAAACTCATTGAAGTGGCCATGCCCGTAAAAGAAGTCTCTGCCGAAAGCGTACGGGATAAATCCATCCGCCATGGCCACATCTCCACCTTGCACCTGTGGTGGGCTCGCCGCCCCTTGCCTGTGTGTCGTGCAGTAGTGTTTGCCAGCCTGGTTCCCGATCCGCTCGACCCCGCGTGCCCGAAAGCTTTTAAAGCAGCCATTCAGCAACTTCTGAGCGGCAAGCAATACAAACCTTATGACGACATCCCCTTTACGGCCGTGGTAGACCCCATGGAGGACAACCTCCGCAACCGCCTGCTTATGTTCATCGGGGGCTTTTCAGAAAAATTCCTGCAACTGGAGCGCCAGGGGAAAAAATGCCCATCCAAAGAACAACTCAGCGCCCACAGCCTCATTAAATGGGAAAATAAAAACGATGAGCGCATTCTGCGCATGGCACGCCTGCTGATCTGGACGGCCCACAATGCCGAAAGCCAGCCCGAATCGTCTTTCGAAATGCATACGGAGGCCTTTGACAAGCATTACAAGGCTATTAAAATTGCTGAAAAAGCCCTTTACGAGACCAAAGATCGCCACATCCCCACCGCAGCTATACATGGCCAAAGAAACGGCATTGCACGAAGCCATAGAGGCTTTTCTGGAGCACATGCCGCGCGTTTTTGATCCCTTTGCCGGAGGAGGAGCCATACCGCTGGAAGCAGCCCGCCTGGGTTGCCGCAGTTTCGGTAACGACCTCAACCCGGTAGCCCACATCATTCAGCGGGGCAGCCTGGAATTTCCGCAAAAATACGGCAAGCCCATCTTGTACAGCCTCGATGCCTTCAATAAGCGCTATGGCACTAAAGCCCTGGAAACAGAACGGCAAGCCGGCAATGTATTTGGCGATGAAGTAAAAATAGCCAACCGTCTGGCTTTTGATGTAGCCTACTACGCCAAGCTGCTGCTAGAGCGCGTAGAAGCCGAAATTGGCCAATTTTACCCCCCTGATGAAAACGGCAACAAACCCATCGCCTACTACTGGGCCAGAGTAGGGAAATGTGCTAATCCGGCTTGTGGGGCGGAAGTGCCATTGCTGAGAAATTTTTATTTATGCGATAAAGAGGGCAAAAAAGTAGGCTTGAAACCCATTATTAATGGAAATGAAATTTCTTTCAATATCCAAAAGGGACATATTGATGAAAAAGGCTGGATGTATAGAGCGAACCTAAAATGTCCAGTTTGTGGGAACCTAACCGATGTTAAGGTATTGAAAGAACAATTTGTAAAAAAGCAAACTTCTGAAAGACTAATTGCAGTTATCGAAGAGGGTGAAAACAGTAAAGCTTACAGATTGCCTAGTCAGAAAGAGTTTCAAGTTTTAGATAAAATCAATAATATCCCAAATCCACCAAACGAGTCAATGGATAATGGGAATTATAGAGATTTAAAACTACCTAAATGGGGATTTAAATATTGGCGTGAAATGTTCTCTCCTCGCCAACTCCTCGCCATCCAAACGTTCGTGGATAAGCTCCAGGAGCTGAAAGAAGAACTCCGGGCACATGAAGATGCTTATTGGAAAGCTGTGGTAACGTATTTGGGGATTTGGGTGGATAGGGTGGCTGTTGCAAATACATCCTTTGGAAGATGGAATGTAACAGGAGAAAAAATAGAACATCCTTTTTCAAGGCAAGCCATCCCTATGGTTTTTGATTATCCCGAATCAAACATATTCTGTGATTCAACAGGAAGTGCAAAGAATCAATTAAAATGGATTGTAAGATATTTAAATGATGAGTCGGCTACATTTGTCCAAGCAAATTGTATAAATGCCTCTAGCGGAGAAAAAAATCAATTTCCTCCAAGGTATTTATCCTCAGTTGTAACTGACCCTCCTTATTACGATGCAATTGCCTATGCAGATCTATCTGACTTCTTTTATGTGTGGTTGAAGCGAACCATAGGCGATCTGTACCCTACCAACTTTGCTTATCCTCAAACACCCAAAACAGAAGAATGTACTGCCCTTAAACATCATCATAATGGTGATGATTTTGCATCAAAAAAACATTTTGAGAATAAACTACAGGAGATTTTTGGAGCTATAGAAAAACAAACTCATGGAGTAATAAGTGTCATGTTTGCTCATCAAAGTACTACCGCATGGACTACATTGGTCAATTCCATATTAGGCGCCAATATGAATATTTCCAGTAGTTGGCCTTTTGACTCAGAAATGGGAGCTAGAATGATTGCAATCGATAAAGCAGCTCTAGCTTCTTCTGTTACTGTAAGTTGTCGGCCAACTCAGAAGCAAGGATATGGTGATTACAGAGAAGTTAAAAGAACCATACTAGAAAAAGTAAAGAAAGAAGTAAAAAAACTCTACGCCTACGGTTTCCGTGGAGCCGACCTACTCACTGCCTGTTTCGGCCAGGCGGTCAGCGAATTCGGGCAATACAAAGCCGTGGAAAAAGCCAGCGGCGAGCGGGTTTCCGTAGCTGAGCTGCTGGAAATGGCCAGGGAAGCGGCCTTCAACGCCATCGTCAGCGATATCGCCACCGATGAATACACCCGCTTTTACCTGGGCTGGCTGCAGCTTTTTGGCTTTAGCCAGGCAGAGCACGATACCGTGCGCAAGATCACTCAAATCGGCCTCGATACCGATGTCAGCGAGCTGTCGCGACACAACCTGCTCATCACTAAGGGCAACAAACAAACGCTGGCTACTTATGCCGAACGCATAGCACTAAACCAACGCCTGGGCCAGCGCAAGAGCAGCTTCGGCATTGACCAGGCCCACCAGGCCATGCATTTGTACAAGAGTGGCCACCGTAACAACCTGCTGGCTTACTTAAGTGAAGTGGCTGCACATACCGAAGCACCAATATGGCGGGTGCTCAACTCGCTGGCCGAAATCCTGCCATCGGGCATGGATGATCATAAGCAGGTTACCGGTTTACTGACCAATAAAGAGAGCCTTATCCGCGAAGCCCAGCAGCTGGATCAGCAGCAGGTGAAGCAGATGGGCTTATTTGATGAGGAATAAAAATAACGTAATATGTTGACCACCGAACAACTCCGAGAACACCTATCCAAAGCTCTAGACAAGGGGCTGCGAGCTATTCGCCTTTATACCTATAATAAACTCAGCAGCATTGAAGGCAACCAATGGCACATCCGTTTTAGAGATTGTCTGAGCGAGGGAATGCAAAAAAGTTGGGATCGAGCTATAAGAGCAGGTACCGCACCTGAAGATGCCATAGAATTCCAATATCTCGCGCGTTTTATGACGAAACGCCGCAATTTCTTTGAAGAAGACTTCCAGCGAAATGTTTTTAAAGCACCTACCTGGCTCAGCGAAATTGCAGATGTACGACATAATTTTGCCCACAGCAAACCCATTGAAGAAGATGAAGCCTTAAGAGCTCTCAACAACCTTATCCTAATTGCCCGGCAGATTGGCATGACGGAATTAGAACAGGAGATCCGATCCATTCGCGAAGAACTTCGTTTGGCCATGCTTCCTGATGACTTTATAAATAACCTGGAAAACGAGGCCAGTCCCACTGCGGAAAAACCCGAATATACCGGCTCGTTAAAGCCTTGGTTTAAAAATGTGATGCCTCACCTCGATATTCAAAAAGGCATTCTGGATGAATCGGTATTTGCTGCGAACCTGGGCGACGTAGCCAGCGGAGGAGGCAGGGAGGTGTATCGCAACCCAGATACTTTTTTTGAAAAAACCTTTTTTACTGCCGGCTTAAGAACCATTGCCAGAAGGGTAATCAAAGGCCTCAACGGGCAAGAAGATGCTGAAAACCGGGTGGTTTCCCTCCAAACCGGATTCGGTGGTGGTAAGACCCATGCCTTGATCACCCTATACCATCTCGCAGCTCTTGGAAAAAGAGCAAATGAATTAGTTAACGTTCATGAATTGCTTCAATTCACTGGCGCTCCCAATTTTGAGCAAGCCCATGTTGCCGTATTTACCAACACCACCAACGATCCTACTCAAGGGAGAACCAAAGATGGCCTTCACATTCAAACGATATGGGGCGAACTCGCGTATCAATTGGGCGGTGTAGAAGCCTACAGTATCGTTCAGGCCAACGATCAGAGCCTTACAGCACCGGCAGGGCTTTTCAAAAAAGTATTGGAAAAAACAAAACCAGCCCTCATTCTTATAGACGAACTGGCAGATTACTGCGTGAAAGCCTCAGGTAGAATAGTGGGTGGCTCAACCCTATCCGATCAAACGATCAGCTTTGTGCAAGAATTGTCTGAAGCAGTATCAAGTGTCAATAATTGTGTGATGGTGGCTACCCTGCCCGCCAGCGAATCAGAAGTAGCTACTTCTCCCAATGCTACTCAAATCTTAACCAGTTTGAGCAATCGCCTTAGCCGGGTAGGTCAGGATACTAAGCCTGTAGAAGAGGATGAAATATTCGAAGTTATAAGAAGGCGCTTATTCGAAGACTTGGGGAGTGAAAAAGAAATGGATCAGGTCGTTTCTCACTATTCCCATATGTATGAGGAACTATCCATAATGAATGAAGTTCCTCCACATGCCGCTAAAACCAATTACCGTGATTTAATGCGTAAATCCTACCCCTTCCATCCCGAACTTATCGATATGTTCCGCATTCGTTGGGCCAGCAACCACGATTTTCAAAGAACCCGAGGCGTACTGAGGCTTTTAGCATCTATTGTATCTGATTTGTGGAAACGCCAGGGATCCTTAACCGGAAATACAGCATTAATACACACCGCTGATGTGAATTTCAACAATCTGGATGCATTAAGCAGTCAATTAAAAAAGCTTTATGGAAATGGCTATGATGCTGTAATCCCTGCCGATGTTTCCGGAGGTAGTTCCAATGCCTTCAAAATTGATACGGAAAAACGAGAATACGGGCTTCACAGCTTAACCCAAGGGCTTGCATCGACTATTCTCTTGGGGAGTTTTGGAAGCACAAGCGGCAATAGGGGGGTTAGCATGGAAGAGTTAAAACTCTGTGTGCTCCGGCCTGACAGTTTCAACCACAACAGCATCAATGGTGCGCTGGATGCCCTGGAAGGGAAGGCCCACTACTTGTACTACGCTACTGTCGGGACTAACACCAAGCGCTATTGGTTCCATACCAAGCCCAATATCAACATCCTGATCAACCAGGCTAAAAGTGAGGAAGTTACTCCTTCCGATATCCATACTGAGATTATTCGCCGCATAAATGACAAGACAACCCGCATTGATCATTTTAACCTCATCATTGATCCCGCGGAAGATATACCCGAACAAAAAAAGCCAACCATTATCGTCCTGCATCCAAAATATCTGGTAAACCCAGATACCATTAACGGGAAAGTCAAACCTATAATTAAGCGCTTGGCCACCAAGAAAGGAAATGCTGAACGCATTTACAGGAATACCCTGCTTTTTCTGGTAGCCAACGAAATCGGATATGCTCAACTCAGAAAAGATGTGCTGGAATATCTAGCCTGTAAAATGGTTAGGGAAGAATACCGAAGTCAATTAGAAAAAGAACAACAACAAGACATCTCAAAAAAGGTAGACGAGAGTTCTCGACTGGTCGATAAATCCGTCTTAACGGCCTACTCCATACTTGTAAAACACAAAGGCGGAGATTTAGAAAAGTTGAATATACGCCAATTCAAAGACAGCATTGACCTTCAGATCAACCATACCATAAAGCAGCAACTCCACGATGAAGAATGGTTACTAGATTCCGTAGGCATCAGATTACTTGAGCGCAACAACCTACTGCCTAAACCAGGAGCACCTGTAAAAGTAAAAGACATATACGAAGCCTTCATCCGTTTTGACGGATTCCCTATATGATTACTCAAAGTAAAGCCATTCAAAATAGTTTAGAGCGTTACTGCTACGACAAAGAGATTGCCATAGCTTCAGGTGATGGCCAGCAATTCCAAAGCTATTATCTGGGAGAAAACATACCTTATTTTGATGTGCAAGATGAGACCTATTGGCTGGTAGATCCAAGCGAGGTGCAAGAAGAAAAGTCGGAAGGAGCAACCGATCCTCTCCAAATTGATCCTTCTGCATATAGGCCTTCACCTGTCGATTCACCTTCATCTGGTCCTGTAGAGGTTTCAAAAGAACCCTTAACAGAAATAAAACAATTTAAGTCTATTTGCATCAAAGGCAAGATAGATGTAGCCAACTACCATCAGGTTTTTTCCAGTTTTATCATGCCTTTAAAAGATAATAATGTAGAAATTGAAATCCGGATAAAGGGAAAGAGCAACGCAGGTGCTCCCATAACGGAACAAAGCCCTTCCTATAAAATTGTGAAGGAGTCGGCGAAACAGTTGGGTTTGGATTTTGAGGAGGAAGATTGATAAGATTTGCCAAAAAATAATTAGGAAAACATGTTATTTTTTAATCATATACTACCTCCACTCAGAGGTGTTTTCAATTAAGGTATTATGGCAGTAAAAAACAAGAACCTACTGGCTGGCAAAAAAATAATAAAATAAAAATAAACAGAAAATATTTAAATCTAAGAAACTGATTATCAGTAGTATTTTTTATTTATCGCAGCGAAAAATATAAAATAACCAAACCCAAAAACCATAGTTTTTTTTAAACCCTCGTTTTGGAAGGTGATTTAAATTTAGGGTAGTGGGGTGAATCCGTTGATACATAGTTTTCAAGGCCCCATGTTAAAGTGTTTGCAAGCAACTGTCCACATTTTTGACCCACTACCAAATTTAGTATCGTTTTAACACATGCAAATACAACTCATAACCGGATATACGGATCAACTCGGCCGAAATAAAAAGGGAGTTCCTAACCCAATTTTTTCAGCAGATCAATTTTTGAACATAATCAATAATTCAACAGCGGATATAATACTATTTCCAGGCTGGACATTGAAAATTACAGACCTTGATGGCAATTTTTCTAAAAAAATTTTCAATAGAAAAGTGTTTGTTTGTTTTGAAGTCATTTCGAATGCTGGTAAAGCAGGACTTAAATCTAACCTTTCCTGCATTATTCAAAACGGCAGTGTGAAAAAGCTTCACAAAAGCCAGCTCTTTGCAACATCCAATGAGATCAATGAACAACCGGCATTGTTTTCTGATTTCCTAAAAATTTTTGAAACAGAAAGGATGTATACCCACCTTGGAAGATCGATTGGTATTATCGTTTGTGGGGAAAATAATTTTCTAAAGAACCTTCAATCTGAGGATAACCGCGTGATAATTAGAACCGTAAATTCTAGCGATAAATTTAAAATGCAACGCCTTTTAGACAACACTGATATCATTCTAAATTATACCCACGTCTTGCAAACAGGCAATCAAGGAAAGTACAAAAAACGTCGTGAGTTTCTCTCAAAAAATAATAAAGTGTATTGCAGTACGACCAATTTTACAGAAACACCAGACATTAAGGAAAGGAAAAGAAAATTCAAGGAATACAAAACGATGCAGTATTGTTATTCTAATCAAGAAGGGATGGAAGGAAAGATAATAGAACTAAACGAGAACTATATGATCAAGTCATACGAAGTATTTACTCAATAACCCTTTTCAGTCACCTTTCAAAAGAGTACCCCGCGAAGATTTTCCAATCCCCTTCTTCAAGCGCCCCTAACACCAACGTCCCCACCTCCCAAAACGCATACTCATCATCCTCATCCAGGCCTTGTTCCACCAAGGTAAACAAAGCCGCCTGCCCATCCGGTCGCAGCCATTCGAGGCGGGCGCGGACAGGTGCCCAGCCGCCAAACCATTCGCCATTGCTGAGGGCTTTAACGTAGATCGTATATTCCGCTCCGATTTCCATTACTTAAAATTGTAAGGGGCCACCTGCCAGATGATGCAATCGATAAAATCGACGACGATCCAGTTGCCCTGTTCATCAAAAATTTTGGTGTAAGGTACAGCTTTTTCCGGATGGGTGTAAGCTTCCCGCCGCCCGTATTGCAAAATATGTTTGATTTTCTCCATTGTAAATCCTCGTTTCCGGAATTGTTTGCGCCAAGTAGAGAGTTTTTTGTACGGCAGCAATTGTAAGCGTTTGCACGGATCGTCCTTTTTCGGATCCGGGTGGTCAAAGCCTGATTCGTAGGCGGAGGCCAGTTCAGACAGTTGTTCCTCACTCAGTTCGATACCTAATTCAGGCGGGGGAGTGGTTCTAATAATCATATCTGGCTTATCCAAATGGCTCCAAAGCAACACCAATACAATGCCTGATAGCAAGAACAAAAGCTGGTGTAGCGGGCGACTAGCAGGAAAATTCATCGTTTTCAATGGCATGGTCATTTGTTTTATTTGATCTAAATGAGCTTTTATTGACGTATAAAAGCAATTAATTTTCGCAAAATTAACAAAATAGTTCGTTTAACGAAATTTAATTTTCATATAAATCACAAGGATAATTCTCTTTCATGCATAGACCAGGCTTATCTTACTCAAAATCATTAGTGATCTCATGCGCAAATACAACAGAATAAAAGCCGTCTTAGCCGAGCAAGACAAAACCGCCAAATGGCTGGCCGAGCGAGTCGGCCGGGATCGCTCTACCGTTTCCCGCTGGTGCACCAACGATATGCAACCACCATTGGAGGTTTTATTTCAGGTCGCGGAGCTATTGGAAGTGGATGTTTGTAGTTTGTTGGTGCGGGAATAAAAAAACTTTTCATGTCACTTCCAAAGCTTAATCAATGCCGCTACTGAAAAATCAACATAATCCCCCATGCGAATACTAAGCCTCAACACCGCAGGCCGCTTAAAAAAGCAGCCACTCCAGTTAGCTGCCATCCAATCACTAAATGTAGACGTTTTATGCCTACAAGAGGTGATACCATCTACTTTGAAGGTTTTCAAAGCAGAACTCCCCAAGTCAGGCTTTAACTATCTAATTGATAATTCTTTCGAAGACCCTGGCCTCCACGAAGGCCCTCGTAAATATTGCTTATTAACGGCATCTAAACAACCTATTAAAAAGTTAGCACACCTTCATCCCGTGGGTTGGCAGGAAAAATTCTTGAGAGTACAGCTATCCATCAACGAAAAAATGATTGAAATAGCGCAAACACACATTCCTCCCGGCTCTTCGAATAAGTGGGTTAAAATAGAAACCATTCGGGCTGTTTATAAAAATATAGTTTCCAGCAAGGCTCCATATAAAATCCTATGCGGAGACTTCAACACCCCAATGCTTGAAATGCCCGACGGGTCAGTAATTACCTGGGGGCAATCATTTAATTCTAAAATGGAAGTTTACGTCCGCAAAGGCAAGCAGGAATGGGACCGGGTAGAGCGCTCAATATTAAAGGGCTTAGAGGACTTTCAAATGATCGACTGCCTACGCCACTTGCACGGATATCAGACTGAGGCCTTTAGTTTTGTCTTAAAACGAAAAAACAAAGAATTCAAAAGGCGGTTTGATCATATGTTTGCTTCGGAAGCCCTACCCTTAACTGCGTGTAGATACATCCATGAGTTTCGAAAAAAAAAATGGAGTGATCATTCTGGCTTGCTTGGGGAATTTGATATTTAGGTTTCTTTTATAATTACCGCGCATTTAGCACAAAAAAATATATCTTTTACTACCAACCTTAATTTAATTCCGTGAACTACTTAAGTAGTTCACGGAATCAAACATAGCAAAAACAAGCATATATACCTACTTTTTCAAGCTCAAGTTTCCTCAAATTAGCAACATGAACAACATTAGAAATGAAGAGCTTCAGAATCGCTTTGGCCGGCATCTGTGCAACTTGCGTAAATCCAAAGGGCTTACCCAAAAAGAACTGGCCTTCGCCACAGATGTATCCATCTCCCAAATCAGCCGGATCGAGCGGGGTTTGATCAATCCAACCTTAAGTACGCTACATGCCATTGCAGAAAGTCTGGAAATTTCGTTGGAGGAATTGGTGAGGTTTTAGAAAAAGTAAAAAACAAATTTTTCTACATGTAAATTTTATAAACATAAAAAGTTTTATTTTTAAAGTCTTTTAAATATCTTGCAAGGTTCAGAATAGTTCGTCCTTAAACGTAAAGTTTAATGAAGCCCAGTTGTTTGCCAAGAAAATTGATGAAGCCATATTAGAGGGCGATATCCTGATAAATAATGAGGATCAAGTGCTTACATCGCCCTATTCAGAAGAAATCATAATCTATTAACCATGCCCAGCAAGCTTTTTCATAAAGTGCTTTCCGAACATAAACCCGAAAGCAAAATATTTGTCCAAAAATATGTAGACATTGTAGAACGCATTTATCAAATTCTTAAAGCCAAAAGTATAACGCAGAAGGAATTGGCAGAACGCATGGGCAAAAAGGAATCTGAGATAAGCCGCTGGTTATCCGGTGAGCATAATATGACCATCAAATCCATTGCAAAATTGGAAGCAGCTTTGGGTGTTCCAATTATCTCTATTGTTTTAAATGGGAACCAAAGCGATGTTTACAAAAATAGCCAAGAGTCTACTCGTGGATCTTTTTTGTTGGAAGAACCCGAGATGAGCTATGGAGGCAATAGAAAACCATTTAAATCCGCCGCTGATCAGTTGATGGAGAAAGGGGATGAGAAAAGAGCTATTTTTGTTATTCAAAACCCGGCAAAGAAAGGCCTGCCCATTACCGAAACTGCTCAAATTACTGGAAAAAGCGAGGATTTTGTTCAAAAAGTATTAGATGGGCAGATAACCCCTTAAGAGGCTGTCTCGTATGTAGGTTCGTCGCGCCCGGCAGGAAATTTTCTTTTTTGAGCGGTGTTATTCAAATCATTCGCGTTTTTTTAACCGCTTAATAACCTCCCAATGTCCTCCCCTGGCAGGACCTACCCTTTTGATGATCCCTTTTTCTTTTAGATTTTTGATGTGTTTTTCTATGGCAGTAGTACTAATGGCTAATTTTTCACTTAGCTCAGTTTGTGAAACATATAAATCATTTGCCATTGCTTGAATTATTTTTTCTTCTGTTTCACCCAACCTTTCACCCAACCCAATCGCCCCTTTCACTCTCTCAGGTGAATCATTTACCGTTTTCAATCTAACCATAACAGTATCAAACTCAATATCAAAATTGGGTGATGTACCATTATAGGCCATCCAATTCGACTCAATCTTATCCAATCCAAAGCCTGCATTTTCAGCAATTTTTACCATGCGAAACAACTTGGTAAGAATGGGATTTCGCGGCAGCGACAAATCCTTAGCTTTTAACTCCTCAAGTGGTTTGGGAAAGCCGCCGGGATTAAAAAAGTCAACATGATCCGTGAAAATCCTGATGCGGGAAGTAGCAGATGAAAAATAGTCTGCATGCATCAACATATTCACCAGTGCTTCTCGTAAAGCTAATAGTCCGGGAGAACTTTCTTCACCAATACCTTCTTCGTTAATGCGATAGTTGACATCTATCACCTTTCTTAAGCGTGTAAAACACTCAAAATATTACTCCCAAAGGTTTTCATGCTCGTCCAGGCGAAAGGTATAGCGAGATTTAGCATCTGTATAGGAAGTGCCTGGGACTTCCAGTAAATCAATCCTGAAATCGGGAAAATGCCGCTCTATACTCCAGCGTTTTCCAAGAAATAAAAGACCTCCATAAGTCAGCTGATCATTATCCATAATACGCAATTTTTCAAGGAATTCGCCCTCGTCGAAGCGATTATAAACTACATTGGGATTAAAACGGGACATGTAGTCGCGATAGCGATTCAAGGAAAGATCGTTAAGATCTTGGCGATTTGTACCAGGAGCAACTTCCGTGGTTTTTGTACCAAAAGTTTGATCGCGGTACATCGCGTCAATTTCCGGTTTCGTAGCCCGTTGATCCGAACTTCCTCTCCGAATATAGGTATTGGAAGGACTGTTAAAGTAAACCGGTTTTTGTTTGGAAATAGGGATGTAAAAAGCCAATACTTTTTTACCATGAATATCGTAGCGTTCTTGTTTGGTAGGAATGAAGACATTAAACTTTCCGCCACGAAGAGTATTCAAAAAGTCGGATTCCAGTTTTTCGCTATTGTCTACTCCTTGTACTATAAATTTTTGTCCTTTTTGCTGAATGCCCAATACCAACCATCCACCCATTGTGTTTGAAAAGGCGCTGACTGTTTCCCAACAAGACTTTGGAATGTTGCTTTTGGACGCTTTTACTTCAAAATCTTCCCATTCGAGATCAGCTATTCTCCTCAATAATTCTTCTTTCAACATCTTAACAATATTACATTGAATTCGAAATACTTTTTCCTGTAAGATAAACAAAACATTTATTCCATTGCAACAAATAGTGTTTTTTATACAAATAATTTCAACAAGACGTAATTAATAAAACTAAATGCTACGCTACACAGTAGAAGTTTGGGAACAACGGATAGAGAACAAACAAGCGCTCATACACGTCTTACCGCTACTGTTTTACCATGGCGAACAGAAATGGAAACCCAGGCCTTTCCGGGAGTATTTTCCCATTCGAGATGCCTTTCTGGAAAGATTTCTTCCTTCCTGTAAGCTGCACTTTGTCTCAGCGAATGAACTGAGCGATGCGCAAATACTGCAACTGGGAGCCAGGTTACTCATCAACTCTATTTTAGCTATGAAGCACAGCAAGGATCCAAAAGCGTCCGTCCAAGAGGCTGAATTGATTTTTAACCTACCGTTTAGCGAAGATGAAGATGAATTCAGGAACTTTTCTATTAAGGGATTAGGCAATTAATAAGCTACCCAAATTTTGCGAAGTAATTTTTTTCTCAGGCTAGGCGGAAAACGTAGGCATAACTTGTCCCGAATGCCTTCGGGACCCAAAGGTACGGCGAGGCTTTCCAACACAGCCTGAGGAAAAAAGGACAAGTAAAATGGGTAGGGTATTATTTTCCTGATCCCTAAATTGGGAATTTATTATTTTAGCAGTAAAAATGTGGTTCTAGATGATTTCATTTGGTAAACGTTTTAAGAACCAAAAGCAGGCCGTTAGGCTTGCCTGATCATAGCCCCAGGTTTTCCTGGGGAAAAGCATTTACATCTAATTTCTTCCGCGTAGCGGAAGCACATCATAGGCCATTGCTCTTGTGTAGTGGGCTGCCGCTAATGTCGTCAACTTATGCTTTTTCTTTGCCTGGCGCTTTAGCGCCAGGTG
>CAZHZT010000005.1:0-84366 GCA_964537285.1 uncultured Saprospiraceae bacterium | reverse complement strand
TTTTGGAAGATCTGGGCCAATGGCTGATGGAGCAATTCACAAGTGGCCAATTAACCCCTCAAAGTTTGATCAACAAAGCTATTGAGTACAGCCTTAAACGATGGAAAGGCCTGTGTGCTTATGCCCATGATGGACGTCTGGAGATCGACAACAATCTGGTGGAGAATACCATCCGTCCGGTAGCATTGGGCCGAAAAAACTTTTTGTTTGCCGGTTCTGATCATGCGGCACAAAATCTGGCTTGCTTGTATTCCATCATCGGCACCGCCAAAATGCATGGCTTAAATGTTCGCAAATACCTGGAGTGGCTCCTGCGACAGGTCGCTTCCAAAAAAGTCAATGACCAAGCACTCTATTGGTTACCACATCGCTTATCGGAGGAAAGGAAAGAAAAATTTAGCATTTAGCCAACATGGGGTGGGCTTGATGGATACTTTAATTCAGTTGTTTGATGATTTAGATATTGACTTAGAGGTTCGGCTATTACCAAATATAAAACCTGAAAAATTAAAAGCCGAAGGTGCTACCTTTGGATTGATTTTAGGGGCATTTCCAAAACCAAATGTTGATGTCTCATTGGCATACGCATCTCAAGCTACTAAGAATTATTTCAACATACACTTATTAGAAGCAAACACAGATACTGCACAAGAAAAAGTTTACCAATTTGAAAGATATTGGGCATCTGCAATAAGTGAGCAGGAGTCAGAATTAATGATTAGACAAATGTACAAAGAAGCAATAGAATCAAATGAATATTAAAGTTACTTGTTTAGGTGTTGGTAATGGAACATCGTATATTTTGAGAGGAAACCCAAGTTCTTCTTTTGTGATTTCAGTAGATGATGAACCACTTATATTGATTGATTGTGGACTCGGAGTTGGTCTTCAATATCAAAAACACTTCGGTCATAAAGTTCCTCAATTTGTTTATATCTCTCATAATCACTTAGATCATACGGGAGAATTACCAATTTTACTTCTTGATTTCTACAAGAAAAGTGGAAAAAAAGTAAATGTCCTTGGGAATAGTAAAGTCCTTGAAATCGTCAAAAAATATAGGATGCACGAGTTTTATTCCACAGGAATAGATTTAGACGAAATTGCAAATTGGATTTTTTCTAATGAAAAAGGTGAATTGAGCTTATTTAAAAATATTTCTCTAAAATTAATCAAATCCAAACATTCATATATATGTTATGGATTCGTTATGAAGGTAAATAATAATACAATGTTGGGGTATACAGGAGATTCGGGTTTTAGTAAAGAAATTTATGATTTTGTATCCGAAGCAAATAAAGTTATTTTGGATGGAAGAAAAAATGGAAGTAACGAACACGCATCTTTTTCAGAAATTGAATATTATGCCTCTTCTCATAGAGAAAAGAACTTTTTTATAACTCATCACGAATTTGAAAACAGTAAGATTAATTCAGAGAATGTCGAATTCTTAAAAATAGGAAAAGAAATAAGACTATGTGGAATCGAGTAGCCAGCCCCGACCAATAACAGGCCATGGTGCACCTCTCACACCACCGTACGTTCGGATCGCGAATAGAGCGGCTCGTGTTATGGCCGTAAACACCTTACTGAAAGCCATCCAAAGGAGGTTTTTAGGTCTTTGGGTGCTGTGCTACGCCATGAAGGTTCTGCGCCCGGTTGCGGTTCTGAAATTCCACAGCCTAAGCAGACACCAAATTGGACGATAAGATCGTTTTGAATATATTTGTATGGTGGTTTTTCACAGACTGGCGTTGAACAAAACCGCCCCTGGCAAACAGTCAACGGAGATTACTCAGCGATGCATGTGGAAGCATGAAAGCACCGAAAGAGGAAATCGTCCGGCCGGATGGGGTATATGTAAAGCAGTATCTGAAAGTAAATCTTCGTTCTCCGCCGCCAGGTGGTTGGGCAAGGGAAGGCATAGCAATCAACAAGGGGGCATAAGCATGATCTGGAAGCAACTTCCTGCAGGGGATGTGTTGTGGCTAATAATAAGCGTAGACCTGTGAAAAAAGGGCTGAAAAAGGGGTAAATAATAGAGAAAAAGGGTATCTTAAACCTTAAAAATTGAAATCAGGCGCTGAAGGATAAATGCGTTGTTCGCTTATTATTGTATCGGGTAGTCCGGCCGGTGGTTTCGTTCAACTGAACTGTCTGCGCCACGGGGCTGGCAAAGCAAATCCTTTATTGAGGAAGGGCGCAGGCAGTACTTGGAGTTTTAGGCTCTATTGCGCTAAAAAAAGAAACTGAATTATGAGGAAAATCGTTTGCTTGTAAAAAAGACCTTAATCATGGTATCGACAAATGAATTAATAACGCTGATAAATAAGTTTAGCTTGACAGAGCGGCTTAAGATTGTAGAAGAAGTTCTAAGAGGAATTCGAGAAGAAAAAGTGGTGATTCCGAAGAACAGTGAAGAAAATAAGTACCCTAAAATACTAGAATTAGCAGGAATAATGAACGAGGAAGATGCGTCAGAATATGAAAAAGCAGTGGTGGAATCAAGAAAAATAGATAAAGATGAGTGGTGATTACTTGCTTGATTCAAATATTGTAATAAATATTTTCAGGAATAATGCTGAAACGATAAACAAGGTCAGTCAACTAAGTACGATTTACATCCCAGTAATAGTTTTAGGTGAATTATATTATGGAGCAAATAAATCGAATCAAACACCGAAAAGAACGCTGGAAATAGAATAACTAAAAAGACGAGTAAATCTATTAGATATAACTGAAAAGACAGCAGAAGTATATGGCGAAATAAAGGATAAATTACGTCAAAAAGGAAGGCCAATAGCAGAAAATGATATATGGATAGCTGCCATAGCTAAAGAAACAGGTTTGCCGTTACTCACCAAAGACAAACATTTCCAAGAAGTAGAGGGAATTCATGTTGCTACAATTTGAATGCGTTTCAAAAATAAAAACAGAGCCTAAGCGAATAAGCGGGCCCGACCAACAACCGGCTAGGATACACCTCTCACACCACCGTCCATACGGATCGCGAATACGGCGGTTCGAAGTATAGACCTAGGTTTTAGCCTATTTGACCTGGAGGTAGTATTCCAGAAACGAAACATACCCTCTTTGGTGGAGGAGGGCTTACGGAAGCCTTTAGAAGCCTAGGATCGGCCTGCCCAAAAGAACAGAAAAAGCCAAAAAGTTGGATAGAAAAAATTTGAACTTCTGAAAAAGAAGCCGGATATTGGAGAAACAAGCCCGAGGAAGCCTTTTGGAGAGTAAGAAACCTATCGATACTTTTCCCATAATATTTGGCTGGTAGGGTTGAGCTCGGGGCGGCATCCCGCAGCAAGTGCGGGACTAAATTTTATCTGCTATAGGAGTCGCTTTGAATAGATCATTTGAGTGAAAGCTTAGATGATGTGGAGGGATTGTTGATGCGGAAAGCAGATAAAATTCTTAAATGTTGCAGGCTGTTTTAATTTTATAAGACTAACACTATCTTTGAGCTAAAATCATAGACTCTCTAGAAAATGACAATCTTTAGCTATGGCTAGAAATATGTTTCATACCCAAGAAAATAGAGACCAAGAACTAATCGAACCAATAATCTGTTTAAGAGAAGATGCTTGGTTAGGAGAAGCTTATTATTTTTGGTATGATGAGTTTGATGCTCATAGATGGGGGAAAACAAGTAAAAAAAAGACTGGGCGATATGAGATATATTCTGCGGATATTGAATGTGATAATGTTCTTGATACTGTATTCAATGAAGAACACTATCTTTTTTGGTTGAAGCAAATCGAAAAAGTTGCCACCAAGATAGTTAAGCAAACGGGAGAAAAGCCTACCTTAAAGGAAATAAATGACTATTTTAAGGATAGGGCAACTTGGGATGAGGTTGACGGTATAATGTTTCAGGATTTACCATCTAACTTCAACTTCTTGTTAGTCAAGCCAATAGAGTACAGGAATAATAAAAAGATGGCATTTATTTACAGGAAAAGGATACAACTAGCTGTATATAATTTGGAAATTGTGAACAATTTTGTTCTTTTTACTATTGAAGACTGCTAAAAAAACAGATTATGTTGAATCTCGCTGATTTGGAACAAAAGCTTGATAATGCACTTGAGAATGAAACTCGAGAGACGTTAATTAATTGGTTGCTTGAGAAAAGGACAAATTTTGATCATTCGTTGTTGACTAATGGCAAAATTGAACATAAAAAGGTTATTTCATTTGATTGCAAAATGAGTAACACAAAGAGTAATTCATTTTATAGGCATTTAAATTCCTCAGATGCTATATTAGTAAATGATACTGACTATAAGCTGGCTGCATAGTATTTATAGCACAACCTCTAGAATATGGAAATTAAAGAACAAGTTCAATTGAAATTTCGAGGCGTCGATTTTCCTCATGTCAAATTCAGCTCTCAAAAACCATATACTGAGGGAGGTGAAATTCATATAGATCTTGAGCCTAAAGTTTTCTATCCTGAGGAAGACGAAAAAATATTTAGAATATTTATGGACATAACACTAATGTCAGAGTCTTTCTTTAAAATAAGAGTAGTTGCTATTGGAACTTTCGAATTAAGTAAAGCGATACATGGAGAGATAAAAAATAGCTTTATTAATGTAAATGCACCTGCAATCATGTTCCCTTATTTGAGATCATTTATCTCTACATTAACATCAAATCTGGGGAACATTATTGGAACATTGAATATACCACCTCAATTTTTCAAAGGAGAACTAGAGGAGATTGTTCCAGAGGAGAACCAATAAGTTATTATTTGTAAATATAAATATTATATCTCCTAACATTCCCGAGTTTATTAGGTCTTTAGTCAAGAGAAAGTCAAACAGCCCACAATCGATCAGGAAGAGGTGAGTCATAGCTCACCCCAGCTCTCTCACACCACTTCTGCAGCAAGTGCGGAATTCGGATCGCGAATACGGCGGTTCGAAGAGCAGACCTTAGATTTAGCCTATTTGACCTGGAGGTAGTATTCCAGAAACGAAACATACCCTCTTTGGTGGAGGAGGGCTTACGGAAGCCTTTAGAAGCCTAGGATCGGCCTGCCCAAAAGAACAGAAAAAGCCAAAAAGTTAGATAGAAAAAATTTGAACTTCTGAAAAAGAAGCCGGATATTGGGAAACAAGCCCGAGGAAGCCTTTTGGAGAGTAAGAAACCTATCGATTCTTTTTCCATAATATTTGGCTGGTGGGGTTGAGCTCGGGGCGGCATCCCGCAGCAAGTGCGGGACTAATCGATACTCCTCACCAAAAAATCAAAAAAAGCAGCAGGATGTCGGGAAATAACCATTAATATTATAAAGGAAAATTCTCTCACAGGTGTGAGAGATTAGAAAACTTACGCGATGTCCAAAAAAATCACAAATTATACAGAGTTATTTAACAGGGTTATACAAGTAATTGATGAGACCCGGATAAAGGCGTATAAATCCAGTATCAACTTTCGCTAAACTTTGAGAAACGATTGGGTGAAAAAGAAGCCTTCAAAAGTGTCAAGGATTTAGTTCTTGAAGCACTAAGTCAGTCCTTTCCAACTGTAAATGCCTGGCGCAATAATAAAAACCAGCCTTATTTAACATGTTTGATAAGAGTTGCCGAGTTGCTGGAAGTCGCACCGGCAGGTTTAATTGTGGATGCAAAAAAAAGGAAAAGGCCTGAATAGCATTATCCAGACCTTAAATTAATAAGTTTCAGTTCTTTGACATAAATTGTGAAAAAATGAAACTTCAAAATGATAAGCCTTTCAGCCACAAGAGCATTCAATGCTTATCATTTTGAAGTTCCACACAATTTGTCAAAGAACGTAAATTTTTAAGACGACTGCTAAATTGACAGCTAGTTGTAGCTAGCATTTGATAATCAATTGAAATACAGTCATATCTTCAAAATAGTTGAGGTCGCGAGCGGATTCGAACCGCTGTACGAGGTTTTGCAGACCTCTGCCTAGCCACTCGGCCACGCGACCATCAAACATCATTTTTTTGACGGAATGCAAATATAGAGCTTTTGTTTAAATAATGCAACAACAAAAGTTTTTTATTGAAATATTTTTTCAGTTGAAAAATGGTTTATTTAGATTCGTTCTACATAGTATTTCCCGCCTAAAACTTCTTTTCATCCTTAAACCCCGTGTCTCTCAATTGGTTACTAATGCAAATCTAAATCTTAATATTTTGTCTATTAACCCTTAACCTAAATACTACCTAAGCATGAATAAAACAACCCGTTTGCGCATCGTCATTGCCTTCGCCATACTTACTGTACTAGGCGCATTCTTCGCTACACGTTTGAAATTTGCATTCTCCCTGGATCAATTCTTTCCCCAGGGAGATCCGGAATTAGAGTTCTTTCTAAAATTTACAGAAGAGTTTGAAACGGATATTAACTTTTTGCTCGTTGGTGTAGAGCGAAAAGACGGTGTCTTTGAACAATCTTTCCTGGAGAAATTCCACGATTTTTCCGTGAAGGCAAAATCTTTGCCGGGTGTAGCGGAAACGCAATCGCTTACCAAGCTGGCTTACCCAATGAAAACACCTTTTGGGATCACTACAATTCCTGCTATCCATATAGATAAGCCTAATCGCTACAAAAGAGACAAGGAACGTATTCTGGCAGATGAGCGCTTCGTAAACCAGTTTATTTCGGAAGATGCAACGGCCTTAGTGATGGCCATTCGAACCAATGGGTCCATTGAGTTGGAAGATTCAGAGAATTTGGTGACAGCCGTACATGAATTGATCGAACCATATGAGTTTGAAGATTACCACTTGCTAGGGCCTCCAAACTTTCAAAAGGAAATGGTTGCTATGCAAAAGCGAGAAGTCGCTATGTCAACCATCGTTTCGGCCATATTGGTGAGCCTGATCATGTTCTTTATCTTCCGCCGCCCTTGGGGAATTGGGGTGGCCCTCGTATCAATAGGGCTAGGGATGTTGCTTTTCCTTGGGCTTTTAGGCGCTACAGGCAGGCCATTAAACGCAATGGCTGCCCTATACCCGGTTTTAATGGTTATTGTCGGAACTTCCGACGTAATCCACATCATGTCGAAATACATCGATGAATTGCGTAAAGGGCAGGGCCGTCGGGAAGCTATTATGGTCACAGTGCGGGAAATTGGTATGGCTACGCTGCTTACTTCCTTGACCACAGCCATTGGTTTTGCTACATTGGTTACCAGTAAGATCATTCCAATTCGCGACTTTGGGGTGAATGCTGCCGTAGGCGTATTAGTTGCATTTTTAACAGTAATTTTCTTTACGTCGGCTGTGCTCACTTGGTTCCGTCAGGATCAGATCATCAAATTTGGAAAAACCCAACAGTTTTGGGAGCGTTTGATGGATTGGTTCTATAATTATACAAAAAATAATGCGCGCCAAGTTGCTATCGGAGGCTTAGGTGTACTGTTGATTTGCTTGTGGGGGATTTCCTTAATTACCACTAACTACCGCATTGAACGGAATATGCCGCGAGGCGAAAAAATTACAGTTGACTTCTTGTTCTTCGAAAATACTTTTTCAGGCTTTCGCCCAATGGAAGTAGCTGTGTTCGCTCAAGGTGATTATAAAGCAGATGATTATGAAGTGTTGAAGGAAATGGATAAAGTAGAAAATTACTTAAAACAGCAGCCTTCTATCAATTCAATAAATTCGGCAACTACCTTGTATAAAAGCATCAACCAAATGTATGGTCGTAACAAAACAGAGGCCTACAAAATGCCCGAGGATGAAAAAACGTTTGCTAAATATCAGAAGCTGGCTGAAAAAGTGCCTAAAGTGAGTACAGGCATTTTGATTAGTAAAGACGAAAAAAAGGCGCGCATTTCTACCCGGGTCCTGGATATCGGAGCAGATAGTATTAAAGCAGTGGGCGCACGCATCGATAACTGGATTGCTTCAAATACGGATCCTAATATAGCTACTTTTAAGCGCACCGGCACGGGCCTTATTCTCGATAAAAACTCTGAGTATGTGCGGGATAGCCTGTTGAAAGGCCTTGGGCTGGCAGTGCTCATAGTAAGCTTACTCATGGCTTTGTTATTTAAAAATCTTAAAATGGTCATTATTTCGCTGGTTCCAAACATGTTCCCACTGTTGATGGCCGGAGCAATGCTTGGCTTTGCCGGTGTAGAATTGGAAGCAGGTATTTCTATTGTTTTTGCGGTAGTGTTCGGAATTGCCGTAGATGATACGATCCATTTTCTAAGTAAGTTCAAACTTTCCCGAGATAAAGGTTTGAGTGTGGATGAGTCCCTGCGCATCACCTTTATGGAAACAGGCAAAGCCATTTGTTTGACTACCATCATTTTGTTCTTTGGCTTTTTGGTGATGCTGTTCTCCATTCATCCGCCTAGTGTAACCATTGGAGCGCTCATCAGCCTTACACTGTTTAGCGCCCTGTTAAGTGATTTATTCTTGATCCCTGTCTTAATCCGCTGGATGATCAAAGATGAGAAAGCTCCTGTTGTAAAAACAGCGCCAGTGGTAGAGGCGAATGTTTAGGTAAAGCATAAAATTAGCTGATATATCTGTTGTAAAAGAAGGTTGGTGCTTTAGCACCAACCTTCTTTTACAACAGATATATCTCAACCTCCAAGTTTTTATTACTTTTGCGGATCAATTTTAAAACAACAAAATCCAGCGTTATGAACCTAGATTTTTTGAAGCAATTGGGCCTGAAAGAAAAAAATGATGGCACCGGCACCGGGCTAGAATCCACAAATTCTGGCAATTATATTGATTCATACTCTCCCGTTGACGGGAAATTTATAGGTAGTGCGAGTGAAACGACGCGCGAAGAATACGATAAAGTCATTGAAAAAGCGCAAGCAGCTTTTAACGTTTGGCGCACTATTCCTGCTCCTAAAAGAGGGGAAGTCGTTCGCCAATACGGTGAAGAGTTGCGTAAACACAAGGATGCGCTTGGCCGCCTGGTTTCTTACGAAATGGGTAAAAGCCTTCAGGAAGGCTGGGGTGAAGTACAAGAGATGATTGATATTTGTGATTTTGCAGTGGGGCTTTCACGCCAACTATACGGTTTGACCATTCAGTCGGAGCGCCCGAATCACCGTATGTTTGAACAGTGGCATCCACTAGGGATTGTCGGGATTATTTCTGCTTTTAACTTTCCTGTTGCGGTTTGGTCCTGGAACTCTATGATTGCTTTGGTTTGTGGTGATGTATGCGTTTGGAAACCTTCTGAGAAGGCCCCGCTTTGTTCCATCGCTTGCCAGAATATTCTTCACAAAGTTCTAAAAGATAATGACATTCCGGAAGGAGTAAGTTGTATCATCAATGGCGACTACAAAGTCGGAGAGTTTTTAACGAAAGACAAGCGCGTTCCTTTGATTTCTGCTACGGGCAGTATTCGTATGGGTAAAATCGTAGCTGCTGAAGTGGCGAGCCGCCTTGGTAAAACAATCCTTGAATTGGGGGGTAACAATGGTATTATTATTACCCCTAGTGCCAACATGGATGTAGTACTTACAGGAGCTTTGTTTGGAGCAGTTGGTACAGCGGGCCAGCGTTGTACTTCTACCCGTCGCTTGATCGTTCACGAAAGTGTGTATGATCAGGTAAAAGATAAGTTGACAGGGGCTTACCCACAGCTAAAAATTGGCAATCCACTGGATCAGAATAATCACGTTGGGCCGCTTATTGATAAGGATGCCGTGAATACTTACCTAAGTGCTATCGAAAAAGTCAAAGCGGAAGGGGGGAACTTCTTAATTGAAGGCGGAGTAGTAGAGGGTGAAGGTTTTGAAAGTGGTTGTTACGTAAAACCTTGCATTGCTGAGGTGGAGCCTCATTTCGAAATGGTAAAAGAAGAAACGTTTGCACCGATTTTGTACATTATGAAGTACAAGGATCTTGATGATGCATTGCTTATTCACAACAACGTTCCACAAGGTTTGTCATCAGCGATTATGACCGATAGCATGCGCGAAGCTGAAGTTTTCCTTTCTTCTTCAGGTTCAGATTGTGGTATCGCCAATGTGAACATTGGAACAAGCGGTGCTGAGATCGGCGGTGCTTTCGGTGGTGAAAAAGAAACGGGCGGTGGCCGTGAAAGTGGATCGGATGCCTGGAAAGCTTACATGCGTCGTCAAACGAATACGATTAACTATAGTGCAGAAGTGCCACTGGCACAGGGTATAAAGTTTGATTTGTAGGGTTACGGAATTGAATTGCCCGGATTGGAAGTCCTCGCGAGTGCTGCGCTGCTCGCGAGGATTTCCAATCCGGGCCATCCCACTAGTGCTTCAGGAACTAACGTCCCTTCATGCCAATAACTGCCACCCCTCTCCCTGTCTTCCCCTTCTCTTTCCGATAAGAAAAATAAAGATCATTATTTTCAAAAGTTGAAAAAGGTGACACTTCAATTTGTTCTTCAGGAACACCTGCTTCCATCAATTGGCTTTTATTCGCTTCTTTTAAATTCAGGAAAAACTTTTTTCGACCTTCATCCCAGTGTTTGAATGCATCATCAAAATGATCTCCTACATCGGCATCTACTTCGTAAGAAAGGCTATCGATACAGGTTCCTATATAAGCAAAGCAGTCTTCGGGAGCTACATCAAAATGTTGCTTTAAAGAATTGATGGTTTCTAAGACAACCTTTATTGATGTTCCTCTCCAACCGGCATGAATAGTGGCAATTGCAGATTTCTCAGGGCAATAAATAAGAATAGGGACGCAATCGGCTGCTGTTATTGTAAGATATAGATTGGGTTTGTCTGCAATGAGGGCATCATAACCCTCCAATTGTCCGGGTTTATCAACGATCATTACTTGTTTGCCATGTACTTGATGGCTTCCCACCACCGAATTGACCGGAATGCCTAATGAATCAAAAAAAATACTGCGATTTTGGATTACATTTTCAGGACTATCATCTGTGTATAGTCCTAAGTTGAGCGATTCCCAGGGGGTGGGGCTTACTCCTCCCTGGCGGCGGCTTTCTGCAGCAACTACATTGGGAAATTGCTCGAATATAGTGGGTTTATAATAACTCATTTTATACTTGCTTTGTGAGTGGATGGGCAATAATAACTTAATTATTTATCTTCGCCCAAAATTAGACATCATGACGCTCGGCGAATTTCTGACTTTTTTGAATCAAAATCCCATTTACATTATTTTTTATGTGGTGATTGTTCCTTTTGCAGCTGTTCTCGCAGGTTTTTTTGGCAAAGATGAAGGGCATTTATCTCCTTGGAAATACTTATACTCAACCTTGGTTTACCTGGTTTGTATTCCTGGTATTTTTGCAATCACGCTGAATATTTATTTATTCTTATTTGAAAGAAAAAGTATATTCAGTTGGCAACTCAATACACAGATTCTTCCTATCTTCTTAATGGTTGTTACTCTTTTGATCATTCGGCGGAATGTGGATTTACGTTTGATCCCCGGTTTTCAGAGGCTCTCTGGTCTTTTAATGATGATAGCCGCCGTGATGGTTATTATGTGGGTGGTTGATCGTACGCATATCATCTTCTTTTCTCGATTGCCAATAGGCTTTTTAGTGATTGTATTTGTTTTACTATTACTTGGGATTCGTTTTGGTTGGTCGAGGTTGTTTTCAAAATAGGGATTAGCCTTCACGCTAATTAATGACAATAATGTGGTTTAATTAAGAGAATCAATAACGTTTTAATTGCGTTATTTGAAGTGTTAGGTTATTGAGGTATTCGGGCTTCCCTGAATAAAAAAACACCAAATTCTCTGAATTAGGTTACAGAGTACTTAGTTCTTTGATATAAATTGTGATAAAATGGAACTTCAAACATAAGTCATCCCGAATTTTCGAGATGACTCATGTTTAAAGTTCTACGCAATTTGTTAAAGAACGTATTGTTTTAAAGGCAATGCGGCTATGAGCTAAATAATCACGAATATTAAAACTAATTCGCTATGCGACATTTATTAACTCTTTTTTTTATTACAATATTGACACTTTTCAGTGTCACATTCTCCTACGCCAATAATTCATGGAAAAATAAAGTAGACCCAAATGTTCTGGACAAAGCAGAGGCAGGGCAACTTGTCGAATACATTGTAGTTATGCAAGAGCAAGCGGACTTGTCTTTGGTAAAAAACTTGTCTACCAAACAGGAGAAAGGGGCTTTCGTCTATGCTCAACTACGTGCAACTGCTGAGAAATCCCAGGTAGCGTTGATCAATTTACTTGATCAGGCGGAGGTTTATTATCAGTCTTTCTTCTTAATCAATGCAGCTTTTGTTGAAAGCAAACTGGATGTTCTCGAAGCAGTTGCGTCTCTGGAAGGAGTGAAAAATATTCATGGAAATCCTCTTATTCAGGCAGAAATCCCTGCGCAGCCCCTCCTTTCAGGTGCCTCCCGTGGCGGTAATGCCGTAGAATGGGGAATATCAAAGATTCAGGCAGATAAAGTCTGGGATTTGGGCATTCGAGGAGAAGATATTGTTATTGGTGGTCAGGATACTGGCTATGAATGGGATCACCCGGCATTGAAAGAAAAGTATAGAGGCTGGGATGGGATGGTCGCTGAACATGCTTATAATTGGCACGATGCCATTCAAATGCCTATCAATGGAGACACAAACCCTTGCGGATATGCAAGCGATTCCCCTTGTGATGACCACTTTCATGGTACTCACACCATGGGTACTATGGTAGGGGATGAAGGGGATAATCAAATCGGGGTTGCTCCTGACGCGCAATGGATCGGTTGCCGTAATATGGATAAAGGGGTGGGTACGCCGGTTACTTACATTGAATGTTTCGAATGGTTTTTAGCTCCTTACGATTTAGATGGTCAGAATCCAAATCCTGGTCTGGCACCACATGTGATCAATAATTCGTGGAGCTGCCCGGAATCTGAAGGTTGTTTCCCTAATAACTTTGAGGTGATGCAAATGGCCGTAGATAATTTGCGTGCAGCAGGGGTTGTGGTTGTGGTTTCTGCTGGTAATAGTGGAAATGCTTGTTCTACGGTTAATCGTCCGGCGGCCATTTACGAAAGTAGTTTTTCGGTAGGAGCGACGCAGCAAAATGATACGATTGCCGGGTTTAGCAGTCGTGGGCCTGTTACGGTTGATGGTAGTAACAGATTGAAACCGGATGTTTCTGCCCCCGGTGTGGGGGTGCGTTCAGCTACCTTGAACGGAAATTATGGCCTTGCTACCGGCACGAGTATGGCCGGGCCACATGTGGCAGGATTGGTAGCACTGATTATTTCTGCCAATCCTAATCTGGCGGGCAATGTTGATGAAATCGAAGAAATTATCCGTTTAACAGCTGTTCCCAGAACAACAGATCAGGAGTGTGGTGGCATTCCTGGCTCGGAAGTACCGAATCATACTTATGGATATGGGCGCGTTGATGCCCTGGCTGCAGTAAGTATGGCTTTGGATATGGTTTCTGATGTAGAGAAAGTGAAGGAAAACGAAACAGTGAGGGTGTTCCCTAATCCATTTTCAAATAGGATATTCTTATCGTTTGATGAGGCAATTTCTAAGGAGAATGTACAATTTGAATTGTTTAATGCAAGTGGGCAATTACTAGTTTCCAGGAAACTGAATCTTTTGGAAAATATCGAATCCGTTGAGGTACCATTATTAGCGAATGGCTATTACTTTTATAGATTAAAGATGGAAGGTAAGATTTTAAGTGGTAAACTTGTGAAAAGGTAAGGGTTAAAGTCAACCAAGATTAAGAGGGATGAGTCAGGATTGGCCACGATTAACTGTTTATAAAGCACTTACAGCTGATCGTGGCCAATTTTGATTAACTTATTTTTCTTCAATAATTGCCAGGACTTCCTCTTTGGAAAGGCCGAGTTTTCGAGAAATTTCATCAGGTGAGATTCCCATATTTGAAAAGAGTAAGACTGCTTGCTTAATTTGAGAGGCCCTTTTTTGGGCTTGTAGTTTCGCTGATTCCATTTCTTTTTTTGCCAATTGAGCTTCATCTTTTGCTAATTGAACCTCTTTCCTAGCTGTTTTGACTTCCTTTTGAAAATGCTCAATTGTTCTGTAATATTCCCATTCAGCTTCTTCCTCTAATTCGAGTTCTTCACGTATTCTGTCATCTGCAGCAATCTTTTTCAATCGGTTGAGAATGCCTCGTAATTCTTCAGGAGTAGGTTCGTCCGGATAGCTTAAGAAATACTCATTTTCCCCTTGGATAACATAGCTTTGATCAAAGACACTTAATACTTTTTCGATAGGGGTTTTGAGTCCTCTTTTTAATCTTTTGGTTTGAATAATGTAGGCATCGTGCGTCAAGCATTCTACGAATTCGTTTTTTACATTATACTCTTGACCGGAAATAATCCCCTTTAATATTCTGTTTACCTTGATTACAGCTTCAGGTAGTTCAGGGATGTTATAACCTAGAAAATAAATGGCGATAATGGGGAGTGGCTCGGATTCTCGTTCAGAATATTGCTTGCCTAAATAAGAGCGAAAACGCTCAATATCAGTAGGTTTTTTAGTTTTTTGAACTTCGATCAGTACTCTTTTTATCCCATCCGTAGTCTTGATAGTTGCAATAAAATCCATTCTAAACATCGGAAGGGAAACACCGGAGGCGTCCCTAACCCGCTCAGTAGGCTTGAATTCTAGTTCAACTATCTCTTCATTAATAAGGATGCCAATAATCCGCTTGGCAGCCTCATTGTCCTCCATCAGGTATTTAAATACCGTATCGTATATGGGATTGGCAATAATCATTGTATCAATTTTTTTCAAAGATACAAGGATTATGTTTGAAAAGTCAAATTTTTTAACAAAAAGTTTTAAATAAAGTGTTTTTTACAATAATTCTCCTGGGATTACGCCGACGCTTACAATTTTTTTATCGCGCAAAACAAACAATCGACTTTTTTTTCCAATCGCTTTTTCATCTAAAAAGCGGTGGAGATCATCAATGGAATGTACGTCTTTATCTTCGAACCCAATGATTACATCACCTTTTTGAAGTTCTGAATTGTAGGCAGGACCGTCGGCTTCGATATGTTCAATTAAAATACCCGATTGGACGGTAAGCTCCAGGCGTTTTCTCAATCTTTGGTCAAGGCGGATGTGCTGACCAGCAATACCAATATAAGCACGCTTAACTTTACCATTCAGGATTAATTGGCTTACGACAAACTGGGCAAGGTTAGAGGCAACAGCAAAACACAATCCTTGGGCTGGTAGAATGACGGCAGTGTTTACACCAATTACTTGCCCTAAAGAATTCACTAAAGGTCCTCCTGAATTGCCTGGATTCAATGCTGCATCTGTTTGAATTACATCATCGATCAAGCGGCCTGATTCCGAGCGGAGTGTTCTGCCTAAAGCACTAACAACACCAGCCGTGACCGAATACTGAAAACCATAGGGATTACCGATAGCAACGGCCACTTGTCCTACCTGCAATTGATCAGAATCGCCAAAAAAGCAAGGCTTCAATTGATCTGCACGGATTTGGAGGACAGCAATGTCTGTGGCAGGGTCTTCACCAATTAGGTTTGCGCTGAACTGCCTTCCATCTTGAAGAGCTACTTCAATTTTACTTGCTTTATTGACCACATGGCTGTTTGTCACTACAAATCCGTCGCTGGATATGATAAAACCTGAACCGCTGCCATAAGGGCGTTGCCTTTGGTTTCGTCGCCTTTGATTATCGGGTTTAGCGACTTTAATTTGAACAACAGAATCACTTAACTCCTTAGCTACTCTGATTATAGTATTCGAGTAAGCGTCGAGTATTGGGCCATCATTGGGAATATTTTTGGCGGCTTGGTCCTCGGGGTTGGAGTTTTGAAGATATTGTATCATAATGTTCTTTCTCTAATTGAGGAAAATGTGATGAAGGCGATTAGGGGCTATCTGGAAAGAACATTTTCTATGCCAAGGGCAGGGGGGGTAAAAATATAGCCATATTGGCGGTGTTTTTTTAACTTGCTGCCAGTATGACATCAGGGGTGGAGGTATAAATATGCCCTGATTGGCAAAGAGGTCATCCGCTCTTATTCTGCTTCTAACTGATTTTTTACCTGTAATACATATGCTTCTTCAATATCCAGCGCCTCAACAATAAAAGCGATACTTGCATCAGAACGTAACAATGCACGGATAGCTTTCTGGCGTTCAAAGTTTATCCGTTTTTGGTTTTCTTGTTGCCACTGTTTTTTTTCCTCTTCCCACCGTTCTTTTTGGTGGCCTAGCTGTCTTTTTTCCTCTTCCCACCGTTCTTGTTGCTTGCCCAATTGTTCTTTTTGCTTACCCAGCTGTTCTATTTCTTGGTCCAGCTGGCTTATTTTCTGCTTCCATTTCTCTTTTTCCTCCTTCGCTGCTTCCAGGATAACTTCTTGTATTCCCATGGTTTCGTCTTTTTTAATTATTTGGTTTACAAAATTGTTGTATTGGACTATTTTATCCCCTTCTTTCTTGTCAAAATTAACATAATAGGTTATAAAATTCAAGATTTGTTGAATCTTCTTTTTAGGGTAATCACGCTCAAATAATCGTCTTACTAATTGCTTTTTAAGTGAAAGCAACTGATCTGCATCAGGCTTTTCGATTGCTAGCCAGGCTACCTCCAAAGCCAAGGCTATCGGGCTATCCATCTGAGCCAGCACTGCAGGAGGATATTCTACTAAGTTAAACGTTTTAAAACGATAAGTAAGTTCCGTTTCTGGAGAAATATACTGAAAAGTGCCTTGCGGATGATCGCTATTATCGTAAACAAAAATAGCTAATGCTATGATGATCTCTCCATAAAAGCGATCATAAATGCGATAGAAATAGTTAAACATTCGCTTGTCGAAGTTCTTATCATAATATCCCTGGACTTCAATGTGCATGAATAGCAAACGTTCTCCCCCTACTTTAAGATAGACCTTTACTAGAAAGTCTGCAAAACGGCCGGGAGCATCGGTTTCAGGAAATAATTCTCTTAATTCTTTGTCCAGGAACACAAACTTTTTGCTAAAATCAATCTCATTAGCAAGGTCAGGATAGAAAAAGCGAATGGCTTCCTCCATAAAATCTTCCAAAAAGCCTTTCCAAAGCTTATCTTTCTTTATTTCCATTTGGTCTTTTTTACTTTTTTACTAAAAACTTTTTTAAAAATAAGGAAAGTCTAGCCGGTTTAAAACTTTTTATTTTTAAATGCGCTATCCATTGTACGAACACCCAATATTCTGGTCCCAATAGATAATCCTTTTATAAGAAATGACCCTTTTAACACATTCTTCATAAACAAAACGCCCATTTTTTTAATTTCCTATACATAGTACTTTCAGAAGTTTCAATAAAAAAAATAGTTCCTTGGCATAAATTGTGGAAAATGCAACTTCAAAATGACACCCCTTGAATGCTACAAGGGCATTCAAGGGGTGTCATTTTGAAGTTGTACACAACTTGTCAAAGAGCGAAAAAAATTTGATCTGTGCAAATAACTACATCAGATATGGATTTGAAGGAAGGTAAGGAGAAGTTCATCCAATCTTGGGGTTCTTTAGCCTCGAACTGGGGAATAAACCGTACCATGGCCCAAGTACATGCCCTATTATTAATTTCTCCGGAGGCCCTTAGTGCTGACCAAATTATCGAGGAGTTAAATATATCTCGCGGTAATGCCAATATGAACATCAGAGCCCTGATTGATTGGGGGCTGGTTTATAAAGAGTTAAAGTCTGGTGAAAGACGTGAATATTTCGTCGCTGAAAAGGATATGTGGGAAGTGTTCCGCAGGATTGTGATCAAACGCAAAAAAAAGGAACTTGAACCAATGCTCAAAGTGCTAGACGAATTGTCCAGTGTGAATGGTAACTCCGAGGAATCCAAGGCTTTTACTGAAGTAGTAAAAGATATTAAACTCTTTTCTAATAAAGCTGATGCTACGTTAACGCGTTTAACCAATGCTGATTCAAACTGGTTTACCAGTATTTTCCTGAAAATGGTCTAGTAGAAGGTGATATGATCATAAACATGATGTCCGGGCCGAGAAATATCTCTACTGCTTTAATGTACTCTTTTAATCAACGCGAAGATACAATCGCTGTTGATGAACCATTCTATGGGTATTATCTGGCACATCACGAAGTTGATCACCCCGGAAAGGAAAAGATCATGCAGTCTATGGAAACGGATTGGAATGCCGTGCTCACAAATTTGCTTGCCCCTAAGGAAAGCCCTATTTTTTTTATAAAGAATATGGCTCATCACTTAACCGGAGATTTTCAGGCATTGCTACAAAGGGCAGTGAATGTTTTTCTGATCAGAGATCCCCGGCAACTTATTGCTTCTTTCGCTAAAGTCATTGAAAATCCGAGTATTGACGATATTGGGTTAAGAAAAGAATGGGAGATCTTTATAGGGCTATCTTCTGAAAATTCAAAACCTATTGTCATTAATTCAGGAGTGTTGTTAAAAGATCCTGAGAAGGGCTTGCATTTACTTTGTAATAGATTAGGAATTTCTTTTGATCACAGAATGCTTGAATGGCCCGCCGGCCCAAAGTCTATTGATGGCTGTTGGGCTCCTTACTGGTATTCCGGCGTGCATAAGTCTACTGGCTTCAAAAAGAAGCCTGCGACAGAGGATAAACCGCTTCCTGAACATCTCCAAAATCTTTACGAAGAAGCCTTGCCCTACTTTGAGGAGCTAAATCGCTTTGCCTTAAATTTCGGTTAAGGCATTTGGGAAATAAAAAAGGATATAGCAAAGGCAACCACTGTAGAAGTAATTCCAATCATAAAAATACTGTAGCAAGTACGTAATTGCAAGTATTTATGACCAAGGGCCGCTCCCAGATAGTAAAGATCGTTTAAAATAGAGTCTTCTAAAATTTGTTCATCAGCAACAACTGTACGAATCCCCTGGTGAAATTCGCTTATTGACATATTGAAGAAGTTTCCGAAGAAGAATAGGTTCGTGTTGTCCGCCTTTTGTTTAGACAAGTCAGTATAACCCGACATTTTGATTGGCCGGGTGGCTAATGTGGCAAAAATGATAGAAAGCACACAGGTAAGCAGTAAAACACTTGCCGGAATAAGCAGAAATGCGTTCCCCTTGATATTGGTTGCTAACAAAGGCATCATGATCGTAATGATGATGGCATTCGTACTTAGCATTATATTGGCTTTGTTATCTGCAATATTTGTAAGATCTATGTGATTTCGGAGAGCCGTTTTGAACATCATCTGGGCTGTTCGACTATCTGCGATTCCTTGCCGGAGGCCTATATCTAGTTTGTTTTCAGCTTGTTTAGCTAGTTTTTTTAAGCTTTTTTCATTCTTTTTTTTCTGTTTTCCAAATAATTTCTGACCGGCTTCGGTAAGAAAATCCTCAGATCTTAGTTTTTGTCGTTGAAGGTTTAGCCATTCACCGTCATCATAATGTAAGGAGTGGAACGTGCGTTCTTCCCATCTGAGGTTATCAAGGTGATTAAGATATAGCTCATTGGTAAGGTAAGCCAGTAAAGCGTCTTTAATTATTTTTTCCTGAATGTTTTGGCTGGAGTGCTCTGAATCCGTTGCTCTGATAAGTTCGAGGACATGCTTTTTTCTGGTTTCCGAAAAGCTATGCTGTTCCAAGAAGTCAGCGGCAACTTTCTGACTTTCAGCAATTGGGTCTTTGCCTCCTTTGCTTGCTCTGCCAGTATCGTGAAAAAGTATTGCAAGAAGGACTTCTTCGCCAGGTCCCTCAGGCAGTGCCGTTTTATCAATAATTTTTCTGGCGTATTGTTCGATTTGTTGAGTGCGTTCCAGCGTATGAAAAAGAAAAGCTTTTTTTATTTCCTTCTCAAACAGACTTGTTATTTGCGCTCTGGCTGCATCAAGAATAGACTCTTGCATTGATTTTCGTTTTTCCTAAACCTTACTTTTACTCGTTCTTTGACAAATTGTGTGGAACTTCAAAATGATAAGCCTTGAATGCCCTTGTGGCTGAAAGGGTTATTATTTTGAAGTTCTATTTTCCACAATTTATGTCAAAGAACTCTTTTACTTAGTGCTGCTAATTTAAGCTTTCCATTTGGTTTAACCTTCCCGTTTTGAGTGGCTATAAGCTCTGCTTTCGGGATTTTTACAGTAATTCGAAGAGCCTTCATGCCCTGGACCCCTTGCATTTTTTGTAAATGCAGATCCTCAACATTGTCGGTAATATACCCTTTATTGAGTAGATAGTTAATATACTCCATGTACTCGGCGCGATCGTGTTCATCAGCATAAACAATAGCTACTTTCCCTGAAACGGTCAATCTTTCGTTGGTTCCTTCAATTAAAGCTTTATCAATCCGTTTTTTGATGATAGCATAACGGATATTATAGGCTCCATCTACGTCGAACTGTTTTTCATCCATCCTAAAACGGATAGCAAGAGGAGTGCTATGTACTAGTACCAGTTGTGCGGTATGCAATGGCATGGGCATCGTTGGGCGGATTTCTTCGACGATGCGGGTAATCCCACACATAACGATGAGCTGCCAAAGGCGGAGGTTTTTGAGGTGGATGGTTCTAAATTTTTCCTTTTTCAACATAGAGCTGCCCACATAAATGTCATATTCTACTCCATCCGTTTGATATTTTTCAAAATAGTGAGGCAGAATATCCTGAGCAAGCCGGTTTTGTTCTGCCAGGTAACTCGATAGAGCATCATTAACCATCATGACACTGTGTTCATAGTCTTTTCTTTGCCGATAGACCGTTTTCAAATCTGGATCAAGATAGTTAAAGTATTTAGCTACTGCACTTGAGATCTTGTCGTTTTTATTTCTTATGTGTTCAAACAGCGGGTGAATTTCTTTTTGAATAAACTCAAGTACCCTATATTCATCATTTGAGTTGATTCCCTCCTTTAGGTGCGCCATTTCATCTCCTATTCTTAGAATAAAATTATCAGCGATAGGGTAAAATATTTCATTAACAATAATCTGGAGGACGGTCTGTATTTGAGAAAGGTTGTCCAGCAAGTCTGCCTGAATAGCGTCATTTCGTTTGGTCGAAGACCCCACTATGTCTGACTGGCCATAAAGTGGATAAACATCATTGAATATGATGGGTTCGATTTTAGCATTTGTTCCCTCTTGCTCTCGTTTTTCTAGTAAATTGTAAGCCTTTTCAATGAATTTCCAATCGACACTTGGATGAATGGCGGTATATTGCTCCCGTATAACGACTTCTATAGCATTATCTATCTCATCCCGGCTTCGCTCGAGGGCTGTTCGAAATAGAGGAACGATTTCCTGCATTTTGAGAGCAACAAGGCTATTGAGTTCATACCCTCTGGGAGAACCTATCTCCAGTAAGCCGATGATGTTATTATGTTTATTCTTAAGCGGAGCAATAATAATGCTCCTAAAATTTTTTTCAATTAAGGTAGTTTCAATTGCTGTATGAGGCGAAATATTGTGGATATCTTCGATGATAAGCATCTCCCTCATCTTGCAGGCTCGCTCGTAAATGGAGTCAGATGTTGCCGGATCAAGGAGGACGGGAAACTCCTTCGCGAGAAAGTCGTGTCGGATCCGGTATTTATGCTGAACAGCATTCTCAACCGGATAGTCTAAGGCGGTTATTCCCAGGCGTAATTCGGGCATATGAAAATAAGCCTTGATAATCTTTTCCAGAGCTTTAATGTTTTCAGAATAAACAACCGCATCTTTTTCCAGGAGAACATGCTTTAAACGAGAAAGTGTTTCTTCCTCTGTGATATCTACGAGTCGGAAGGTAACCAGGCCATGGAATTCAAAGTTTTGAGGAGGGAGGTATTCCAACCAGACATCAATGTCGTAAATGTTGCTGAAAAGTTGATTAATTTCGTTTTGGCGAAGTTGCTTGAGGGGTTTTAATTTTTTTATTTCCACAAAGTCCATGTTGAACTCTGCTTTGAAATGCCTTTCCACGCCACTTTTATTTGCTTGCGCTGTAAAAATGAACGGTTCTTGCATTTCTACATTTTGGCCGTAAAAAGTATTTAGTATATGACCACCTGCTTTGATAACGGCCCCGGAGAAGATCATGCGTGTGGGTTTGTCCACACAAAACTCCAGATTACCCTCCTTGATCAGTTGGTTCAGAGCTGGTGAATGGTAAAATCCGTCCATACTAAATGGTGCAGAGGCTCGTACGTACTGCTTGTCTCTAACTAATGGCGGAAGGAGGCCCGCCATTAGAAGGTCAACAAAACCTTTGTGCTTTTTTATCAAGCTAAAATCCTCAATTGGAGTTTGAAACTCCAGCGCATTGTCGAGCTCTTTAATAATTATTTCTGCTAAGACTGCTTTATCTTTTTCGGGGCTGGTTAGTTCTTTTTTCCAGTGATTAATTAATGGTGCAAAACTGAGCTTTGTCTTATAGGGAAAATGATCAAAGCCCAGCATTTCTTGTATTTCCTTAGAAATCAGTGAACTGACATCGTACAGGTGCTCGCTTGAATAGTGATTTGCTTGTTTTTTCATAGTAGGCTATGTTGCCAGGTAATATTTTTTAGCTTTTTGACATAAATCGTGTGGAACTTCAAAATGATAGCCCCTGCGGTTGAAAGAGCTATCATTTTGAAGTTCCACACAATTTGTCAAAGAACGTATTTTTTCAGAGAACTAATTATTCCGTGAATCACTTACATAGAAGTAAATGCAGCTTGCAGCTTCTCTGTTCAGCTTAAATTATGCATTATATCTGAAAAAAACAATCACCAGTAGAAAATCAGAATAAGAATCCTATTCGAATGGTAAACCGATCATCCTCATCTTCAGACCGGAAGTAATCAGTGGATATCACGAAATAATCAAGCGGTGCTATCCAGATACCTCCCCCGTAGTTGTCATGCCAGAGGTCAGAGCGCACATCTTTTTCCCAAACTCTTCCGTAATCATAGCCTAGCTTAAGCCCCAAAGTGAATGGAAGAACTTTATTGTGTGATTGCCAGATCTGTGCGCGCAGGTCAATGTTGTGGAAGAAGGCCGTCTTGCCATAGAATCGCTGTCCTCTGAAACCTCTTAAGTTTGTTTGCCCTCCCAAAACGGGAGCTTGGAAGAATTCAAAGTTACCCAGTTCTCCGGTATTGCTGGATACTCCAATGCGCGAAGCGAGAACAAGCCACTTGCTTTTAAAGAATCCATTGTAAAAAGTAAGGGAACTGGAAATATTTCCAAAGCGCTTATTGTTGTCATCCAGATTACTCCTAAATGAATAAGACACATTAAACTTCAGACCTCTTTTAGGTAGAAAGGGATTATCTACATTATCAAACTCCAGAGAAGCTTTGGCGCCGAAGTAGGTATTCGGTGAAAATACGGACGGAGATAAGTCGCTTGCGTCAGAGCTTATAAATCGGCCCGGGGTTTCTTCAACCTCAATACTTTCTATACCTGCTTCCAACTTGAAGCGTGCCCGATCAGAAGCTATGCGTTTTTGAATACCAGGATAAAAACGGAAGAGGCTTTGTCGTACCCGGTTAAAGTCGAAATCCACGTCTAGGTTGACGGATTCATTTCCATAGCCAAAGTAATTGATCACAAATTGATCACTCTGATAACTAAGGTCAACCAATCCGTCCCATTTGCCGAAAGCTTGAACAAACTCTCCTTTATATGCTGCCTGTAAGGCGTTGGTTGCAAAGGCGAATTGTGATGAAAGGGAGTGTTGCTGGCCATAAGGCGCTTTTTTGTATAGATAATCTGTTAGCGAAAATTGCCCTCCCAGGAAAACTTGATCGTCCGGGTTGTATCCAATTAAGGGGGTAAATGCAAGGAGGTTATTTTCATAATGAAAATCACGGCGGTTATATTGATTTAAGGAAGTGTTGGTTGAGGTTAGATCTTTAGCTTCTTTGCCCAGGATAAGTTGGTTCTCCTCCAATTCATCATCGTAGATCTTGGTTTTTTTATTTCCTCTTTTTACGAATGACTTATCTTCGAAGACGTCTTCCCCACGGCCACCAATAGCACGAATGAGAATGCTTTGGTTTACTTCGCCTTCCACAATGAACTCGTCATCTCCATCCAGGCCAAAGAGTCTAATTTCTTTGGTTTCCGGGCGGTTGAAAATTCGGTCATACAATTTTTCTTTTTTCTTTCCCTTTTTCTTGGACAAAGCAAAGACCTTCACCTGCACCTGGTCATCATTAAGGCGATTTACCTCGAATCGATCTCTTTTATTGGTTCCTACTATGTCTACTTCCTTAGCAAGTATCTCGTAATGCTTGCGAGCAATTTGGTTGAGGTTGTCCCTTTTGAATTTCATCGCTTCCATTAATTCAGGAGCCGTTTGTTCAAAAGCGAAGGCGGGCCACTCTTTGAAACCCTTCAAAATGACTTCATCGTCAAGGTTTTGCTGAATAAAACGCAACTCTTTCTGCCAATCCTCCCAGGTCAATTCATTGAGGAATGATCGATCAAAACGGCGGGCGCTATAAACGAACCATTTTAAATTGCCTACTTTGGGTTTAAACGATTTTAACTGGCGGATCATAGGTAATGTAAGATAGCCAAGGCCAAGCATGACTCCCCCGTAACGGCTAAAAGCCTGGTCGCGATCTTTGGGTACGGGTTTATAAATTTTAACATCGTCTTCATTTTTAAATCGAAGCCACCTCCATTGGTCATCATGCCGGTCAAAATCCCCAATTAAAATATCGAACATTCTTGAACGCAAGGTTAAAGGCTGGTCGATTTTGTGATCGTGATCTTTTTGCAGTTTTTCTAAGACATCTATAGTGCTGTATACTTTTTCAGCATTGTCATATAATTCCCCGGAATTGTATTTTTTCTTGCTTGATTCTTCCGGTCGTCTTTCTAATAAGAACACTTCATTACCCAGGATTTTGTTGTAAACCTGCATTCTTGCCTGCTTTGGCACAAAAAACAACTTAGGATCGTTATGGTAGATCCCTAAAGCTTCCTGCATAGGAGGCAGAGCCAAAGCTGCAAAAGGGTGTGCCGAGAGGAAATTGTCTTCTACCAGGCTCCGGGCGCTAGTCAATCTACTGAACGGATAAGGAATGAACCGGGAGGCATCCTTGGTCATTGCCCGAAGGGCGTACTCATATCCTTTAGAGTCAGCGAGGCGCAGGGAGTTGGTTTGCCGTCCACCCCCTATTTTTATGGGTTCTAGCCCACCCTCGTACTGGCTGAGATTGAGGACGGGGAAAGTGTATTCTTCGCGGTATAGGTTCCTGTAGTGTTTTCCGAAAATCAGGTCATGCCCCGGGCCTACTTTTTTTGCTTTTTTCTTAATTATGGTGGTATCAATTGAGCTTAGTTCGAGCTCATAAGTTTCACTCTCTGCTTTTTTGGAGTTATTTTCAGCTAAAGGTAAAGCTTCTTTTATTTTCTTTTGAAAAATAACTTTTCCATTAGGCATACCTTCTTCCGGGATCCATACTTTCATCCACATCGAACCATCTTTCATGGCATCGAGCTGAAAAAATCCCTGATGCGCATATGAAAACAAGGAACCTTCTCCCATGCCAACCTGCGTTTGCTTGGTACCTGCTCCACTTACAATGAAATACTGGCTATCTCTTTCAATGTATTGAAGGCTATGTTCGTGGCCTGCTGCAAAAATGACCCGGCTACTTTTTCGAGCGCTACTGATCAGGGCATTCTTCATATCTCGGTAAACAGGATTGGAAACATCCTGGCGAATACCCAGTGTTGCTCGGGCAAATGTAGCGGCAGTGCCGAGCCCAGGCAATGGAATATAGAGCTTTTTGTTCAACTCTGTTAAAGGGAAAAAATGTGGACGAAGGGTGAAGCGACCTCCGTGGGGGCCATAAGTGTAAAGCGGGTGGTGCATGGCAACGATAACGTTCTTCGTCCGGTTTTTGCGCACCATTTCTTCAAAAAGGGCTACAAAGTGGTTCCGGTCTTTGACCTCACAATCGTAATTCATCAAAGGGTCGCGCTCCCAGTCTTCCAGCCACCACTGACTATTAACTACTATGACTACAAGGTCATCAGTAAGTTCAACTAAGGAGGGGCCACTACAATTGCCATCAGGAAGAAAGAAGTTATCCCAATCGTCTTCATCTTCAATGCCTTCATTCAGGTAAGCTTCCACAAACTTTTCCTGTCTTACCACTCCGGCTGTGGCATCATATTCTGCATCATGGTTTCCAGGGACAAAAATGACATTCCCTTCGAAATTATCGGTAGTACTTAGTTGCGTCATCAACTTAGCTTCGGCTTCTTTGCGATGCGGTTGATCCCCCTTGGGAGGCATCCCGTCGGGATAAATGTTGTCACCCAGAAAGATTACAGTTGTTTCCTTGGATGATTTTTCCAGTTTATCCTTCAATAGATTGAGTGCAGGAGTGCGCGTTTCATAATTACCACAGTCACCAATAAGATAGACGGTATGATCAACTTCTCCGGACGTTGGCAGTCGCGAACTAGCCCAATTGGTTGATTCTTTGCTATAGTTTAGTTTATAGTTTGCACAGGAGGAGAGTGCAAATAAAAAAAGAAAAAGAAATAAATGACTGGAATTAAATTGCATATTATTATACATGATTTAGTCTTAATAAAAACCGCAAAAATGTTTTACGGTCAACGGGGAACGGGAAACGGTCAACGGTTTAAGGTTATGGCCTTCGGCCATAATTACGGTATTAATGGTCTCTTTTATGTCATATTGAGACCTTTGGTCTTAATATGGTTTTCGTTCTCCGTTGACCGTTCTCCGTTGACTCGTAAATTAAGTTAAGTAATTAAACTGAAAAAAAGTAGCTTAAGTTCACTAATAGACTTGTTCTGTAGCTGCTGATGGAGCGTAATTGACCAAATTTTATTTTAGACAAGGCGAAAAACGCAGGCATAGCCATAGCTACGTCGAGTATTTTCAACGCAGTATAAAATAAAATTTGGCAATTCAAGCCCATTAAGCAGCTGCAAAACAAGTCTAATAGACTATCAATCATCTAACTCGATCAAAGCTTCGTCAACTAAACTATCTGGGGGGAGTTGATCTTTAACGAGGCGACACCATTTACAATCCTTTTCGTCACAAGATTTAAAAGTAGTACTTTTGACGATTTCTGAATACGTAGTTCGTATAAGTTCGCGCATCCATTGGATATCTTCCATTTCAAATTGAAAGCTTATTTCCTGAAACCCATTTCGGGGGTGGGGGTCAACAAATAATAATCGTCCTTCATCGACAATATGATTGTGGTTAGGCAAGGCTTCGAAAAGAATTTTGTAGAACAGCAATTGTCTCCAGTAAAGACCTCCATGAGGGTTTCTATCGGAACGGCTTTTCGTTTTTTCAGGTGCATGAAAACCTGTTTTATAGTCAATAATGCTTGCTTTCCCCTTTGGGTAGAGTTCAATTTTATCGATGACACCTTTTACGGGCACGCTGTTTATTTCTACATTACGGATATTGTATTCCAGCCAAACTTCATTATGCCAGTGCTTATTCTTCTTCGCATGCAATTCCTTTAAGTGTTGAACGCCTTGAGACATGCGGAACTTGAACTTTTCAGGGCTAAACGCATGAGCTCTTCTTTTTAGTTCGTCTGTAAAAATATCAGTAAGTACTTTCACAGGAGGGAACTGTCGGCTCTTGTTGCGTTGCATTTTAGAAAAATAGCCGTAAAGGGAATTGTGCATAGCCGTTCCGTAAGCAGCTGCTTCCGATGTGGCTACCGGTACACTTAACACGAACTCGTAGTAAAAGCTAAGCGGGCATCTCAGGTAAGTATTCAGGCTTGAAATACTTAGTCTAAAACCTTTTAGTAGTTCTTTTACAAGCTGCTGATCAGTAGGTTGTAAACTAAATGGCCGTTCAGACTGTAGACTAAGTGATTGGTATGCTCTGTATTTTTCAGGGCTAAGTGATTGTTCTTCAACCTTTATTGTGCTGCCTTCAATCAGTTCGTCTACAAAACGAGAGCGCTGGCGAATTTTTTGTTTTTCATTGTATTTTGAGTAATAAATACTCAGATGCGTTTTTGCCCGGGTTACTGATACATAGAACAGGCGGCGCCTGGCTTCCATAGCATCTTCTTCTCCGGAGTAGCTCAGGGTATCCGGAATCGAGAAGAGTCCTCTGCTTCCGGTGGAAGAAGGCTCCCAGTAATCTTGCGTACAGTCAACCAAAAAAACATGGTCGAATTCCAGGCCTTTTGAGCTATGGGCACTCAGGAGGTGAATCCCGGTGTGTTCATCTATGTTCTGCTGCGTCCTTACGGGAAGCCTGTTTTGGATCATTTTATCTATTATGAGCAAGATTCCATCCAGGCTGAGGTTTGGTTTTTTTTGCTTTTCCAGTTCAATAAACTGCAGGAAAGAGTATAGGATTTGCAGCAACCAGGCTTTATCCTCATGTTCGACTACATAGGTTAACAATCCACTTTTATTGACCAGTTTTTCAACAAATAAAGGAAGCGTTAGTGCCGAGGCCGAATGCATGGCATCTTGAAGGAAGTGGCTAAATCGAATCAGGGCTTCCTTGGTTTCCAGGGGAAGCTTGACAAGTTGTTGTGGTTTTAATAACAATTGTCTAAAAGAATGGTCTCTTTCCGGTTGTTTCAGCCAGTAGCTGATGGTGGCTAAATCAGCCATATGAATTTTGACAAAAGGAAAATGAAGCATTTCAACGAGCAAATGTTCACCGCTCAGTGGTGCTTTTTTCTCCAGAGAAAAGTAGCGCATCATAGTCAGCACTTGTTGGATCAACGGTTCTAGCAGCACATCCCGGCTTTTTTTAGTGAAGAAAGGGATGCCGCTTTTTTCCAGGAGCTGGCTTAAAGATTCTGCCTGCTTATGTCGTGCGTATAAAACGCCGACCGATAAATGACTTCCTTTTTCAGCAATTAAAGACTTAAGCTTTTCAACAATGGTTCCTTCTTCGTGTAATTTGTCAGGGAAGGCAACAATTTCAATGGATTCAGGACCAAAAGCTTGACGGGAAGGAAGGGAGGCCAATAGTTTTTTATCAATATCATCGTAAAAGTGCCCAATGCGTTTTTTGTTGAAATCAATGAGGCGACCTGAGATGTCAAGTACAGCTTGGCTTGAGCGGTAATTTTGGTTAAGGGTAAAGATTTGCGCACTATCCTTATAGCTTTCGATCAAATCCCTCAGGTTTTTCAGGCGGGCGCCCTGAAACTCGTAAATGGATTGATCGTCATCGCCAACGATGAATATATTGGGGTTTTCCCAAAAACCAACCAATTGAAGGAGCAATTCATTCTGAGCCCCATTAGTGTCCTGATATTCATCAATTAAAAAATAAAGATACTGCTCCTGATATCGCCTCAGCATGATAGGGCGATTATTAAAGGCATTCAGTACCCAAAGCAACATGTCTTCATAGTCATAGCGTTGCTTGGCTTCCAAGCGTTTTTCATACTCGGGAAAAAGTTTTAGGGCAGCTACAAGGGTAGTCATCTTTTGCTGCTCTTCCTTGACTTTAGCCTCTCTAAGGTCTCCTTTTTTGAACTGTCGATAATTGCGTTTATATTGAAATTCGGGCCTTTGTTCAAGAGAAGAGACGTATTCTTTTACCTTTTCAACGGCATTTAGGATATCCCAGCCCTCCATTTTTATTGTTTTGAAAAGGCTTTCCAAGGCTGAAATATAAAAATATGGATTTCTTTTACCTTTTTTCAGAGGGTGAGTTATCGGGACATCATTGATCAGTTCCTGAAGGATTTCGATGCGTTCGAGCTCGGAAAGCGGCTCCAGGTACCTTTTGCCAAAATATTCCAGGTTTTCCTGAATGATTTTATTGCAAAAAGAGTGAAACGTGTAAATGTGTACCCTATGTGCTTCAGGACCTATGAACTGTAGTAGCCGGTCTCGCATTGCATGAACTCCTGCGTCCGTAAAAGTGAGGCATAAGATGTTAAAAGCTTGAGTATCCGTATCTGTCAGAATACGACCAATACGAGCAGCGAGCATTTGAGTCTTGCCTGTACCAGGGCCAGCAAGTACGATGACAGGGCCTGAGATGTGGTCAACGGCTTTGCGCTGGGCGGGATTAAGGCGCTTTAACTCTTCTTCAAATTGATTTTGGTAAGCATCTCTTACATTACGGATATCCTTCTCTTGCGCCATCTTGCCGGACTAGTTTAACATTTTACCTGTAAAGATAGCAGTTTTTTTTAGGGTTTAGGCACCTTAGCAAATTTAGGAGTTTTAGAAAGTTGAAAAGAAAACAATCACAAACCCCTCTAAACTATCTAAGCCCAAGACTAAAAATCTGTCCCAATAGAGAGGTAAAGGATTGGATCCTGTACTATTCTGGTCTCTATTCCCCAAGCGTAATCAACCCTTAGGAAATAACCGAAAAGCATTGTGCGGATCCCCGCGCCATATCCCATGACCACTGGATCTCTAAAGTAGTTCACGTCAATAATAACGCTTGGGTTACCATTGTTCGGAGATTCAATCGTTCGTGTATTCAGCGGGTTGTCATCGCTGTAAGGGGACAAGCCTTCCCAGGCGGTACCAATATCATAGAATCCAATGAGTTGGAAATTTCTAAGGAAATTAGATTTAAGTCTTTTAGAAAAGTAATGGAAGATCGGTACCCTCATTTCGGCATTTCCCAGCACAAAAGAGCTGCCATTCCGGATGTTTGTTCTAAACCCTCTCATGCTGGCAGCGAGCGTCTGGAAGGCATATTCTTCTTCGGGGATAGGGGTAAGGTTCTCGGTGTTTTGACTTGGGAAAAGCCATCTGTCCACCCCACCCATAAAGAAAAGGATGCGTTCAGAACCAAAAGAAGCGGCACCTGCTGCCCGGAAGGCCAGTACGGAATGCTTGGCAAGTTTTTGGTAGTGGCGTGCATCAAAACCTGCAATCCCTGTAAATCCTTCATTCAGGCTTGCTCTCGCATTAACCCCAAGGTCGAGTGCGAAGCTTTTTAAAGCTTCTACGTAAAATTTATACCGGGTACCATTTTTTATATTCAGGGAAACATCAAGTGTATTATCAAAAACGTATTCCAGCCTGAGTCCTGCTCGTTGGCTGGTTACTGTAGGCGTTTCCAGGGTAGCCCGGTCAGTAGAAAGCTGGACAATCTGATCCATTCTAAGGGTGGAGGTCAGTCTCAGGCTACGGAAAATATCGAATGGGTACTTTACCCCATACTGCCCTAACAAGGTGATTTCCCTTCTTCTTGGGTCTGTAAGTCCGTTTTGACTTTCCTCGTTAAACCTTCTGGCGCGGCGATAGACGGCAAATGTTTTATCTAGTCGTCTACGTTTATTTTCGTACACTAAGAAGTATTCCGATCCGTTGAAGGTTGTTGGGATTCGGGCGCCCGCTTCAATTTCGTGATCTTCGAAAAGATCTTTGAAGTTGGTTTTTAACAAAATACCCGGTGTTTGATAGGTGTATTCTTGCCGATCGGCAGAATAACTATCCAATCCACCAAATAGCAAACTATTATCCAGTTGGGTGTTAAAAAAGTCCGTTCGAAATTTAACCCTGTAGGGAGTTATTCGGGATGGCCGGAATTTTTCGACCTTTGCAACCGGAACTATAGGACGAAGGATTTGTTCTTCCAGGCGCTGTAACGTCAACTCACTATCTTTATCGGTTTCTTCAACAAAATGAATTTCGGAAATTTCTTCAAGGTCATCAAATTCACTTTGGAAGAGGTAATTGTCAATATCGATTTTTCCGGTGTCTTGTTTTTCTTGAGGAATATCTTTTACGTCAATAGCTTCTTTTTCCTTTTCTTTCAATATTCCGGGATTAATAATTTCAATTGCGCTGGAATCAATATTTTCTTCGATCAGCGCATTTAAACTTATGCGCTGCTCCTGATAGAAAGAATTCGGTGGAGATATCTTTTGGGGCGTTCCGATTTTTTCGATGAAAACCCTGCTTTTCCCATTGTGTTGGATCGCTTTAGCCTGCAGACCAACACGGGGGGCGCTATTTTGAAGCTGCACATTCCTTGAGTAATTGCTGTTTGGGAAAGAATATCCTTTCCATTTGTAAACGGGCCTTAGGAAGGTCGTGTCGATATCGAGCGAGTCCAGATTATTAAGAACGGAATCTTCGTGTATAATGATGTCGGTACCATCTGTTAAATTAATGATTCTTTCATTATAAATAAACTCCTCTTTAATAAACCCCCTGTAAAGGTTATAAATACCCGACTGGTCGCTGGTAAAGCCAAAGTAGGCACTGTCCAAGGCTACTGGTTGACGTTCATTGGCTAGTGGCGTATTGGTTAATCGGATCAACTCTTTTTTCTTTTCTCCAAGGTCGTAGAAATAAAGATCAAAATTATTGGCAGGCAAGACGGTGTCGAGTTTTTCATTAGCTAAAATGTTTGATCTTCGATTAGATGCGAAGACGATACCTTTACGATTGGAAATTTCAACAACTGCTACATCAAGGTCATCATAGAAGTCACGTGTGATACGTTCTGTTTGACGGGAAGAAAGCCTGAAAATAAAAATATCAGAGTTGCCTCTTACTGCTGCGGACATTACAAGGCGATTATCTGTCAGGAAATCCATGCTATACACCCTGTGGTATTGGTCGGGCATGTCCATCAATTCCTCTTTACCACTTTCCGTGTTAATGACCATTAATTTAACGATATCTCTCTTTTCATACATAATGGCCAATTCCTGATTATTGGGTTTCCACGCCAATAATGGATAATTATAATCAGTAGATTGAAACTGATTGCGAAAACCACTTTTGTAGATCACGTTTCTTTTCCCGCTGGCTACGTCTTGGATATATACTTTGTAACGGCCGATATCATTAAGCACATAAGCTATTCTTTTACCGTCGGGGCTGATTTTAACCTGTGTCATTGGCAGCTTACGGCGGTTTTTAACAGGCATTTCTCCTTTCAGAGAGTCAATTTCTACTTTATCTTTTACTTCTTTAGTGTATCGATCCGTGTAGTACTGCTCCCAACTTTTTATAATGCCTTGATCTGTTGATCCCAATACGTAGAGGAAGCCACTTTCTACGCTTCGGTTAATGCGGGTAAGATAGAGTAGGCTTGAAACGGTGGCATTGCCATAGTTTTGGTACACATAATTCCACATTGAATGCCCGGCGAGCTTGGGGTTCTCTTCTGCGAAGGAGTCAAAGTTTTGATAATCCTCAGAAAGCAGCACATCTCTTAGTTGATTGTCCAATTCCGTGTTCCATGGTTCTCCGACAAAGCCCACTAATCCTGCTTTGAACCAGTTTGGAAGGTTCATCATGACCGCATTTTGAACAATTTCCTGCAAATTGGATCCGAAGAGCATTGTGTTCAGGTAAACGGAGGCAATTCCTTCCCTAATTTGGCGGCGAAGGTTATGGTGGTTCCCATCAAAGTAGATGAATACTTTATTGTCAACTATTTTAGTAACTCCACCGGTATTTTCAAAAACCTCTTCGGTTCCGATATTACTTTGTTTAAGGTCGGTAATATCTTTGTAGACGATGATCTCAATTTTGTCATTGATCCGGTGTTCAAGTAAGTTTTCAATATATTTATAATCTTTCTCTGCAATGAGGATAGCCGATTCCGCTACATCTCGACCGCCCGCATACCAATACGTAATAAAGTTTCGGCTTTCGTAGGTTAGCCAGGTCTCGAATTCATCATGATACTGGACTCGGTTTTTTCCGAATTCAACCTGGGAACCCTGGCCGAACATCCCGGTGAAGGGAAAAAAGAATGATAAGATAAGAATGATAGATATACGGATCGACATGAGATTTGTTATAATTTTAGTTCTTTGACATAAATTGTGGAAAATGGAACTTCAAAATGATAAGCCTTTCAGCCACAAGGGCATTCAAGGGTTACCATTTTGAAGTTCCACACAATTTGTCAAAGAACGATAATTTATAGGATACTTGGTTAAGTTCATAGGAGGTTAGGAGGTTTAGAAAGTTGTTTCAACTACCTAAACCGTCTAAACTCTCCAGACATATACTTATAACATCAAAAAAGCTAAAACAGATATTTAAAATAATCTTTTTTTTCAGATTGACAATCAGAAGACGTCTTCTGTGTACCTTTGTAAGTAAATAACTGAAAAAAGATGGCTGAAGTTGCAGTTTTTACATTTAATCCTTTTCAGGAAAATACTTATTTGGTAATTGACGAAAACAAGGAGTGCGTGATATTTGACCCTGGTTGCTATACGGATATGGAACGTTCCCAGCTGGCAGGCTTTATTGCAGAAGGTGGGTTGAAACCCGTTCGTCTGATCAATACGCATTGCCATCTCGATCACATTTTCGGAAATGCTTTTGTTTCCGAGAAGTACAACTTGGGGCTTGAAATGCATGAAGGAGAACTTTTAGTGCTTAACTTTGCTCCTCAGACAGCGATGATGTATGCTATTCCGATGGAAAATTCTCCTCAGCCCACTCGTTTTATTGAAGAAGGGGAGGTGATTTCTTTTGGGAGTACTCAGCTAAGGGCTATTCTTACGCCGGGCCACTCTCCTGCGAGTCTGTCATTTTTTTGTGAATCGGATAATTTTGCTATTGTCGGAGATGTACTTTTTAAAGATAGTATTGGGCGAACAGATTTACCGGGCGGCAATTTTGACACTTTAACCGCTAGTATTAAGGAGAAACTATTCCCCCTTGGAGACGATGTGCGGGTTTATCCCGGACATGGACCGGCAACCACCATCGGCGAAGAAAAATTAAGCAATCCCTTTTTACAGGATTAGAAGTGTGGTATAATGAAGGAAGTTCTATTGCAGAGGGGGTTCTTTCATTATACCATTTCTAATAACGTTCTGAAGGCCACATACTGTCCTTCATATTTTTTTTGGTGTTCTTTCTGAAGTGCCGGAGCGAACTCTTTACGGTATTTTTGAAAGGTCTCCATATCGGGGCTTTTGTATTGAATGGCATAAGTGGTGCCATCTTCGAATTGATCATCGAGCACTTTGCAAATTTGGTTATCTATGAAAAGCCCCGTTTTCATGACATCCGGTATGTGAACTTCTTTCATCCATTGCAGCCATTCCGCTTCCACGCCTGCTGCTATTTTCACAGTAACATTGTATAGGATCATACTTTATTCGATATTATCACCTCGAAGAATGCGATAGCGTTTGCGCGCTTCCACGGCGAAAGTGCTATTTGAAAAGTCAATAAAAAGGGTTTCGTACAGGGGTTTAGCTTTTTCCTGTTGATTGAGTTCGTGTTCGTATAAGTCAGCCAATTCGAACAGCGCGTTATCTGCGCGAATTTCGTCGCGATGATTGTCAATGATTTTTTGATACATCTCCACGGCTTTTTCATACTGCCGTTGTTTACGATATACTTTAGCTTTAGAATAAAGGACATCATCAAGCAGGGAGTGATCTGGAAAATCTTTTAGTAAGCGATCAAACGCCTGGAAAGCATCGTCGAATTTATTTTGAAAAATCAATAAGTCCGCATCAGCATAGAGCGATAGGGATTCAGCAGTGGTGTCCAATCCAAGGTTATCCATGATGAAGATGGAAAGATCAAGGGCATCATTTGCAATAAGCTTGGAAGTTGACGCCTTCAGTACATCAAATTGTGCTTGGGCCCATTGGAAATCGCCAACATAATAAGACAGCTTCGCATTGCGAAAGCGCGCTTCATGGCCTAATATATCGTCTTTAAATTCTTTATCCACCTGAGAATATAAGAGTGTTGATTCCCAACGTTCCCCTTTCATAAGGTAATAATCTGCAAGGGTAATTTTTGCCTCCGCACGTTCAATCCGGTCAACTCCGGGAAGTTCTATCATTTCATTCAAAAGCTCAATAGCCTTGTCAAGATTGTTTAAGTAAAGTGCTTCCAAGTCAGCCAATTCTCCGATGATTCCCGCGGTTGAACGGTTGCGGCCAAATTCGCTAAGAAATTCTTCATATTGGGCACGGAGGTTTTCCAGGTCTGCTCTGGTGTAGTCATAGCCTTTAACCAATTTATCTCTTCTGCAAATCAAGGATTCCCTTTTGGCATCTATGTAGAAGGGCGAGTCCTTACCTTTTTCATCAATGATATATTGAAACCCATCGATGGCTGCGTCATAATCCCCGGAAACGGCTGCGCTTTCAGCCAGGTCATATACTCGTTGCCCGGCTTCTTCGAGGCGGCGATCCAAAGCTTTAACCTGGCGTAAAGCACTTTTATAATCTTCTTTTTGAATGAACACCCATGCTAAAAGATCAAGAAATTGAATATTATCATTACTGGATTGGATAAAGGCGTAAAGTTGTTTTTGCAGCTCATTCAGGCCTTCTTCTTCCATTCCTCTGGAGAACAATCTTTTTAGGTTATCTAGCCTACTCGGATTAATAGCCAGGCTTTGCAGGTAGTTTTCAACCATCTTAGGGACGTCGCCTTTGCGGCGGTATAGGTCGCCCAGATTATACGCAAAGACCTGGGGATCTTTCAGGGCTTTGGCTCCCTTTTCATAGGTCTGGATTGCCAGCTCGTATTTAGTATCTCCCATGAAGGCATTGGCCAGCTTAACGATGTCGTTCCGGGAATCGCCAACTCTATTTATTGCTTCTTCATATTTCTTTTGGGCTTCTTCATCGCGGAACTGCCTTTCCATAAGGTTTCCGTAAGCGACAAGAAGCTGAACATCTTTAGGGTTTTTCTTCGATTCCTTTTTGATCGCTTGTTCACATTCTTCATAGCGCTCTAAATTCAGGAGGCACTCTGTATATTTATCAAAATAATAGAAGTTGAAGTTGCGCTGGCTATAGAGTCTTTTATACAGAACGGAAGCTTTTTCGTACTCCCCATCCCGATAATACTGGGCTGCAAGGCGAGCATCGGTATTTTGGCTCAGGAGTGTAGCAGAGCCTGCTAACACAAAAAAAATCAATAAACTTATATTCTTCATCCAGGAAGCTGTCATTTCAAAAATAATTTTCAGTATAGGAGCAAATAAAAATCTGGCTAAAGCCTTAAATTTAATAAATTTCTGCTTTTTCAAAAAAAAACTCTTGTGGGTAGAAAACGAAAAAATGAGTTGAAAGTTGTGGGTTTGTCAGAGAGGAATTGTGTTGTAAGTTAACAGATTTGTTCGACAGGGGATCAACAGCAGGTTAGGAAGGGGCGTTCTGACGAGCTAATGACGTGAATTTTAAAAAGAATCAACCAACGACAAAATGAAATGCACCCCTGTTCCAGCACAAAAAAAGGTATTGAAAATTTTTCTTATCTTTAGCATTAGGATTAACGAACTAATTTTATAATCCAAGTTTGAAAAAATGAAAAATTATTTACACCTCCTATTGAGTGTAGCTTTTGGCCTATTGGCAATAGCAGGCTACACCCAGGATATTAACGTAGGATTCGGCATGCCTACCGCTGACGTCGATTTGACGGCTGGTGTTTATACCCCCAATGGGGCTAATCCATTTATTAATATTAATGACCTGGGAACAGAACTAGACAATGGCGATATCACTATTATCAACAATAGTGGGGCTATAATATTCGCCGGTGGCTCAACCCATAGCCGTCAGGCTAAAGGCCGTTAGGTCTTTTAATAGCTTAGCCCAGGGTTCTCGCTGGGAAAAAAGGTGCATTTTTTACGTCTCCGTAGGAGTCTAACCTTTTTTGAGAAAGCACGGCCTTTTATTAGACTCCTACAGAGTCGATTCAAAACTCTTTTAAAACCACGGGTTTACACCTGTGACTAAGCACTCTGTAAACTAAATATCTTAATATTTTGAAGGGTTCTGTTTTAATGCGTCTGCCCTTGCCCTTACCCACGGAAAGCGCGTAGCGATTACAAGCTCTGTAGTAAAATAGATACACAAATGAACAGGCGCGTAGCGACTGAAACCAAAAGAAGGCATTTTTCAGGAGTCCCTAGCTCATGCCAAACGCATAATAATTTTTGATGGAATTTTTCGATTCATGTTGTAAAGGTGTCAGTCGCTATGCGCCTGTTTTGTCGGGTTCCCTCGTTTTTACAGAGGTTAAAATCGCTACGCGCTTTTTGGGCACTTGGGAAGGGCAGACGCATAAAACTGCCGAATAAAAGCAAAGGATAAAAGTAACGATTGATGCAAGGGGCCGCCAAAAGGTGATTGCCCAACAGATAGTTGGCCAGGGAACAGATTATGTTTTAAGCCTAAAAGGCAACCAAGGCAAGCTAAAGGAGGCAGCAAAGGGGCTGTTTGAAGAAGCCGGAACAATTAACGGGCAGGAACTAAGTACTTTGTAAGACCTAAAGGCCTTAAAGGTTGATTTAGTCCCTTCAAGGTTTTGCCTTTAGCCTGACGGCTATGGGCTCAACCTACTCAGCCAATTCAGGTAACAGAAAACTGACTCTGACGGCATCTGACAATGTTGAACTAACTTTTGATGTTTCGGGGGCTAACCAAGTAGAAGTAGAAGTTAGTGCACTTGGAAATGTAAGTATTAGTGGCCTGGGCGTAAAAACCAATGGTGGAGACTTTACCTCTTCAGGTGTGGATTTTAACATTTCTGGCCAGGGGCTGGTTACGGACGGTGGAAACATAGATTTGAATCATACCGGATCTTTTTTAAATGAAGGAAGTGGTATAATGACTAGCGGTGGGAATCTTGAATACGAGGGTGAAAATGCTACGGTAGAAGGCGCAGGTATTAGTACTCAGAACGGGGATATTACCTTTAATGTAGCAGATACAGTGCTGATCTCTTCAAGTGGAATCACAACCGACCGGGGAAACCTTTCTATTATGGCCAGGAATACCACCATTGAAGGAGTGGGAGTCAATACGGAAGGAGGAAATGTTGACATCATTTTGACCGATACGCTTAGAAGTCCTGGAGGAACCGGCATCAACATCAACAATGGAAATGGGAACGTTTTCTTGTCTGGTAAAGCTTTAGTAGCTACCGGCGGACTTAAAATAAATACCAATACCGGAAATATTGATCTATCTTTCACCGAAATCATTTCTGCACTTACCGGCAACTCGTTTACCACTAATGGTGGTGATATTACAACGAATGGTCCTGTTGTTATTTTAAGTGGGATAATGACGATGGGAGGAGATTTCACCAATACCGGAATTGACTTTTCGATTGTATCACAAGGTATAGATACTGATGGCGGAGATATTAGTCTAAATCAAAGCGGCAATATTCTTATTCCGAGTGGCGGTGGAATTAGTACTAATGGAGGGGAAATCGTCACTTCTGGTACCGGCTTGCTGGTTAGAGGTCCCGGGATAAATACGAATGGCGGTGAAGCTCAGCTGCTTCATAGTGGACGTATCAGAGTTGAAGGTGGTGGATTATCTGCGGGGAATACCGTCTTGACGGGCTCTGATATATATGTTGAAGGCTCGGGGGTTTCATCAAATATGGGTAACATTAATCTGGTATTTGATGACAGTGTGGTCGTTTGTGCCGGTGGGATAATGTCCAGTGCCGGTTCAGTTTCAAGTTATGGCATAGGCTTATTTGCTAAAGGCTCGGGCATCCAAACAAATGGAGGCGATATAAATCTTTACCATACAGGTGTTGTGGATATTATTGAAGGTGTAGGCTTTGCATCTAGCGGAGGGAATATAACTACCTATGGAACAAATCTGGAGGTAGAGGGTAATGGAATCAATTCAGGCGGTGGAAATGTGGTTTTGAACCATACGGGAAGTATAAACTTACCAATGGGTAGTGGCATTCAAACATTTGGAGGAAGTGTTACTTCTTTTAGTGGATCTTTGACAGTGAGCAATCAAGGTATTTTATCTGATGGTGGAAATATAAATATTACTTCCTGCGGCAATGTGAGAATTCAAGGCGGAGGGATTAAATCAGGAGGAGGAAATGTGCAAGTCCAATCTGCAACCAATATCTCTGTAGGTGGATTTGGAATAAGATCAGGGCTTATGGTTGGTGGAAGCTATATTCCAACGGAAGTCAATCCAGCTACTATTGCTTTGGATTTCGCCGGGGCTATTAAACAAGGACAAGGAGATATTGCATTAACTGCTGATCCTGATGTCATCACTATTTGTACCCCACCAGCACCACCTGCACCCTTTCTTTCGGCTATTCTAGCGAATATTCCGACGATGGGCCAATGGGCATTTTTCTTGTCGGTATTGATGTTGCTTAATGTAAGTATAGTGGGGTTGTATAATATACATAAGGAAGGTCTCCGCACTGCTTGATATGGAAAATAAACGCGCCTACAGCGCGATAATATTTTTTAACACAGCCAGAAAAGGCCTTTTTGCGAAGCAAAAAGGCCTTTTCTGGCTGTGTTAAAAGGTATTGCTGCGAAATTTTGGGATAAATTTTGTTATATTCAATGTGATCATCGTAGGTCACGACCAATTAATCAATTTTTCATCAAATGCCTTTTTACAAAATGAAAACTTTTCCATTCAGCTTTTTGCTCTTTGCCATTTTATTATCAATTCTTCAAAGCTGTACTGCTGAGCAGGGCCAGGAAGAAATTTACAATGTACGTCCGGGGATACAAGAAGCAGTAGATTGTTGTCATTCACTCTATGCCAGAGTAGATAGCGCTTCATCGGTTACTTTAGACAGTGTAGAATTAGCCTTGCTTGAAAAGAGCCTGGATACTTTAGCCAACATAAAGCTTACCAATGATTCACTTAGGATTAATTACAGCAAATGTCTTAGAGTAAAAGCTAATGATTTGCAGGAACAACAAAGACTCACAGATGCCCTGCCTTATCTAAAAAAGGCCGAAGAAGCCCTGGAGCCATGTTCCTCTAAAAACGCCAGAAACCACTTAGGAGATGTTTACAGCTTTCAATCATTTTCTTTTGTAAATACTTATGAAACAGACCTGGCAAGGGCTTGCTCTGAAAAAGCCATTGCTTGTTTTCGGGAAACCGGGAACAAAAAATCTGAAGCACTGGAAGAATCTAATTTAGCAGTGATTTACTTTTATGCCGGAGACGAAAGGGCCAAACTTCACGCTGAAAAATCATTGGAGATGTATGAAATGCATGGATTAGATACGACTTCCGTGGAATATGCCGCGACCCTCAATTCAACTGCGCTCGCTACCCGACAGGAAGCTCTAAAGTCAACGTGGAACGGTTCTATGAAAAAGACCGCATCTTTGCTTAGGACGAGTATTGTAAGTTTTAAAAAGTTGTTGCGTTTGCAAAACCAATTGGCAAAGCAGAACCCTGCTTTGTTAGGCTTTTTGTATCATACATACAGTAATATTGGTTTAACCTATCTTGATTTGATTAAACGGGACAGCCTTCCCGGGGACTTGGATAGCGCCATCGTATATATGGAAAAAGCCATAAACGGTTACGATCAGTTCAATAACCCCTACTTCAATAATTTTAAAAAGACAATGAATGGGTCATTGGCCTTAGCGTATGCTTACCAAGGAAAGTACAAAAAGGCGCATAAAACCTTCCTGGAAGGAATGAGGGAAATAGGTTTTCCTTTGAATAATATTTATGAAGCTCCTAAAACCGAGTTTTTGGATGAAAATAAAATCGTTTTTCTGTTTCCATTGCTATTTAGTCAAACGGGAATTATATGGGCAGAGTACCTGGCAACCGGAGATGTTGAAATACTGAAAAAAGGCCTGGCGCTGTCTATTGATGTCTTAGAATTATTCGACGAAGCCAGTTACATTCATCATGTTGATTATTCTATAGCAAGCTTTAGAATGCGCTATCCATTTCACTGCCACCTTGCCTTTGGCATGGGGAAAGAATTGTATAAATTAACCGGAGACACTAAATACCTTGATGAGTGTTTTAAAGTCGCAGAGAAAAGTAAGAGTTTTTTGTTGCGAAATGCTATCCGGAACAATTTATATGCAAAAACAGACGATGAGCAGGTGAAAGCCCTGGTTCTTAAAGAAAAGGCTTTAAAAAATAAGATCCGAACGTTTCAGGCCCAAGTGTACGAGGATGCTACTATAAGAAGTTCTTTGCTAGATGCCCAAAATGCCTACAGGTTATTCCGGGATAGTCTGAAAAATTCAACCAATCAAACCGATAAGTCGTTTTATTACGAAAGATATGATAACTCAATACCTGCTATTTCATCTTTTCAGAAAAGTTTTTTAGATGATCAAACGGCCTTTCTGGAATATTTTAATCATGAATCAGGAGTTTCTTGCTTAATCGTTTCCAAAAACAAATTGGATTTGGTAGAACTGTCTTTATACAATGATTGGGCCGAAGATAAAAAGCTCATTACCAATTTTTTGAAAGTAGCTGAAGGAGCTGGGAAATATGAAGAAGCAAGCAGAAGGCTTTACAACAGCTTTTTTAATCCAGTTGATAAATGGTTGTCAAAAAATGGAGAGGAAAAAATTAAAAACTTAATTATTATTCCGAACCGCTCTTTCAGAGAACTTCCCCTTGAAGTCTTGATTTGTGAGAAATTTGAGGAAAATTCTGTTCCTGCCTATTTAATCAACAAATACAACATTTCTTATCAATTTTCTTTAGCGACCTACGGCCTTTTAAAGAATTCTGAAAGAGATGTCCCAACGTGGAACTTTGCATCTTTTATTGGGGCAAATGGTGGTGAAAAGGCCCCGTCATACGGTTGCAGTAACAAGCCCCTGACCAATCTAGCAATCATGTCCAAAAATGTAGCAACAAAATTTCCGGGCGATAAAAGCCTGATTGTTGAACCTGCTAATAAGGAGGACTTTTTATCAAAGGGAGCTCAATCAGCAATTGTTCAAATAGTTGAGCATGGCCTGGCTGATGGCCTTGATCCTCTCAATCATAAATTATGTTTCGGGGGAGAAATTGAAGATGCCCTGACCGTAAGAGAATTGTACAATCAGAATTTCGGAGCTACTCAACTCATCGTTCTGGGAAGTTGCGAAACAGAAACAGGCTACGGAAAAATTGGGGAAGGTATAGAAAGTATAGCCAGAGGGTTCACTTATTCGGGTTGCCCCAATATCATCGCTACTTTAAATCAGGTTCCCGATGAGCCTAGCGCAGAAATCCTGGAAAACTTCTACAGGTATTTAATGGATGAAAATAGGCGAACGGATGAGGCGCTATCTCAGGCCAAACGTGATTATATTCAAGAGAAAGATCCTAAAATAGCGCTTTGGGCTAATTTGGTAAGCATTGGCATTCCTCAAAAATTTGACTAAAAAGAGCCCTTCAAAATATTTATTAATTTAGGTTCCTGAAGCACTAGGCTTTCATTATAAAGGGCGCTTTTGTGCCCTTTACAATGAAAGCCTAAGCCTGTCAAGCATATAACTGTTGCAATTTTACTGATTCAATATCTCTAGAATTTTTTCAGGAAGTTCCGGATTCCTTTGGGAAGACTCATAGACGGCTTTGGCTTCTTCCATTTCATCATTTAGAACGAATGCAATAGTAAGGTGAGTGTAGTAGTCTTTAGTATAGTCAGGGCTTGATTTTTTTAAGAAAGCCACTGCTTCCTTAGGATTATTTTTGTAATAGAGCTGCAGAATGCCTCCAAAGAACCAGACCTTGCTTTGATCAATGCCTTTGCTTACAAGCGATTCAGCTATTTGTAGAGCTTTCCCATAATCTTTATTAGATGTGTAGAGGGCGGTTTGGAATTCATCCATTAATGTTTCTATTTCTCCCTGGGGGGCGCTCGCGACAGGGCTGAGCAAATAGCTGTTTCTATCCAGAGATTGACTAAGCAGGTCTATTCTTTCCTTTTTGCTGAGCAGCGCATTATTGGGCCAGGGTAAAAAAAGCAAAATAGACAGGACGACTGCTGCTGTTGCGGACAAAAAGATTAACCAGGAGTAAGGGTTCGTCTTATTTTTTTTGTTAGCTTCAGAAGCAGTTCTTAGGTTCTGGACAACTTTTTCAAAGCTATCTTGATACTTTTCAAGAAGCACCTTTTTATTATCAATTTTATTGATGATTACATAATTGAGTAGGCCATCTACTATGTCTGCATAGATAGGATTTGCATCCAGAAACGCCTCCAGGTCTGTTTCTTTTTCAGAGGATAGCTCATTAAATACATACAGAATTAATGTTTCGGAGTTCGGAGCTTGATCTTTATATATATTATCCATGGGCTTACGGTTTCTAAGATTCAGGCTGAGTTTTTCGGAAATTAATAATGCATCGCTTCAGATTTCTTTTGATCCTTTGTTTTCTGACCGTAAGTTCTCTGGTTGTCAGATTAAATTCTTTCTGAAGAGCTGCTGAATTCTTCATTTCTTCTTCGAGGCAACGTTCAAAAAAGATAGCATCTTCCTGGGCAAGTTTATTTAAACACTTGCGCAGGTCCTTTATATTACTATTCAGTATTTGGAGTTCCTCTGGTTTTTCTTCAAACTCTTCAAGTGGTATTTTTTCATCAGCAAATGAATCCAAACGATCTTGGTCACCGATGAGTATTTGCCTTCCACCTATCCCTGATTTAGCTTTTCTGAAATAATCAATAGCTCTTTTTCTAACGAGATCTAATAACCAGAGTTTGACTTTTTTAACTCCGGTGAGCTTTCCTTTTTTAGTGATCAGCATTATCATAAGGTCCTGGATAAAATCTTCGCTATGATCAAGAGAACTCAAATGCTTTAGTGAGATACTTATGATTTCAGTATAGTATTTCTGAAGCAATTGGTAGAGCGCTTCACTATTGCAGGATAAAAAATCTTTGAATAATACTTCGTCTGTTTTCAGGTGGTTCTTCATACGTAATTCGTTTTGTTTTCGATAAATCACAAAAATCTAATAAAATTATTCTTTCTGATTGGAAATCATCCAGAACCCAAATTTAATGCCGTGCAACGAAAGATAAATACAAAAACAAAAAAATCCTACTATTTTTTTAAATCCGCATGTGATTTTTTGTTCCTGTTCCGATCTATTTAATGTAAGGGGAAATCAACCCTTCAGATAAAAAACAGATAACATAAATTGAAGCTATCGAAAAAGTAATTAAGTAACAGCCAAAAACTTATTTTTTGATCGTTGCTTACTGCCCTTGGAAGGGTATCACTTTGTCTATAGCCTCAAAAATGATGTATTCAAGTAGCTGTAGGTACTTGGATTATGGGCCCATACTGTTTTTACACGATTCAAATGGAAGGATGGACTGAGTGCCAATGGTGATTAACCGACGGTGCCCGGCTCTAATTTGCTGAAAGTGAACACGCACTCTTCAGCCAGTCCTTCCTATTTCTAAACTCAAAAATTGGTAAAAACACAATGCTTTTTTTAAAATATTTTTCATTAATGGTGGTGGGAGTCACTCTCACTTTAATAACAGCTACCGGCTCGGTCAGCGGAACGATTGAAAACGAGAACGGTGATCGCGTCTCGGGAGCTTATGTGCAAATATTAGGCACTTCTTCGGCTGTATACACGGACTCAAATGGAGACTTCCAGATTGGAAATATTTCTGTAGGAACACATCAGCTCAGGGTTACAAGAGCCGGATACGATGATAAAACGATTGATATTACCGTAGTAAAAGATGCGAATAACCACCTGGGCTTCATAATAATTGAAGATGTGTCAGGTTCCTGAAGCACTAGTAATGTTAATATATGAGTAGGAAGCATGAGTCATCTCAAAAAAGCGAGATGGCTCATGTTGATAACCCTTCTAGGATTTCAGTTGCTTGATGGCCTTTTCGAGCCAGATTCGCATGAATATAACAGGCGTTTCACGTAGTTTTTGGAGGAGTTTTTTTCTGGATTTGGTTGGATCTGATAAATATTTGAGAAAAAGCAAAAGTTTGCGGGTGCCTAGTTTTAGCTCTTTGTTTAATTGCTTAGTCCTTAAGAAGTGACGAATACTGTCAAAATAGCTTTCCAGGTATTCCGGAGAATCTTTTTCCAACATAAATTTAGTGATGGACATCAACCAGAAAGATCGTAGTTGGAAAATAATGCTAGCGGGTTCGATATCACTAAGAAGCTTATCGATTTGTTGATAATCTTCGCGGTAAAGGGCGATTTGAGCCTTTCCCAGCTTGATATTAGCTTCCTGGTTTTTTTTATTCAATTTACCTTTCCAGTTTTCAAGGAAGGTGTTTGCATAATCTAAATCCTCGGCAGCACAGGCAACGTCAATTGTATTGTGAAAAAGTATTTCGGTTAGCAAGCCATTCTCCAGGAGCAAGCCATTGGATAGGTTATCCTGGATAAGCTCTAATCGGGTACGGTGAAAGCGTTGATCTCCATTTCTGTAAGCTTGGATGGATAAATTCAGCAAATACCTCAACACGATTTTTTGGTCTTGAAGCGCAACAGAGGTGTGACAATTTTTTAGAAACAGGCGAACTTCTTCAAAAAGCTCCTTAAAGCTTTTGTCGATTGGAGTCAGCTCAAGTATTAAGTTATCGTGTTGCTTGAGAAACAGCCTAACGGTTCGGTAATAGAGCATTAAGGTATCATCATGGGGAGCCTGTTCCTCAGCGACTTGAAAAAGAATTTTTGGGGAGAAAATTTCCCTTTTTTGGAAAGTCGCTTCAGTCATGTAGTAGTAGTTCAGTTTTTCGGCCAGATACTTTAGTTTGTAAGTCAGGTAAAAAGTATCCAGGTTTTGATCCATGGAGTCAATACGATTGAAGGCCTTAAGCCTGTCTTCGTGCTTGATGTAGGCATTGTAGTAGCTTTTTTCAAGGAAGATCAGTTTTTGGATATTGGGGCGGATGATAGCTTGTGGATCTGTTTCGTTGAAGGCTTCCAGGTTTTCATCAATAACTTTTGAGTATTCCTTCTCCAGGTTAGCTTCGCGGAAATAATCCAGAAATAATAAATCGGAGAGGTAGGGATGCTCAGCTAATAGGGCATGGGTGCTAAATTCTTTAAAAACGGGTAGAATACGGTAGAAAATATTTTGAATGCTATGGGTAGTGATTTGGTTATGAAAGACCTTTTCCTGAAGGTCCTTCAGTAGGTCACCAGGGTAATCTGTATGTGCAAGGAATTCATTTTTAAGGTATTCGATCGCTTTAATAGCCTGCTCTTTATTGGGGTGGTGTTGGCGCAAATACTTAAGGAATTGCCCGGTTTTTTCAGGGCCTATGCTTTGGAGCAGAGTGATTAGGCGATTTTGTTGCATAGAGGTGATGAGAACGTTTTTATTGGCCAGGCCAGTTTAAATCCTTGTAAATGTGTTTTTTACAAGTTAGTTACGATGCTATATATAAAGTAAAGATGAGAAAACACCCTTAAAATTTCAAATTTTTTGCAGCCTAAGTTTGATGATATTTGAAATGTTGAAACAAAACAAAATTGAAGAGTTATGGAAAATAAGTTTTGGATGATAATTTTGCAATATTGGTGGCCATCTAATGCTAAAGACAAATTTGTTGCCCTGTATAATCCCGATAGTGTTCATAAAGAAAACGTATTCAGAGTTCAGTGTTTTCCTAGTAGTTTCCTAGTTTATGCGATGGTCTTTTGTTTAGCTATTTTTACTTTATTTGATTCGGATTTGTATGGTCAAAATATCACTTTACCTTGGTCAGAAGGTTTTGAGTCTGGAGTTTTAGATCCGGCGCTTTGGACCGCTAACCCGGGAAGTCCTAATGGGGTCGCCGAGGTAAAAAGTATAACTGACATACCCACAATCAATCATACCCAAAATGGAAGTTATGGTTTAGCACTAGGTAAGTCAGTTAGTAATATAAATGAAGGGGTTTTAAATACAGTTGACTTAACTTTGGACTTATCAGGTTATGAGGGCAAAGAGTTGCGTTTTTCATTCTGGATTAGTGACTTTTATGATAACAATCATGCTGAGGATGCCCTGTTAATAGGAAATGGTAATACTTTTAGCGTAGTAAAACAATTCAAGCCTAGTAGTTGGGATAGTGAGGTATATGGTAGCTTTTTCCCTTTTGACTTAGATCGATTGATAGAAGAACATAACCTAAATTATAATAATGTGGTCTTTCGGTTTAGTCAATTTGGTTATTATGACTTTGTTAATACCAATGGAGACACAGAGGATGGAATTTTTATTGACGATCTTTTAATCGAAGAAGAACCTACAGTAATTCCTATTAATACATTTCCTTATTGTGAAGATTTTGAAAATTCACTGAAATTGCCTGCTGCATGGAGGGTTTCTAATCCTGTAGAGGACGGCGCAACAGCAAATGATCCGGAGTGGTTAGGCCGGTTTTGGAGGTCTGGCTTAGCTACTATTTCTGAAGTAAGTGGGGTAAACCATACCCCTAATGGATCAAATGGTCTCGCTCTTGGCAAGTGGTCTGATAATGATGACCAATTTTTGAATGTTAATTGTGTTGATTTGTATCTTGATTTATCTGAGTATTCAGATCAAGATTTGACTTTTAGTTTTTGGGTTAAAGATAAATTTGATGAAGATCATGCAGAAGATGGGATTTGGATGAGCTCAAACGGAGGTCTTTCTTTTAAAAAGATTAATCAAATGCAATTTACGCCACAAGCATGGGTGAGTGATGAATATGGAGCATATGTGCCGTTTGATCTTGATGAAATAATTAATAGTGATCCAGATTTAGCTTTTTCAGAAAACTTTGTGATTAGATTTCAGCAATTAGATAATAAAGACTTTGAGGAAGGAAATAGTGATAGTGAAGATGGTTTAATGTTTGACGATATATGCGTTAATGTTGAAACGATAGAATATGCCGACCTCCCTTATTTTGAAGACTTTGAAAACCTCAATCCATTAGACAACTATTGGGCTTTAAGGAGCAGAAAAGCAGTAGAACAGACCGCTTTGCCGAATACATTAACCCGTTTTTGGATTGCTGATAAATATAGCACAGCTGATTATGATGAAATTAACCATACACCTGCAGGCTTCTTTGGGATCGCATTGGGCAAATCTAGCGATAGTAATTTAGAGGCGGATAATACCAATGCACTTGATTTACATATTAACCTTGCTTCATATGAGAATTGTGATAGCGTGGAATTAACATTCTGGGTAAATGATATACAAGATGAAAATAGTTTCTTTGATGGAATATTCCTAAGTAGCGACGGCGGTAATAGTTTTACTTCTTCGGCAGCTGTCAATTTTTTTCCTCAGAATATCAATTCCTATACTCAGATTAACCTAGATTTAGATGATACCATCAATAATGATCCTGACTTAGCTTTCTCTGAAACTTTTGTGATTAGATTTCAACAATATGATAATAAAGACTTTGAGAATGGAAATAGTGATAGCGAAGATGGAATTTTTATTGATGACATCTCAATTACAGCCGGATGTGCGCCTAATTTAGATTGCTCAAATGGCCCCATTTTAGCCATAAACAATACTGAACCTGCCTGTTCTCCTCTTTCAGGGAGCATTTCAGTATCAGCCTCTTCGGGCAACTCACCTTATTCTTATTCTCTAAATAATGGTGCCCCTCAATCATCCGGCAACTTCAATAACTTAGACCCTGGTTCCTATGAGGTAATTGTTAATGATTCAGATGGCTGCGCAGACACTATCTCAAATATACTCATACAAGGAGGCGTAACTATTTCGGAAGTATCTGTTCAGCAATTGAGTTGCCCACCTGAAGATAACGGTGAAATTTCAATCGATGCCGAAGGAGCTCCACTAGAATTTAGTATTGACGGTGGAGTTAATTATCAATCAAGCAATACTTTTTCTGGCCTTACAGAAGGTGATTACAACGTCTCCGTTCTAAATACCTCAACTGGTTGCGAAACAACTTGGTCTGACAACCCTGTTACAATCATCCCTTGTTCTCCTGCCACCGAAATCTGCAACAACAACATCGATGATGATGGCGATAACCTCATCGACTGCGAGGATCCGGATTGTGCCCCAGATATCGAAGTCTCTAATACCGGCCCCTACATGGCTGGAGACAGCATCATGCTAATGGTAACGGGTGGAACCAGTTACTCATGGTCCGGACCGGATGGATTTAGCTCTGCCCAACAAAACCCGATTATTGCCAATGGAGACACGACCAATGCCGGGATTTATTATGTAAGCGTTTCTAATGATGCCGGATGCGCTGTTACGGATTCTACCGAAGTCATTTTTAGTGCTGTTATGGACACCTGTGATATGGAGGATATTCTTTTCGAAAGTATCACCATTATTCCTGATCAATGCGATGCTTCTAATACTGGTGGAATGATCATTAATATCTCTGGTGGTCAAGCTCCTTACACCTTTATTTTACAACCCGTAGATTCTGTTTCCACAGAGCCGGAATTCATGGGACTGGCCCCTGGGAATTACGAAATACTGGTAATTGATAACAATGGTTGTATGGATAGCACCAATGTAACGGTCGATAGCCTGGTTTGTGATTTGGAAGATATTGGAATTGATTCACTTGTGCTAGAAGTAGAAGAAGATAGTTTAATCATCATCATAGGTACCACAGACACCTCTACCATCACAATCTGGGATTGGGACGATGGTCAGGTCGACACCTTTGATTTTGCTAATTTAAACGCGACCCATGTTTATGACTCTCCGGGGACTTATGAGCCGTGTGTAAGTATTATCAATGATCAAGGACAATGGGACAGCTGTTTTGTCATCAATATCCTGGCTGGATCTACCCCCTTAGATTCAGTGATTATACTGGAGGTCCCGGGCACTATTGGCTGCCAGGGGGACACCTTAGACATTCCAGTTATCATTAAAAATTGCGATACTATTCAGACTTTGCAAGGAACATCTGATTTAATTGGGGATGGATTTGAAGTCATTGAACTCACACCGGATGTGATCACACCAAATTTCATATTATTAGATAACGAGGCTACCTTTTCTTATTTTGATTTTGGTGGATTTGGTCAGGAAGTAATGGACGGAGATACTTTGTTCCATATTTCTGTATTACTCAATGGGATGCCTGGTGACAATGCTCTGGCGGTATTAAATGATTCGCTCATTACTTTAGAAGTGGGTTGCACATCCCTTCCTGGTTTTGACAACCCCTACCTTTCTGTTGGAGGCACAATTGAAATCGTTGAATGCTATAACATTGACGGATTTGTGCATACCTACTGGGATGATCCAATTAAAGGTGCTAATATCTTTTTTGACCTTTCCAATGGCCAATTGAACTCGTCCCTTACTGCTGCTGACGGTACCTATCAAAGTCCGGATATTCCAGAAGAACTGGATGTACTTCTATATGGGGAAAGAGACAGCTCTATAACGAACGGGCTAAGCACTGCCGCATTATTTGTCGGTCAAAATTACATCCTGCTGGCCAATCCACCTGAAATTACTTCTCCTTTTCAGATTATTGCTGGTGATGTCAACAATACCAACACCTTTTCTACAGCGGATTTATTTGCTATTCAAAGAGTAATCCTTGGTATTGACGATGTTTTTCCGGCTGCACCTTCATGGGTCTTTATTCCGGATATTTACACCCCGGTAAACTGGTTTAATAATGACGATAATCTCTTCCCTTACCCTCAGGATACGATTATTGAGTCCATTAGTCAAGATCAGACCATAAATTTCACAGGGGTAAAGATGGGAGACCTCCTGGGCAATGCAGATGGGCAGATGCTGCAAGGAGAAGCCGATGATCGTTCCTGGGGCCAATTACCTTTAATTGCGCAATCTGTTGAAAAAGAAGGCGAATTGCAACTATATTTCCACAGCAGGGAGTTCATGAATATTGGCAGTTATCAATTCGCACTTAGGTTCGATACTACACAATTAGAATTCAAGGGTTTTGCCCCCAACACTGAAAGTACCCTCACTAAGCCGCTCGTAAACGAGAGACTTGCTAATGAAGGCCAGGTGTTGGTAAGTTGGTTTAGTCTCAGCGGCTCCAGCCATAGTCTCCCCGCTGAAGAACCTATATTCGGTTTGAGCTTTCACAAAAAAGCCTTTACCAATGACCTTTCTGAAGTAATTCGATTAGATGAACCCCTGCTTCCGTCAGAAGTATATACTGGTGAAGGGAAATGGATGAAAGTGACGCTAGCGTTTGAAGGTCAGGTATTATCTAGTCATGGCATAGATGCTAATGCGAGTGTAAAGCTCCACCAAAACATTCCCAACCCCTTCGGAAAATCGACCTTCATTCCATTCGATCTACCTCAGGATAGTCCTGCGGAGTTAATTATTCAAAATCAAGTAGGGCAAACAGTGGCTTCATACAGGAACACCTTCCACAAAGGCCGGAACCAGTTCGAGATCAATGATCTTGAATTGGCTCCAGGGCTTTATTTCTATACACTTCGGGTTGGGGCTTTCAGGGAGACGAAGAGGATGGTGGTGTATTAAGGGAAATGAACTAAAAACAACTCAACGAAAATTAATAATGGTGGCAAGTTACCGCAAACACGAAAGAAACGGATAGTTATATTCTAATCATTCAAGACAACGACTTGGGTTGAGTAAGTGATTCACGGAATCTGGCTATCGAATGATTGATAGCCCAATTCCGTGAATTACATAATTTTTTTGTAAATTAAAAAACCAAAATCATGTTTTCATTTAAGCAACTTACTATTTTCATATTTGTCTTCTTTTCTCCACTTTTTCTTTTTTCTCAACCAGGAGAATTTTATGATTTAATTGTTAGTAAATTCGATGCGCCTTATTCTGAAATGACTGTTACTGTTTATGGTTCTGAGCTCCCGGTGATTGTTAATGATCAAACAAAAATAACAGGAGCAAAAAATGTGAAAATAACTCCCAATAAAGTCACAGAAGGAACGGTAATAGAAAAACTTAAATACGAGCTTAATGGAAGTTCTTACACGGCGAAAGAAGTTAAAGCCAACATTTCATTGGATAATAGCGTGGAGGTATATGGGCTTTTTGAAGGAATGAGAGGAGATTTGGCCGTGGTCGATGGTTATTTGATTCGGCTTAGGCCAGGGGTAAAAGTTGAAGGAAGTAACAAGAAAAAGAAATGTGATTGTAAAGGCTTAATTACTCCTGGGTTTAACTCTCCTTTAATTAAACCAGGTAATTTCTATGTTACTATAGAGGGGGAAATGTCCAAAGAAGGGATTGTAGAAGCAGAAAGTGCAGAATTGTGTAAAAACACTTTTGGCAAGGCGGAACAGGAGTTGATTTCTGCAGTTTCCGGCAATTATGAAGATAACACCAAGAAGCTGACGAATACTCCTCCAGACCTTACCGGTCTTTATATGTCTCTTTACAATGGAGAAGTAAAAGTAGGTCAGTATAGGTACATGCTGGCAAATGATATTGGTCTCCAAGGCTATGTTAATAGAGTCGGACATCGAGTATTGCCCCAAAGGCTGAAGAAAAAACAGATGGAGCAAGGGCCGGTATATTATCGTTTTTATGTGATCGAGGATCAAGTGCCTAATGCATTTGCTTTTCCCAATGGAATGATTTTCGTACATACAGGTTTGCTCGATATTATAGATAATGAAGCTCAGTTGGCGGCAGTGCTCGGGCATGAAATTGCACATGTTACGCATGAGCATGGCAGAGAACGATACGAAAGCACCGGCATATTAGGGGATCTGACAAATGTTGCAGATGATTTATTTAAGGAAACTGTTAAAATAAATATTGATACAGAGAATGTATCTCCTGCAATGATGGAATCCATCAATCAGGTCTCTTCTGCGATCACTCCTGCTGCAATTTCAAATGTTATTAAGCCTCAAACAAAAATGGAGTCACAAGCTGATCGGGTAGGTATCCATTATGCATATAATGCCGGTTATGACATTAGAGAAGCTGTTAAGTTTTGGAATAAGATGGCTACGCTTACAGGGGATCCCAGCTTCCAGGCAAAGGTTACCCAGGATTTGTTGAACTCTCTGAATTCTGATCGATTGGATCTTGAAGATGGAGATTTAAAATCTCAGCTGAGTGGTATTGCCGGGCAGGTAGCTGCAAAACAAGTATTGGACACGATTTACACGTCTCATCCAAAGGCTAAAACACGATCGCAAGATATCAACAAATTGATTGGTACCGTTTATCAAGATGCAGATTGGTCGAGTGTAAAGGTGAGGGAAGATAAGTATCAGGCAGCGATAGGGAGGTAAAGGGGGAATGGTGAAGCCGCTGTGATCACTTGCAGCTGCTTCACCAAAAGAATATTTTTTAAGATCAAAAGGGAAAACAATCGATCCTTAATCAAAAATTGATGGATATGAGAAGTTTATTTTTTTTCATTCTATTTGCCCTAGCCCTTTGCAGTAATTTATATGGTCAAGATAAACGTTTCTTGGTTTTTTATGCAAAAAAGGAAAGTTGGGACGATAAAACTGCTGGCCATGCTTTTATTTCTTTCATTAAGGAAGATCCTATACAGAAGATGACTATTGTTGAAGGGTGTTGGGGGTTTTATCCTAAAAAGACAAGTCAAGGGGTTCTTAGTATTGCAATAGGGTCCGTTGAGGGCAACATAAAGGATGATTTTTTAACTCAAAAAGATGTGGGTTTAACCGTAGAAGTGAATAAAAGTGAATATGAAAATGCTCTTCTAATAAAAGATAAATGGAATTCTAAGCAATATGAGTTGACAGTTTCGGATTGTGTAAGTTTTGTGATTGAAATTGCCCAAAGTTTATCCGGGAAGTTAAATTTACCTCAAAGAGGGTTCTTTGATTTACCACATAGTTATATCGAGGAGTTAAAATTACTAAATGATCCGGAAAACTTGTGCCCAGCCCATCCGGATATAGTTACAACTTATGATAAAAATGGTCCAAACTATCATTTTTACTCCCTAAGTGAAGAAATATGTGATTCAAAAATAAATCCATGTTGTACAGAAGAATTTGTTTTTAATGTGATGAGAAGTCGCGCCGAGTATACAGCCCCTTATGGAGGAAATAACTATGTTATGGACTGTCATGAGGTGGATTTGCCAATATTGGGCTCAATTGTAACTAAGTTAGGGGAAAAACCTTATTCTATTACTAATTTTACAAAAGAAAACCATGTTCTACATAAAGGAAAAGTAGTTCGGTATGTAGTAAAAGTGGGAACGAAAGTAAATGTTTATACAGTAGGCATAGGAAATAACCGAAGTCAAGTTAAAGCTTGGCTAAATCAGTTTAGCCTAAGCGTGAACCTTGTTTGGGGAAAAGTAAACAAACTTTTAAGAGAAGAAGTCCAATCAAAGTTGGAAGAAAAAGTAAAGAGTGGCAATTGTATTAAAAACACCTCATCCACCCTCTTCCTTTTCGACCTTTCCGGCAGTATGAACGATAGAGGTACAGGCAGCACCAGCAAGCTGTCAGAAGCTAAAATAGCCGCAAAACAGACGCTGGATGGTATGAAAAACAATGCTAGCGGAATTCAACCAGAAGTGGGTGTCTTAGGCTTTAGAGGTGCATGCGTAGAAAATCCAACCTTTAAAATCTCTGGTTTCGAAACCGACTTCTCGGAAGTTGAAAAAAGGATTAACCAAATGACAGCCGGTGGCGGAACTCCCCTTGGTAAGGCGATTGAAAAAGCCGAATGCAAATTGGCAGAGCGCCTGATAGAGACCAATCAGCAAAAAGGTAAACTCATCATCCTCAGCGATGGCCAGGCGACTTGCTCAAATATCCGGCCACCTGGCATCTATAATTCAGGTAATTTAGGCCAGAAAACAACTTTCATTCAAGCAAATCATTGTGGAGGGGGGAGTACCGCCGGCGCCCCTCAAGTAAGTTACTACACCGTAGGCTTCAATATCCCGCCCGGCTCGCCTGCAGAACGAGACCTTCAGTTTCTGGCGCAAATATCGGGGGGCAAATACCTCAATGCTCAAAATCAGGTGGAACTCCACCGCGCATTCCGACGCTTTAGTCGAACCTATATACCTAAACCAGCTCCTTCAACGCTTAATCTATCGGCTTCTTCTATTCAGCATTTTAATGACGGATTAGTTGCCATAAAGAAAGAAAAATACGACGAAGCCATGGAAGCCTGCATGGCATTTACGAGTGTTCAACCTAATGATTGTAATGGTCATTTTAACCTTGCTCTAATGAAAGAAGCCAACGATTATTATGGAGAAGCTATTGAAGGCTATAAAAAATATCTTTCTCTTTGCCCTGACGCAACAGATGAGACTAAAATCCAGGCGCATATTAAAAACCTTCAGGAAGAGCAAAAACAATTCTTAAAATACCAAAAAGAGGTGGTAAAAAGTGATCTGGAGTTTTTAAAAATTCATTTTGAACGTATGCAAAACGGGGAAAGTGTTGCCTTGGCAGAAGAATTTAAAGGTTTTCTCAAAGAAAAAGGGGATTATTATGAAAAACTTCCTCGCCTTATTGCCAGCGACGACCAGTTCCTGGCTGGAATTACAGAGGATATTGCTTCGGCAATGAAGCAATGTAAACTCATGATAAGAAAAAGCCCCAGCACCTGGGACCGGGATGCGATTCCGTTAATATCTATGAGCTATGTAAATTTAAAGGATTTATTGGAAGAAATGTGAGCGGCGAGTTCCCGATATGGAAATTATACGTAAAAGTTGTATAAAAAAGTAATTCGTTGCCATCAGTAGAAAAATTTTTTCACTCGTATTTTAGCGTTATTTTTACACCAAATTTAAGACTAGTTCTGAAGAACTGTCCATTTCACCAAAATACCGAAATTTTTCATGAAACACAATCATTCTTTTTTTTTAATCCTAACACTTTTTTTCCTTTATACAACCTCCCAAGCCCAAGTCAACGAACCAACCATCTCCACCTGCGATGGAAATCAAACCATCTGTTTAACGCAATCAATGTATGACCTTTGTGTGGAAATCGAGGTAGACCCTAGTTTCCCGGCCAATACGATTGATTATTTTGAAATTGAGTGGGATGACGGAGATGTCACTACCGTACCGGGAAGTGGAAATCCGGCAGCTCAATTTCATGAGTATGACTTGTCAGACTTTTTTGGAACCTGTACGGACAAGACAGATTTCAACATATTCGTTGAGACTTTTCTCAATAATGGAGAACCTTCCTTAAATAATGGGTTTAAACTTACTTTCTGCAATTTACCCCAGGCGCAATTCAACCCGCCACCAACCCCCTGCGTAGGTTCTAATACAACCTTTAATGCGAATGAATGCCCCAACACTCCCGATTTCATGATCATCGAATGGAACTATGGCGATGGAAACAGCGATACCAATGGAGAACACACCTACGCCAATTCGGGCACTTACAACGTCACCCTTGTTGTTGAGAATGGCTGCGGCACCGATGACTTAACCCAAACGATCAACGTCATTGATACGGCCATAGCTGATATCCAGGTCATTTCAGGCGTGGAAAACGATATGGAACCCTTTATTGTATGTGGAAACCAAGTTTGTCTGGATGGGGCGGGTTCTCAAAATGCCGTCTTGTCCACTTACGAGTGGACAAGTGATCCTCCCGGAAGTATTGCCGGAGTTGGCGGCGATCCTACGATAGATACTTGCGTTACCTTTGCGGAGGCTGGGCCGATAACGATCTTTCTGGAAGTGAATAACGCCTGTCAGAATCCTGATGTGGCCGCTATTGATTTTGATGTAAACGATGCCGCAACCTTGTCGCTCGCCCCACAAGCTACAGCTTGCAATTCCCTGGATTATACCCCTTCCCCTTTTAATGATGATGCCATTTATGAAGTTGATGGGAATATAGTCAATGCATTTCCTTTTCCCTTGGGACCTGGGATGCATACGGTACAAGCTACGTTGCCCGATACCGATTGTGGCGATCAGGTGCGAACGGATACCTTCCTGGTAATTGAAGAGGTGGATGCTGCATTTTCAATGGGCGACACAAGTCTTTGCTCAGGCTCTAGTAGTTTCTCTCTTGGGGTGATCCCTGCTTCGCTGGATGGTAGTTGCCTATTGAACGGGGATCCACTCCCAGATTGTTTATTTGAACCTTCTACTGCTCCGGGAAATAATACCATAACCTTCGAAGGCTTTTGCATCAATCCAGCCAGTGTGGAAATTAACGTGATTCAAACCGATCAACTCAATTTTGATTTGCCCCTTAGTGTTTGTATCTCTCAACCGGCTTTCCCTTTAATCGGAGAACCTGAAGGAGGTACTTTTTGGATAAATGGTGTTAATGCGACCAACTTCGACCCACAGCAAACAGGTTTGGGGATCCATACCGTAACTTATGAATACCCATTCATCGCTTCGGCCAATGATACTTGCTTTGCTTCTATAACAAAAACCATCGAGGTCTTTCCTGAGCTGTTTGCAGGTTTTATAGTCTCTGATTGCAATGGCAATACCCTTTGTTTTGATACGATAAACACCTCTGCCGGGTTTACGTCTATTGAGTGGGATTTTGGCGATAACTCTACCTCCAATCAGCTAGCCCCTTGCCACACCTATTCCTCGCCTGATATTTACGATGTAACACTTACGATTACCCAACAGGGCGGTTGTGAAGCAGTCTTTACATCTACTGTTATTGTAGAACCCCCTCCCAGCGCTGCCTTTAGCCTGTCAGCTACAGAAATTTGCTCCGGGGATAGCATTTCTTTTTTTAATAATACGCCTGATACAAACGTAACCTATCTATGGGACTTTGGAAATGGCGTGACAAGTGATTTACAGAACCCGGATCCCATGGTCTTCTTAGCCCCCGGACAAGATACTAACTTCACGATCTCACTTTCTGCCACTAACGGATGTGGAACGGTTACCGTTTCCGCAAACCTGTTTGTTAAAGCAGGCCCCAGTCCGGAGTTTTTTATTAATCTGGATACGATATGCAGTGGAGAGGCCTTGAATTTTAATAACATCTCAGCTAATAATGCGCTGTTCTGGCAATGGAACTTCGGTGACGGGACTACCTTTGATGGCCAACAACCACCTCCACATATTTATATTGTGGAGGAAACAACAGCCTTTATGATTGGACTTACGGTTGGAAACGATTGCGATACAATCACCTATTTTGAGGAAGTCATTGTTATCCCTTCTGATGTAATGGCCTTTTTAAATATGGGTAAAATGGAATATTGTTCCGGAGAAAGTATTCAACTTATCAATGGTTCGGGCGTTCAAGGGGCGGAGTTTTTTTTATCGAATGGGAATACCTTATTCGGCGATACGGTGAATTTCAGCATAATCACCAATGTAGATTCTACGATTGAAGTAACTATGCGGGTATACGGCTGCGGATTTGATGATACAACGGCTACTATAAATGTATTGCCCGCACCTAGTCTTTCGGTAACCGTAGATCCTGAGGTTTGCCAAAACCAGTCCGTTCAATTTGAAGTCAATTCGGATGTGGCCAATATTCTTCTGTTATTTGGGGATGGCGACAGTACAACCAGCACTTTAGTGTCGCATCAATATCCTTCTGATACAACATATTACTATACAGTAATAGCGACCTCTCCTGCAGCCCCCCAGGCTTGTTCGAATACCTTTACCGGACAGGTCGAAGCGCTTTCTATCCCTACCGCCGACTTTATAGTACAAGATACCATTTGTGCCGGAAGTGAAACAACATTTACAGATGCTTCTTCCTCTGATGTAACCAATTGGTTCTGGGATTTTGGCAATGGTAATATCACCGGCGGCAACCCTAATCCGATTCAAACTTACAATGCTGCTCAGGAATATATCGCCACGCTTGCTGTCGTCAATGGAAATATGTGCTATGATACTATTGCTTTACCAGTGCAAGTGCAGGAAATTCCTTTGCCATCGTTTACTTATACACAGCCAGATCCATGCATACAGACCATTTTTTACGAAAATACAACGCCTAATGCTACCAGCTTTGAGTGGATTTTTGACGAAGCCCCTAACTCCTCTACGGAGACGAACCCGACGGTCACTTACTCCACTCCGGGGGAACATCTTACCACCCTCATCGCGGACTTGTTCGGCTGTAGCGCTCAAGCCGATTTACCGCTAGTCGATGTAAACGCTACACCAGAAATAGGTATTGATTTTGATTATGTCACTTCACCCTGTGCCCCTAGCATGGTTAGCTTTACCAATTTATCTGTCAATTTTGACAGTCTCCAATGGAGCTTTGGAGACAACACTTTCAGTCAGCAATCCAATCCGACGCACACCTACCCGGAAACGGGTAAATTCATCGCCAACCTTTGGATATCTAATGGTGGATGCGCAAAGGACACCTCTTTGACTCTACTCGTTGGAGTTCCACTGGAAGCTTCTACTGATGTTCTTGAAAATGTTTCTTGCAATGGAGGCAATAATGGAAGCATAGAGGTAATAATCAATACCGGAAATCCTCCTTATGCCTACGGCTGGTCAGATGGTCAGGATATCAATCCCGCGGTTGGGCTACCTGCGGGTATGCATCAAGTAACCGTTACCGATAGCATTGGCTGCACCATTGTGCTTACTGATAGTATTTTGGAGCCCATTACGGCATTAGGGGCTGTTTTGGTAGAGTTGGAGAATGCGGCTTGTTACAATGAACCGAACGGATCTATAACAGTTGCAGCCACGGGGGGAACGCCTCCTTATAGTTATTTCTGGAATAATCAAGCCACTTCCTCGACAGTAGATAGCTTATTAGCAGGTATCTATACCGTAACAATCCAGGATCAGGCGGCATGCCAATTTGAAAGAAGTATCATTGTAGAACATCCCGATCCTATACAAGTGAACTTCATTGCTCAAACTCCGCCTTGTTTTGGTGATTTTGGGCGCATCGAAATTGATAGCATCTCCGGAGGAACTCCTTATCTTGGCAACCCACAGTATGAAATAAGTGCCAATACGAACTTCACTCCGGTACAATTTGTCTTTGATAGCTTGATAGCTGGGGAGTACACTTATTTTATACGCGATTCTAAAGGTTGCCTGGACACTGCGGTCGTTTCGCTCCCTGAACCTCCCGATTGGGATATCTTTTTCCGGTTTCCGGAGTTTCAGGAAATCAGGAAGTGCCAACAAATTATTTTAGAGCCTAAAGTAACCGTTAATGGCCTGAGTTATCAATGGCTTGGTCCTAACATACTTTCAGACTCTACCCTCGAATTTATAGAAGTTCAGCCTTTAGAAACATCTGAATACACCGTTTTTGCTTCGCTGGGAAGTTGTGTTAAGTCAGCATCCATCACTGTTCCTGTGGAGCAAAAAGTTGAAATTTACGTCCCTAATGCTTTTACACCATGCGATCTAGCGGGCAATTGTGATAATGAGAATGACTATTTCACCATTTTTAGTAATTATCCTTGTGTAGAAGAAGTAAAATCAATGGAGATTTTTGATCGATGGGGAACATTGGTTTTCAAAAAGGAAAATTTCCCGCACAACATAGAACGAGAAGGCTGGGATGGTACGTTTAAGGGCGAGCCAATGCCTAGTGGCGATTATAAAACGCTTATACAAGTTCAACAGCTAGACGAAGTGCGCACCATTAGATCAAACCTCAAATTAATCCGGTAAATTCTCAATTATGAACCAAATAACTTTTACCCTAAGTCTATGCCTTTGCCTTGCTAACTCCCTGTGTGCACAGGATGCCATCTTTACACAATTTCGCTCTAACCCCGTATTCCTTAATCCGGCACTGACCGGAAATATTGCTCACGGAGACACTCGTTTTGTCATTCAGTACCGGAATCAATGGTTTGATGCATACCCTAGCACCAGTTTCGAACATGCAGGGGTAGCTGTAGATACTCGCTTGCCTTTCTGTACCAGAGGTTTTTTTACGGGGCTGGGTATTTTTGCTGAAAGTGAAGACTTTCCTTACCGGAATGAAGAACCTGCTATTAAGTTTAGCAATATAGGAGCCAATGCGGCTTTCCACATCGCATTGAACGAAGCCACCGGTGAGCTTTTATCTTTAGGTTTTCAAGGAGCTTTATTACAAAAACGTTTGAAAACAAGCGGATTACAGTTTCCCAATCAGTTCGACGGGCTCGGGGCATTTGATCCTGGTGCAACAACCGAAGGCGGTCGGTTTGAGGGGCCGCTTTCGGCGAGCAAAATGAGCTTGAGTACAGGCTTGCACTACACTTCTGTCAAGAGAAGTCGATTCGGAAATGAGCTATATCCTTGGTTTATAGCTGGTTTTTCTATTCACCATCTCAACAGGCCAAATTTATCTTTTTTTGATAATGAGGCTGATGTAGAAGCTGACGTTTCTACGCGCTTTGGAGCCTATGGTAGCTTTTACTTTTCTGATTTGGGGTCAAATATTTATGTTCGATATGCTCAACAAGGTAGTGCGGTTTGGCAGATCCTTCTCGGAGCTCAATTTAAGGTTCCCTTTAATAAGAAAGAGCTTCAAATGCTTAGCTTAGGGCCTGCTATGAGGCTAAACAATCCGGCGTTTTCTCAACAAATGCCTACGGATCTTATTGGGGTTGTTCAACTGGAGTTTAAAAAATTCCAACTTGGCTTTAGTGGAGGATTTTCAATAGCTCCTTACGCATCCGTTGGCAATGATAACTCCCTTATTATCATAGAATTGGTTTTAGGGTACACCTTCGATGCCTTTGAAGATGTAGATAGAAACTGTGTGAGATGCGCCAATTTTTAAGCGCCCTGTTCTTAAAACAAAAAAAGGCTGTGCAATCGCACAGCCTTTTTTTGTTTAGCAGGAGCTTTCCCCTACTGCAACTTAAACACTACAGGCAATGTATAAGCCACCTTCACCGGGTTACCCCGTTGTTTTCCAGGTGACCATTTCTGCCCCATATTATTCATCAATTCAATAACTCTTTTTGCTTCTTCACCAAGTCCTCCTCCCGGATCACGGAGAACTTTCACATCACCAATTGAACCGTTTTTACCCACAACGAATTCAACGAAGGCTTTCCCCTCGATTCCGTTTTCGCGAGCAATAACCGGATACTTGATGTTCTTGTAAATGAATTGAAGCATCTTTTCCTGAGTACAAGATTTACGCGCAGATTCATCTGGCTCATCTTCGCAACCAGGGAAGGTCGGCATTGCTTCTACCCGACGGAAAATCTCTTCCGGCTCTTCCTTTCGAGGAGGCGGAGGTGGCGGCGGCGGCGGCGGAGCTTCCTCTACTTCAGGTTCTGGTGGAGGTGGAGCTTCTTCTTCAACATTAATGTCCTGATCTTCGAATACAGGCTCATCTTCTTCTTCAATTTCCTCTTCCGGGACCTCTTCAATCACCGGAGGTGGAGGAGGCGGAGGAGGTGGAGGAGGTTCAGCAGTACGAGGCGGCTCAATTTCGAGCTCCTCTTCTTCCAGGTCCACGAGGTATTGAGATACATCAATTTCCTCTTCGTAAGTCGTCCAATTAAAGGCCAGCACTATTATGGCAAGGGATACGATGGTACCCACCGCTAAGAATGACTTGCTAAGCCGGAACGGATCGAACTCCGGGTATTTCGTCCTGGAATCCAAAGGCGACTTACGCGGACTGTTGCGATACTTGTCCGATACATCACTTTTAGCGGCATTCGCATATCTCATACGAAAGAAAACGATCAAACCGATGATCAGTCCTATGAGAACAAAAACGCCAATCATTAATGAAGTACCGTCCACAGCTGGGATTGTCATACGCTAAAGATTGGTTTTATAATAAAATTTAAATAAAATTGCACCTATTGTTGCTCCTACAGCATTTGCCAGAGCATCTAACCACTCGAAATACCGGTCTGGAAAAAATGTATATTGCATCCATTCCAAGCTTAAACCATAAGCACTGCACAGCCCGATAATTATCAACACAGTAAAGAGATTGTTCTTTTCTCTCCGGAATGCTCTTAAGCTCAGAAAGCTAAGCACGCCGTAAACAAAGGCATGTGCCCATTTGTCAAAAGAGATCAAATCCAGAAAATCTGACCTTATCTGTACTTTAGCCCGGGCTGACAGCACTAAAATGAGCAGTGCCCAGGCAAAAACCGGAAGCAGTAGCTTTAACTTTTGTTGCTTCACTTTTAAGATGAAGTTGACGCACACTTTGGTGTGTCAGGCCAAGAAATAATATTCTTTTGACGAAAATAATTAAAGCGTTGCTTCGTAAGCTTCAGCTGAAAGTAAATCTTCTAACTGGGACGAATCCGTCATTTCAATCTTAATGATCCATCCATCCTTGTAGGGAGATTGGTTCACAAGCCCTGGATTGTCACCACCATCTGCACTTAAGGCATCATTGAATTCGATTACCCTACCTGAAACCGGCATGTAAAGTTCAGAAGTTGTTTTTACTGCTTCAATAGTGCCAAACTCGCCTCCTTGTTCAATTTCTTCGCCTACCGTTTCTACTTCAACGTAAACGATTTCTCCTAATTCACCTTGAGCAAATGCCGTAATGCCAACTACGGCAATGTTTTTTTCTGCATCTTCGATACGTATCCACTCGTGATCTTCTGTATATTTCAGACTAGCTGGAAATTCCATATAAAAGTTGGTGTGAAAGTTTTTTATTAAAAATAGTTATCAATTGCTTAGATGCTTCAAAAATAGGTAAAAATTCTATTGGTACAAATAGAATTTTGAGATACTTGCAATATTGCTGTATTAAAAATGCTTGACTGCGGTCCGCAATCAAGCATTTTTAATACACCAATATTACAAATTCCTATGCTTCCCGGGTTTGTAAAAACTCTTTAACCCAGGCATAAGTAAGTGATTTCGGTCTTTCTAATGGCATGCCCAATGCTCTTGACCAACACATGGCAGCCAATACGCCAAGGGCACGAGATACTCCGAACAATACCGTATAGTAAGGAAATTCTTTTAAACCATAATGCACCAAAATAGCTCCTGAATGTGCATCTACATTCGGCCAAGGGTTTTTAACTTTACCAAGGCCTTGAAGAATACCAGGAATAACGTCAAAGCATTTCCATACTACTTCGATGAGGTAAGAGTCTTTGATATATTCTTCAGCGAAGCGCTTTTGAGCCATGAAACGAGGATCCGGTTGACGAAGAACGGCATGCCCATAACCAGGAATTACCTGACCGGCTGCCAGCGTTTGGTTAACATATGCAGTAATTTGTTCTCTGGTCGGTTCATTAGTACCCAGGCTTTCCAACATACTGAAAACCCATTTGATCACTTCCTGATTAGCAAGTCCGTGCAATGGACCAGCCAAGGCATTCAGTCCACTCGAAAATGAAAGGTATGCATCGCTCAAGGTTGAGCCGGCAAGGTGAGTAGCGTGTGCAGAGGCGTTCCCTCCTTCATGGTCGGCATGAATAGTTGTATATAAACGCATTAAACTCTTGAAGTCGGGATGATCATAGCCTAACATGTGAGCGAAATTAGCCGCCCAATCAAGAGATGGATCAGCATCAATATGCTCATTATTATGGAAGGAACGGCGGTAAATGTAGGCAGCTACTTTAGGTAGTTTAGCGATCAGGTTCATAGCATCTTCATAGGTTGGATCCCAGTAGTCTGCTTTTGACAATCCTTCGAAATAGCTTTTTGCGAAAATACTGTCGGATTGCATAGAAGCCACTGCAATAGTGAATTGCGTCATCGGGTGAGTATCAGGAGACAGGCTGTCAAGAACTCTGTAAGTGTGGTCCGGAATCACAGCACGCTTTTTCCATTCTTCGATGAGCCATTCAACCTCCTCATTGGTGGGGATATCCCCCGTCAACATCAACCAGAAAAGACCTTCTGGAAGAGGTTCTTTACCTCCGGGAGCCTTTGGAAGGAGGTCTCGCAACTCGGGGATACTGTATCGTCGGAAGCGAATCCCGTCAATGGGGTCGAGTGCCGAGGTTTCCCAGATCATGCTTTTTACGCCACGCATCCCTCCAAATACCTGTTTTAATTTGACTTCATCAACCGTTACATCTCCTTTTTCTTTTAAAAGAGCTTTAATTTCGTCTCTCAAGGGGAGAGCTTTTTCTGAAAATTTCTTTTTAAGATGGTCCATATATTATAAAATCCAAATTTATTGTGAATAACATTTAATCCTTAAGTAATTTATTTGAGGGGGGCATTTCGTTTTATCACTGCCCTTACAAGAAGTTTTGGTTCTTTGACATAAATTGTGATAAAATGAAGTTTAAAAATGATAACCCCTTCAGCCACTAGGGCATTCAGGTTTTATCATTTTTAAACTCCACACAATTTGTCAAAGAACGGAAGTTTTTTTGTCTACAAAACAACTTCTCTTCTCAAAGGCATCGGCAAAATCAAATACACCCAAGTTAAGGGTTAATGGATAGAGAACAAGTCTAATGTTTTATTAGAGGAAATGGACTGCTTAGGTCGTCCCCGTGACTATTATACCTTTTCTGTCGCTGATTAACGGATTCGAACAACCGAATTTTATTCTATACAGAGCTAAATATCCGAAGTACAGCTAAGGTTTTCGAAGATGTTCGGAATGAATTATACCTGCGTTTTTGACCTTATCTAAAATAAAATTTGGTTGATCGTACTCCATTAGCAGCTATAGGCCAAGTCTATTACTTAGCGGAGAATGTCGATTATTTCCTATGTTGACCTAAACTAGGAAATGCCTTCTTCCTTAAAAAGTTTAGTTCTTTGATAGAAATTATGAAAAATGGAACGTCAAAATGATATTTCTTTTAGCTACAAGGCCATTCAATACTCTGGAACATAAGTTAATAAACATTTTGAAGAGTTCTTTTTTCCTTCAACTTCGTTAAAAAGCCTCGCCGTAACTAAGCCGAAGGCATTCGGGACAAGTTATGCCTTCGTTTTCCGCCTCATGGAATAAAAAAATCCCCTCGTTCAAAATAATCATTAACTTATGTTCCAGGGTACTAAACTTTATCTTCTAAATGTATCAGTATTTCCCGGATTTCCGTTTCCGATTTACCCGTATTGAGAAGTTCCAGGCGTTTTTCTGCTTTTTGAACACGTAATTCGTGTCGATCAGCTTCATAAAGAGGCAATTGACGATCGTTGAGCATCAGACGAATGGAGCCGTCCGTCCCGTGGTAAAGAGATTCCAGCTTTTCGATATAAAGTTCAGGTTGAGTGTTCTTAATTGGAGCGATCGTATTCAGTTGATTGTATTTACGCAGCTGAATTCTATACATCTTGTCTCCTTGTTTAGGGGTGAGTTGATATTTTTCGATGAGTACATCTGCTACCTTTTTGGCTTCTTCTGAAGCATCCCACTGCTGGCCCTGTCCAAAAGCAGCAATAGAAATGCAGCAAAACAATAGACCGATAAATATACCTTTCATGTTGAAAAATTTTGATTGAAGCGCTAAATTACAATTTAAATTGATAAAAAAAGGGATAATTGTGCTTGAGTGTATTGGTAATTACACTCAAAAAGGTTGGGGAAGTTTAGTACTTTAGCCCCCTAATTCGTTCACAGGACTTAAAACTTTACATTTTTTGACAAATTGTGTGGAACTATACTTTAGAACAAGACAAGTCAAAAACCCTTGATCCTTTTATTAAATGATAATAATACAAAATAAACTAATTAGCTCAACACTCTTTGAAGAATATTTTACCTGCAATCTAAATGCCTGTAAAGGCGCTTGTTGCTGGGAAGGTGATTACGGAGCTCCGATAGAAGAGGAAGAGAAAGAGGTGCTTGTTGATATTTTTCAAGCTATTCGCCCATTTCTCCGGCCGGAAGGGGTGGAGTCTATCCAGGATCAAGGGGCATACATTTACCATGAAGAAGCAAAGGAGTTTGTCACTCCATTAGTAGATGGTAAAGCCTGTGCCTACATGACGTATGATGACAGGGGCGTTGCCCAGTGCGGGATAGAAAAGGCTTTTCAGGCAGGGAAGACAGATTTTCGCAAGCCTATTTCCTGTCATTTGTACCCGGTAAGGGTATCAAAAGACGAAGAATTGAACTTTGAAGCGCTGAATTACGACGAGTGGGATATCTGCAGTGCTGCCTGTACGTTGGGCCAATCGTTGAAAATGCCTTTGTATCGTTTTGTCAGGGATGGCTTGGTTCGAAAGTACGGAGAACCTTTCTATGAGGAATTGGAAGCCTCTGTACAATACTTCCAACAAGAAGCCGGAGAGGATTAATTTTTTTGAATTTACGCATTAAACATTTTACCTTTGCTAAGATTTTTTGAAAACCATGCGAAAATTAATGCAATTAGTTGATTTTCTGCATGGTATATGAAATGGTTGAATGACTGCACATTTTTTGTGTGCCGTTTTTTTAGCCCGAACAACATAATTATTAGTACCTACAATTAAATTTTATACGTACGCATGGCGCTCATAGGAAAAATTAGACAAAACAGCTGGATTCTTATCGCTCTGATTGCATTGGGTTTGGGAGGTTTCATCTTTATGGATATGTTTCAGGGAGAACAAAGTATTTTCGGTAGCTCAAGATTGCTACTCGGGGAAGTGCTGGGTAAAGAAATTGACCGACGTGAATTTAGCGTAACCGAAAGCAACCTTAATCGTATCCTTTACAGTAACAGTGATGTTTACGGCCCTCGTAAAGCACTTTGGGACTTTTATGTGGAGGAAGCTATCGTTTCGGATGAAGCAGAAAGTTTAGGCCTGGGAGTTTGTAAATCTGAACTACTTGATTTGCAATTCGGTACCAATCTTAGCCCAATCATTGCACAACGATTTAGGGATCCAACCACTCAGCAGGTAAGCCGGGAGCAGTTAAATGCTTTCAAAACTCAAATCGAGAATAATACCATTGATCCTAGCCTTCGTCCTTTCTGGGCGCATCAGGAAAAAGAAATAATCAAACAACGCCTGCAGGATAAACTAGGGTTTATGGTTAGTAAAGGCCTGTATACGCCGAGTTGGATGGCAAAAATGGTCCATAAAGAACAAAATGAACGGGCCGACATCGCTTATGTGCGTATTCCTTTTGATGAAGTTGATGATTCTGAAATCCAGATTACGGATTCTAAACTCAATCAGTACCTTTCGGATAATATTGAAAAATATAAGCAAGATGAAGAAACCCGCAAAGTTGCTTACGTAACTTTTAATGTTTCTCCAACTCCTCAGGATTCTGCCGATATTTATGACCGAATTGAAGACCTGATGGCTCGTTTCGAAACAGCTGAAAGCGATTCAGCTTTTGCTATAAATAATTACGGAACTTATAGTCCGGTATATCAGAAAAAAGCACAATTGAGTGCCGCCATAGCGGATACGATTTTTGCGCTTCCTGTAGGTACCGTTTACGGCCCTTATGTTGACGGAAATCAGTACAAAGCGGTGAAGCTTGTAAATAAAATCATCGTACCTGATTCCGTTAAATCGCGCCATATTTTAATTAAAGCTCAGACGCAACAAGAATATATCGCCGCCAAAACGACTATCGATAGCCTGAAAAACTTGTTGGTGACAGGTGCGCAGCCCTTTGATACGCTTGCTGCTAAATTCAGTGAAGATCTTTCCAATGCATCAAAAGGTGGAGTACTCGATTTTGCCCCTCAGGGAAGAATGGTTCCTCCTTTTAATAACTATATTTTCTACGACGGGGAGCCTGGTCAGTATGGAGTCGTAGCGACAAGTTTTGGCGTCCATCTCGTAGAAGTTTTAGATAGAAAATATGTAACGAATGAAGAGGGGGTTAGACTGGCTTATGTGAATGAAGCTATAGAGCCTAGTCAAACAACTCAAGACAGTATGGCCGGAGTTGCTCAGCTCTATATGGGAGATATCAGAAATAAAGGGATGAGCTTAGAGGAATTGGCAGAAACTTCAGATTTTCTCGAGCTAAATGTTTCGGCTCCATTGAAGAAGTTCGACTTTAACATTCCTTTACTTGGTAGTGGAAAAACTTCTCGTGATATTGTTAAAGATGCATTTGATTCCGAAACATTAGTCGGAGATATTTTGCCGGCAGTGTATAGCTATCAAGCGCCTCAAAGCGTGTATGTTTCAAAATTTGTCATCGGCTCTTTAGAAAGCGTTCGACCTGCAGGAGCTCCTTATCTGGAGGATGTAAAAGAAGAGGTTGAAACAGAGGTTAAGAAGCAGGAGAAAATTGCTGTGTTGAAAAGCCGCATTAGCGGTACAGATCTATCGCAAATAGCCGCGAACTTTAGCACGGATGTAGATACGGCACGTAATATTACTTTTACTTCCGGTTTTATTCAAGGTTTGGGCCAGGAACCAGCTGTTGTAGCAGAGGCGCTTAAATTAGATCAGGGCCAGGTTTCCTCTCCTATTGGCGGCGAAAACGGAGTGCTGGTGATCCAGGTGCTTACCAAAAATCCTGCTCCAGAGCCTAATAACCTTGCTAACGTCAAGAAAAGCAGTTCTCAAATTGCTCAGAATCAAGTAAAAGCTCGATTGATGAAATCCATCAAGGATAATGTTTCTGTAGATGATTACAGGACCCTGGATGATTTTTAAATAGAAGGCCATCCAAATAAGAAAGGGGCGGTAAAAGTAGTGGTTTGTTTCCGTGAGGAGTAAACCAGTACTTTTACCGCCCCTTTCTTATTTAATTTACACTCCCTCCCTTTCTCCACCCCGAAAATATTCCATACTTTTGCATTCATTAATTTAAACTATTTAATTCTTCATCTATGAATATTACAGTCGTAGGTACTGGGTACGTAGGATTGGTTACCGGAACATGTTTTGCAGAAACAGGCAATCATGTGACATGTGTAGATATTGACGAGCAGAAGGTGGCCAAAATGAAGCAGGGCGAAATTCCGATCTTCGAACCAGGTTTAGACTTATTGTTTGAAAGAAATACCCGCCAGGGGCGCTTAGAGTTTACTACCAATCTGGCAGAAGCTATTGAAGATGCTAAAATCATTTTTTTGGCTCTTCCTACTCCTCCTGGTGAAGATGGCTCTGCGGACCTATCCTACATTTTAGGTGTCGCCAAAGATTTGTCTACAATGATCAAGGATTATAAAATCATTGTAGATAAAAGTACTGTACCGGTCGGTACGGCAGAAAAAGTGCATGCGGCATTAGCTGAGAACGCGAGTGAAGAGCTCTTTGATGTAGTCTCAAATCCGGAGTTTCTGAGAGAAGGTGTTGCTGTGGATGATTTCCTTAAGCCCGATAGAGTAGTGATTGGAACCAGCTCGGAAAAAGCGCGTAAGGTGATGAAGGTTCTGTACGAGCCTTTTGTCCGTCAGGGGAATCCCGTTATTTTTATGGATGAACGCTCGGCAGAGATGACCAAATACGCTGCTAATAGTTACCTTGCCACCCGGATTTCATTCATGAATGAAATTGCTAACCTTTGTGAAAAGGTGGGAGCTGATGTCGATATGGTGAGGAAAGGAATTGGTAGCGATACGCGCATTGGAAAGCGGTTTCTTTTCCCGGGAGTAGGTTATGGAGGCAGCTGTTTTCCTAAAGATGTTCAGGCATTGGCCAAAACAGCTAGTTTTAGCCAATATGATTTCAAAATTCTTTCTTCTGTAATGGAGGTAAATAATATTCAGAAGAAAATTTTAGTTGAAAAAATCAAACAGTATTTTGGTGAGGATCTCAGTGGCAAAACAATAGGCATGTGGGGCTTGTCGTTTAAGCCCAATACAGATGATATCCGGGAAGCACCTTCCCTTTATATCATTGATGGAATCCTGGAAGCGGGAGGAAGCGTTAAAGCTTATGACCCCGAGGCTATGCCTAATACAAAGACGGTCTATGGCGATCGTATTACCTTGGTTGAAGATCAGTATGAAGCCATAAAAGATGCGGATGCGTTGGCTATTGTTACGGAGTGGAGTGTGTTTAGAGCACCTGAATTTAATCTGATGAAAAGTGTCTTGAAAAATCCCGTTATCTTTGACGGGCGTAATGTATATGATCTGGAGGCAATGAAGGGGAAAGGGTTCTATTATGAGAGTATAGGCAGGTCTACGGTTAAGTAATATCGTTCTTTGACAAATTGTGTGGAACTTCAAAATGACAAGCCTTGAATGCCCTTGTGGCTGAAAGGGTTATCATTTTGAAGTTCCATTTTTTCACAATTTATGTCAAAGCACTAGTAATATATATCTTAAACATGAGTCATCCCGAATTTTCGGAATGACTCATGTTTTGTAAGAAAAAATTACAGAGGTTTGTTAATCAAGGATCTATCTACTTTTTTCTTGATAAAAAAGTAGTAAAAAATCAAGGCTGTATTCATTTTTTTCGGCTGCCAGCCTTTCAAAAGGCTAAATTGAATAAGGCCGATCCTAAGATGTTGATTTACAGCATCTATTATTAATTTTTGTGACAACATGAAGTTCCTTAAAATTCGGAATGCCTCATGTTTTCTCATCTAGGTCAAAGAGATACATTTTGGATGGCTTCTTTTTCTAAAGCATATTCAATTCTTTTGACCCTAAACCTTGAATTAATGAAAAACTACACGCTCTTTCTTGCTGCTATTGGCTTCTCATTATTTTTATTCTCCTGTCGTTCGAATACTCTGGAGGTCAAGGTTTTTGATGAAAACGGACAGCTGTCAGAACAATATGTTACGCTGCTTCCCGATTCGGTTAAGCACGGTACTTACAAAGGCTTTTATCCCTCCGGAGCGGTATATGAAGAAGCTAGATATGCCAAAGGTGCTTTAGTTGGTGAGCGAAAGCTATTTCATGAAAGTGGAGGAATGATGACTCTTGAGACTTATAAGAATGGTAGACTCGAGGGGAAATACCAAACTTATTATGAAAATGGACAGATAGAGATCGACAGACAATATATAAATAATGCTATACAGAAGGAGTCGAAAAAGTATTATGAGTCTGGGGAACTGGAAGAGGTTGTCTATTTTGTAGATAATCTTGAGAACGGGCCCTTCAAGGAGTATTACAAAAATGGTCATTTAAAAGCTGTCGGGACTTACAAAGACGGCGATCAAGAACACGGACTGTTGGAGCTTTACAACGAACAAGGGGAGTTAGTGCGCAAAATGCAATGTGATTTGGGCATTTGTAAGACAATTTGGGAAAAAGAAGGGGACGATAACCAATAATAAGGTGGCAAAAGAGTTAAGTAGTTCACGGAATTGGATTAAAAGAATTCGTTCTTTGACAAATTGTGTGGAACTTCAAAATGATAAGCCTTGAATGCCCTTGTGGCTGAAAGGCTTATCATTTTGAAGTTCCATTTCCACAATTTATGTCAAAGAACAAAAGAATTAATATAGAGATGAAGTTGAAGCTTTTTTTACTGAGTACTTGTACATTGATACTTGCTTTGTTTTCCACCATGCTTTCGGCTCAAATAGGGGGACGGGCCGTATTTGAAAGCTTAAACTTAGCACCATCCGCAAGAATTACTGGTTTAGGAGGGAGCCTGATTACTATTAAAGATAAGGATCTTGCTCTGGCCTTTGTCAATCCGGCTTTGTTGAATGAAGAAATGCATAATGCGCTGGCTTTTAGTCATGATTTTCATTTGGGAGGCTTAAGCCACGGATATGCAGGATATGGGCATAGTATAGAATCTGCCAAAATGACCCTGCAATTTGGTGTTCAGTATTTTAGTGCGGGAGAAATAGATGCTTACGATGCATTGGAGCAATCTCTGGGAAAAGTAAATGCTTCTGAACAGGTTATAGGGATTGGTGCGAGTAAACAATTATATGAGAGATTGGCAATAGGTGTAAACCTTAAAGCTATTACTTCTCGTTTGGCAAGTTTCAATTCCTTTGGCTTAGTCGCGGACATAGGAGCTGTATACGAAATAGAAGAACAGGACTTCTCGGCAGCCTTGTTATTTAGAAATGCCGGCAGGCAGATCAATCCCTATGTAGATGGAAATATTGAACCGGTTCCGTTCGAAATTCAATTCGGTATTTCTAAGCGATTGAAATATCTTCCCTTCCGTTTATCTGTTATTGCGCATCAGCTACAGCAGTGGGATATCCGGTATAATGATCCTGATCAGAATTCTGAAGAGGAAAACTTCTTTGGAGAACCCGCACAAGCAGAAGAAAATAGCTTTTCGAATGCAGTAGATAATTTTTTTAGACACCTCATTTTTAATGGCGAGTTTTTATTAGGAGCCAACGAAAACCTTCGGATTCGATTCGGTTATAATCACCTTCGAAGGAGCGGGTTAAGGGTTGAAGGGCTTAGAGGTTTATCTGGCTTTTCATTTGGGTTAGGAATAAAAGTAAGCCGTTTCCACATTGATTTTGGTCAATCTTTTTATCACCTTGGAGGGAGTTTAACACATTTTGGCTTCACAACTAATTTGGGTGAATTTATAAAATAAGTTTGTTCCATTGGGTGCATTTCATTTTGTCGCTGTTCTTGAGAAGGTGTTTTCTTTGGATAGAGCGTGCCTCTATCCAAAAATAATCTATTCTCTTGCCGGCAGCGACAAAATGAAACGCATCCGTTCCATTCTTTTTACCCGAGAAAGATTTATTTGGTTTTGGGTTTGTACAAATGAAAAAAATTGTAACTTAGTGTTCGAAAAGGGAAGAAATGATACTATTTTAGTTTTTTAGTGTCTTTTTTGGCCTCTTAATATCTTGCTCGTCTTCACAAAAATTTTCCGAAACATTCAGGTTAGAAGTTTTTCTGAATTCTTTGGGTTACAAATTTAATTCTTTGACAGAAATTGCAGCGGTTCTCGTTTTGAATTTTCAAAGCAGGAATTACTGTCCAAATTGTCAAAGAATGATGAATTTTAGTTATATTTGTATTGTAGTTAATTCAGGAACTGCTATGCTAAACGAAAGCGACCCTCCGAGTTGGAAAATTTTTCTTTCAATTTCACAACATAGGTTAGTGCTATTCCGTACTGCACTTAAATAGCTGGTAATCATATTTTATAATCCAAAAGCTAAAATGAATATTATGTTCGAAAATGGCATAGAAGAAATTTTTCTGAGCGCGCTAACGGCTTTTCTGCTTACTTATTTTGCTCTGCCTTCAATCATCCATATTGCTAGAGTGAAGAACCTTGTCGATGAACCTGGGGAAAGGCGTTCTCATGTTGTGCGAACTCCCTCTCTTGGGGGAATTGGAATTTTTGCCGGTGTTCTTTTCTCTGTTGTTTTGTGGACGCCATTGCATGCTTTCGGAGATCTTCAGTATATTTTAGCAGCCTTTATAATTATTTTTTTGATAGGAGCAAAAGATGATATTATCCCGATAGTTCCCGGAAAAAAGCTAGCCGGCCAATTATTATCTGCCTCTATTCTTGTTTTTAAATCGGGCATAATGCTGACAAGTTTTTATGGGATATTTGGTATCCACGAACTGCCCTATGGCTTTTCGGTCTTGTTGTCCATCTTTACGATTCTTGTGATTATTAATGCTTTTAATCTTATAGATGGGATAAATGGCCTTTCGGGAAGTATAGGTTGCCTTATTTCTGTATTTTTTGGGTTGTGGTTTTTCCTGGCTGGTCGTCTGGAACTTGCACTTATTGCCTTTTCTCTTTTAGGGGCACTTATTGCCTTTTTAAGATATAATATCACTCCCGCAAAGATTTTTATGGGAGACACCGGAGCGCTTTTTATAGGCTTGATCTGTGCTATTCTTGCTATAGAGTTTATAGAAATGCATCAACCTTCTTTTTACAAAGAATTTCCTCAGTTAGCCTTCAATGCAGCACCAGCAATAGCAATTGGCATTCTGATTTTACCGCTCTTTGATACCTTGAGGGTTTTTACCATGCGTTTGTTCAAGGGAAAATCCCCGCTTCATCCGGATAGAACGCATATTCACCATCTCCTAATTGATACTGGTTTTACACATATGCAGGCTACAGGTTTGCTTCTTGTTGTAAACGTGATTTTTATTGTCGTTGCCATAAGCTTTCAGCATATTGGCTCAATGAGTTTGTTGTTGTTAATTCTGGTCTTTTCCATCGTATTATCAACAATACTTTCCTTCACGGTAACCAGAAAGCAACAGGAGAGGCCGTCGTCTTCGGCTTCAAACCCGGTCTAAGCAAATAAATTCTTTTATGAACGCGATTATGGTGTTTCTCGGAGGAGGATTGGGTAGCCTTCTGAGGTTCGGTATTGCTTATTTTATTAAACCATTAAGAGTAGATTTGCCACTGGCTACCCTTTTGGCCAATATTTTAAGCTGTATTTTACTTGGAATACTGGTCGGGTTAGCTTCGAAAGGTATGCTTAACCTGCAGCAACGATCCTTTTTTGTCGTGGGCTTCTGCGGGGGATTTAGCACATTTTCTACGTTTTCTTATGAAAGCTTGCAGCTTATTCAGGAAGAAAGATGGGTGGAAGCGATTTCTTATGTGTTTTTTAGCTGGATAATTGGCCTTATTTGTATAATTTTAGGCTTACAGATTAGTCAATAGACTTTATTCAGAATCGTTTGACAAATTGTGTGGAACTTTCTGAATAAAGTCTAATAAAGCTGTTTTTATGGAATTAACACATGAAATGCTGACCAAGCTGGAAAAGCTGGAAAAGAAATTTAATGCCATGGGACAGGATATGAATTCCTACCTGGACGGCCTCTTGTATGCCGATTACCTCACCTATTGGGATTATATCCACCTTGATACCCTGTTGAGCCTGCAAAATGCGAAAACACCTTTCCCGGATGAGGAAATTTTTATTATTTATCACCAAATTACAGAATTGTACTTTAAACTTATCATAAAGGCAATTAAACAATTAGTTGAAACAACTGACCTTCAGTTGAGCTTTTTCATTCGACAAATTAAAAGATGTGCAACCTATTTTTCTCATCTTGTTGACTCTTTTGAACTGATGATCGATGGAATGGATAAACAGGAGTTCTTGAAGTTTAGAATGAGCCTTCTGCCTGCAAGTGGCTTCCAGTCAGCACAATACCGGGAAATTGAAATCCTCAGTACCGACTTGACCAACCTGGTTAAGCTAGATGCCCGAGATCAATTTAGTGCTGAAAGTACTGAAGCTGAATTCTATCAGCATTTATATTGGAAAACAGGAGCCACCGAGCTTGCTACGGGTAAAAAAACATTGACGCTTCGGCAGTTCGAAACCAAATATGCTTCCTTTTTTATTGGTTTGGCTAAAGAGTACAAGCATAAAAATCTTCGCCAAACCTTTTTTAAACTCAACGAAGAAGACCGAAAAGATACTGAACTGCAAAAACTCCTCAAGAAATTTGACTATTCGGCCAACGTCCAATGGCCTCTGATGCATTATCGCTCTGCAGTGCGCTATTTGGATAATAAACCTCAAACTATAGCGGCTACAGGAGGTACTAATTGGCAGAAATATCTTCCTCCCAAATTTCAATTGATCATGTTTTTCCCGGAACTATGGTCACAGGAAGAAAAAGAAAATTGGGGAAAGGTTAAAATAGAGTTTTAAAGTAAAATAATTTGAAAGAAATTGATAATCAACACAGTGCTAACTGGAAGTGGAGGATGATCCTAGGAAGATCCGCTGACCCGGAAGGGGAAATTATGCTGCAGAATGATTGGGAGCAAATGGATAAAGTCCTGGAAGCACTCTATGATGCCGACCGAAGAAAAGGTTTAGGTGGCTCTTCTCCTAACGTGAATCGATGGCTTGGGGATATTCGCAAATACTTTCAAGGGCCGGTCGTCCAGATTCTCCAAAGAGATGCCCTGGAACGCTTAAATCTTAAACAACTGCTTTCAGAACCTGAACTTCTGGATGCCTTAGAACCTGATATCCACCTGGCCGCTACACTGTTAAGCCTGAAAAATGCAATCCCGGAACGTACGAAAAATACAGCTCGGCAAGTTGTACAAAAAGTAGCCGATAAACTGATAAAACGACTCCATCGCCCCATCCAGCAAGCTGTCCGGGGAAGCCTGAATAAAGCTGTTCGAACAAATAGGCCCAGACTAAGTGAAATGGATTGGCATAGAACGATCATGGCCAACCTGAAGCACTATCAGAAAGATCTGAAAACGATTATTCCAGAGCGTTTCATTGGCTATGGCCGAAAAAAACACACCCTTAAACGCCTCGTTTTATTGGTTGATCAAAGTGGTTCAATGGCGACTTCTCTGGTTTATTCTGGTATTGTGGGCTCTATACTCGGAGCTATTCCTTCAGTGAAAACTCATTTCATAGTATTTGATACCTCTACCGTCGATCTTACAGAACATTTATCAGACCCTGTAGAGTTGCTTTTTGGTGTACAGCTAGGTGGAGGTACTGATATTTTTCAGGCTTTGCAATATGCTCAATCCATAATTGATCATCCAAAAGATACTATTCTCGTCCTGATCAGTGATTTGTATGACTCTAAAGGGGATGATACCATTAAGAAAGTTGCTCAAATGCAGGGTTCGGGCATTCGCTTTATTTGCCTTTTAGCACTCAATGATCAGGGAGCCCCTAGCTATGATCCGCGTTTAGCGGCCAAAATGGCTGCTCTTTCCGTTCCGGTATTCGCTTGTACGCCCGATAAGTTCCCTGATTTAATGGGGGCAGCTTTGAACGAAGAAGATATAGAACAATGGGCCTCAAAGCAGGGAATTGTCCGAAAAGGTTGATTGGTCGAACATCATTTCTCATCAACTGTTCTAAAGAGTAGCGCAAGTTATTCGTCATTAGGCATTGCCCCATAATGAACAACTTGCGTTAATCTCTAGAACAATCCTAATAAAAAATCCTGGCGGAAGCAAAGAACTACTTTGGGGATTATCCTCAAATTACAAAACCTACGTGTATGAACTTAGTAGATAAGATTAAAAAAAAGGCAGAAACAATCCACAAAGACGTTATTTCAATGCGTCGTCATCTTCATCAAAACCCCGAATTATCTTATGAAGAAAAAGAAACGGGGCAGTTTATTGCCGATCAGCTCAAAGGCTTAAAAATTCCCTATAAGGCTGGAGTTGCCGGAAACGGTGTAGTTGGTATCATTGAAGGGCGAAATCCGGATAAGAAAGTCATTGCTCTCAGAGCAGATATGGATGCTCTTCCAATCAAGGAAGCTAATAAGGTTAGCTACAGGTCTCAGAACCCGGGAGTTATGCATGCTTGTGGCCATGATGTACACACCTCATCCCTACTGGGTACAGCTCGGATTCTAAACGATCTAAAAAAAGATTTTGAAGGGACGATCAAACTTATTTTTCAACCTGGCGAGGAAAAGCTTCCCGGAGGGGCATCTATTATGATAAAGGAAGGGGTGCTTCAAAACCCAAGCCCTTCAGTAATTTTTGGCCAGCATGTGCATCCTCCGCTCGAAGTTGGTAAAATAGGCATGCGGCCAGGCTATTACATGGCTTCTGCTGATGAGCTTTATGTTGAGGTAATTGGAAAAGGAGGACATGGAGCGTTACCCCATAATTGCATCGATCCTATAGTAATGACCACGCAGATCGTTCAGGCTTTACAACAACTAGTGAGTCGCTATAGCGATCCTGTGGTTCCTTCTGTATTGACTTTTGGATACATTGCTTCTGAGGGAGGGGCAACCAACATTATTCCGAATAAAGTCTTTTTAGAGGGAACTTTCCGTACAATGGATGAAAAATGGAGAGCTGAAGCACATCACCGCATGAAAAGTATAGCACAGGGAATAGCTGAAGGGATGGGAGGTAAATGTAATTTTCTCGTTAAGAAAGGTTATCCTGCGCTTTATAATAATGAAAAACTGACGATGAAAACCAAATCTCGCGCTATTGAGTATCTAGGCCGTGAGAATGTAGTTGATTTACCTATTCGGATGACTGCAGAGGATTTTGCCTATTATTCTCATGAAATAGCCGGGTGTTTTTATCGCCTGGGTACCGGTAATCCTGCTAAAGGAATCATTTCTCCGGTTCATACCGATACCTTTGACATTGATGAAGGTGCCCTGGAAGTGAGTACCGGTGTTATGGCATGGTTGGCTGTGAAAGAATTGGAAGACGAGAAGCTGGGCTGATCTATTTTGATATTCCAGTAAATATTTCTATGTTGCATTGCTATCGATGTTGTTTTTTAAGTAGTTCTCGGAATTGGGCTGTATAAACTATCAATGCCCTTGGCAGGAAGGTTTTTGAGTTGGAGATCGAGGCTTTTTGGGGATTTTTCGAAGAAAAATCCCCAAAAAGCCTCGATCTCCGAGCAAAAAATGCTTCTACAGAGAGCAAAGATTATTCATATAGCCTATTTCCGCGAACTACTTAAACGTTCTTTAGCATTTAATTAATCTAGTATCCCTATCAGAACAAACTATGGCCAAAATACTTGTTGTTGATGATGAGCGTAGTATCCGGAAAACGCTTATAGAAATCATGGAATTTGAGAAATATAAAGTGGAGGAAGCTGCCGATGGATACGATTGCCTGGCTAAAATAAAGCAAACTAGCTTCGACGTCATCATATTGGATATAAAAATGCCCAAAATGGACGGGCTGGAAGCTTTGGAACGCATTCAAATTCTGGCTCCTGAAACACCTGTGATCGTTATTTCAGGCCACGCAAATATTGACACAGCTGTAGAAGCGGTTAAAAAAGGTGCTTTCGACTTTCTATCAAAGCCCCCGGATCTAAATCGCTTGCTCATTACAGTGCGCAATGCGCTCGATAAATCTAGCTTGATTACCGAAACTAAGGTTCTAAAGCGAAAAGTCGGGAAGTCAAAAACGCAGGAAATCATTGGTGAATCACTTTCCATACAAAAGATAAAGGAAACAATCGGCTTGGTGGCCCCTACGGATGCTCGCGTATTGATTACCGGCTCCAATGGTACAGGGAAGGAATTGGTTGCTCGCTGGATACATGAGAAAAGCCGCCGAAGTGCCAATCCTCTTATAGAAGTGAACTGTGCTGCTATCCCTTCCGAATTAATAGAGTCAGAACTTTTTGGTCATGAAAAGGGCTCTTTTACCTCTGCTCACAAGCAACGTATTGGCAAGTTTGAACAGGCTAACCAAGGCACTATCTTCCTGGATGAAATTGGTGACATGAGCCTTGCGGCTCAGGCAAAAGTATTGAGAGCGCTTCAGGAAAATAGCATTACCCGGGTAGGAGGAGATAAGGAAATCAAGGTTGATGTCAGAGTGATTGCTGCTACGAACAAAGACCTTCGCAAAGAAATTGATAAAGGCAACTTCCGGGAAGATCTATATCACCGTTTGGCAGTTATTATAATCCACGTCCCAATGCTCCGGGAACGCAAAGAAGATATTCCCCTACTGGCCGACCACTTTGTTAAACTTATTTGCCAGGATTACAACTTCCCCGTAAAAAAAATTACGCCCGGAGCCATTAAAAAACTTCAAACTTTTCCATGGACCGGGAATATTCGAGAACTTCGAAATGTCATCGAAAGGCTTATTATTCTCAGCGGTAAATCTATTCTAGAGGAAGATGTTGATAAGTTTGTGGCGCCAGTTATATAGGCGGTTAACGGTTAACGGGGAACGGTCAACGGGAAACGACGGATAATTCATAAATATGGCCTCTGGCCATATTTATGAATTATCATTCTGAGGCCTTTGGCCTTAGAATGATAATTCGTTGACCGTTCCCCGTTAACCGTCAACCGTTGACCGTTGACCGTATTAAGTAATTGGGCACTAAACTCATGAACTATTTTGCTTCTTAATCATTTCTCATTTTGAACTATACATAAAACAGCAGCTTTTTACTGAAAGATGACCAGTCAATCAGCAGCTCTTAACACATTCAAAATGAAAATTGGAATCGTCTGTTATCCTACTTACGGAGGTAGCGGTGTGGTGGCAACAGAGCTTGGGCTGGCCCTGGCACGAAAAGGGCATAGTATACATTTTATTACATATCGGCAACCTGCCCGATTGATTACTTTTCAGGAAAATATTTATTATCATGAGGTAAGAACCAATTCTTATCCTCTTTTTGAGTATTTACCCTACGAAACAGCTCTGGCCAGTAAATTAGTAGATGTCGTAAAATACGAAGATCTTGATCTGCTCCATGTCCATTATGCTATCCCGCATGCTTCTGTTGCCTATACTGCCAAAAAAGTACTTCTACAAGAAGGGCGTTATGTGCCTGTAGTAACAACACTGCACGGGACGGACATTACCCTGGTCGGTACGGACAAATCTTTTTCTCCGGTTGTCGCTTTTTCTATTAATAAGTCGGATGGAGTGACTGCAGTGTCGGAAAGCCTAAGGCAACAAACCTTCGAATATTTTGATATTAAAAATGATATTGAAGTGATTTATAACTTTATCGATTTTGATCGCTTTCGCAGGCATGACAAGGAACATTTTAAGAAAGCAATTGCGCCTAATGGCGAGCGTATTCTTGTACACACCTCTAATTTTAGAAAGGTGAAAAGAGTTGAAGATGTAATTCACATCTTTAAAAAGGTCTATGAAAAAATTCCTTCTAAATTATTGTTGATCGGAGATGGGCCAGAAAGACGGAATGTGGAAGAGTTAGCACGTCAGACGGGCCTTTCTCATGAAATTCGATTCCTTGGAAAACAAGACGCGGTGGAGGAATTATTAGCCATTTCCGATTTATTTATCATACCATCTGGTAGTGAAAGTTTCGGCTTGGCAGCTTTGGAGGCAATGGCCTGTGAAGTACCTGTGATTTCTTCGAATATCGGTGGTCTTCCTGAAGTGAATGTGCAAGGAGTAACGGGCTACTTAAGTGATGTAGGAAATGTAGAAGAAATGGCTGCCAATGCCATAAAAATATTAGAAAATGAAGAGGTGCTTAGCCAGTTTAGAGCAAATGCTTTAAAGAAAGCTAAAGAATTCGATATCGATAATATCCTTCCTCAATACGAGCAGTACTACATGAAAGTAATAGAAAATACCATGTCTCTGAAACCAGAGATCGTGTAAAGATTGTCTTTTCATAACCGGAATTTTTACTGGGAATAAGCTTTATAGCTTATTCCCTTTTTTTGTTGGTTTGTCTCTGGCTGGAAGGCTCTATTGGAGCGTTATTATTGTTGTAGTTTTTTCACAGAAAAAACTACAACAATAATAGCGCTCAGAAAGAGGGGCTTACTTTGTACTATTTAAAATCAGCTGCCTGTAAAAGGAAATCATCTTCTTATATGCCTCGGAATGGATCCTTTCGTCTACTCCGTGAATTCTTTTTAAATCCGATTGCTTTAAAACCGCGGGAAGGAAGCGATAGATATCTTGAGCAACTTCGCTGTAATGCCGGCCATCTGTAGCGCCCAGTACCAATGAAGGAGCGGCAACCACTTCGGGAAAGACCTCTTTTGCGGATCGCTGAATGACTTTGAAGCCAAATGAATTATGACTTGAAAGAGTGGATGGCTCGCTTGAGAAGTTGGATGTTTTAGGTGTAATACTAATTTGGGGATTGTCGATGACTTTTTCAAGATAATTAAGTGCTTTCAAACTGTTGTCGCCGGGTAATAATCTGAGATTCAGAGTAGCTTTGGCTGAACTGGGCAACATATTATCCTTAATTCCGGCCTCAAGCATGGTCGGAGCAATTGTCGTCCGGATAGCAGCATTAGAAGGGCCCTTCTTTTCGAGCGTTGATTTGATAAGCCCTCCAAATAGCCAGCGGTTGGCAAATATGGCTTTGTTGGGCCAGGTCATTTCAGGGCCTGTGAAGTCGAACATGTTCCCTAAAGCACCATCTACTCGCGAAGGGAAAGGGTTGGACTGTAGTTTAAAGATCGCTTCACTAAGCATACCCACGGCTGTTTCCTTTGGAGGCATGGAGGAATGCCCTCCCTGAGTTGCTTCTGCAGTAAGTTCTACTGAGAAATAACCTTTTTCTCCAATTCCGATAAGGCATAACGGAGGGTTCAGGCCGGGAAGGGCGTTTTCTAAAACGACTAAGCCTTCATCCAGGACGAATTCAAATTGAATATTTTCTTCTTTAAAATAATTGGCTATTTGGCGAGCACCGTTTTTTCCGCCGATCTCTTCATCATGTCCGAATGCGAGGTAAAGAGTACGTTCAGGTTGATAGCCTTCTTTCAATAACATATTAACCGTTTCCAGAATAGCTAGTGCGCTGACCTTATCGTCGAGTGTTCCTCTTCCCCAAACGTAGCCGTTTTCATCTATTTTACCGGAAAAAGGTGGGTGCGTCCATTCATCCAGGCTGCCTTTTTCAGGGGGCACTACATCCAGGTGAGCAGTTAGTAGAATTGGAGGCAGCTTGGGGCGCCTTCCAGCCCATTTATATACCTGGCTGAATTGGTTGATTATGGTACGGTCAACAAGGCTGTCTATCCAGGGGAAGCGATTTTCAAAAAAATGTTTTAGCGCAAGCAAGCCGATGCTATCCTGATAGTTGTTATACGAAGCGGTTTTTATTTGTACTACTTTAGATAGGGCATCTACCAAAGAATCAGGGATATTGATTGGGTTTACTTTATTTTGATTTACAATTAATTGTTTGCTGGTGAAGGTGATCGTATTTATTACGATAATACCTAAAAGGAATAATGTCAGGATAAGCAGCCTGCTTATGAGCCATTTGATTTTTTTCATTCGAGCTTGTTTTGTACACCAAATTAAAGGCTATCTGTTTTTTTAGCAAAAATAAAGTATTTTAATTTAGAAAATTTCTTAAATATGTGGGTAGGAAATTCAGTAATTCTTGTTTTCGGCACCTTCTCAAACATGAGTCATCCCGAATTTTTCGGGATGACTCATGTTTGAGAAAATGTTTACATATACTTTGTTAATCAGACATCTATCTACTTTTTTCTTGATAAAAAAGTAGCAAAAAATCAAGGCTGTATTC
>CAZHZT010000004.1:0-87749 GCA_964537285.1 uncultured Saprospiraceae bacterium | reverse complement strand
ACAGCATCTGTTATTAGCTATTATGACAACATGAAGTTCCTTAAAATTCGGGATGACTCATGTTTAAGCGCTTTCTAAATTAATTTCGACCAAATGAAATCATCTAGAACCAAAATTTGTTTTTCATTTGTAAAATATTGGAAAAAAAGCTGGCCGTTAGGCCTTACTGATGGTAGCACCAGGTATTTCCCGGGGAAAAGGCTATTCTATCTAATTTCTTCCGCGGAGCGGTAGCATCAATGTCGTCAATTTAAGCTCTTTACAGCCCGGCACTGAAGTGCCGGGGGAATAATTGTCAGATTGGGCTTTAGCCTCTTTGTTATTAATAGGCTAAAGCCCCAATGAACCTTAGCATTGCACCTGGCGCTAAAGCGCCAGGCAAAGAAAGAGCTTAAGTCGACGACATTGAGTCTTAGCTACGGCGAGGCTTTTTAACAAAGTTGAAGGAAAAAATCCCTTCGCTCAAAATATTCATTAACTTAGTTTACAAAGTAGTAAGGAAATTTAATCGTTAGAATTAACATTTCCTACAAGTGTGGTTCAATTTTATTTATTTAAGTAATTTCATTGACATTTCCACCTAAAAAACAAAACATATTTACAATTTATTCGTTATCTAAACTACAAAAAAGTCAAAGAAGAAGTAACCTTTATACTCTTTATGTTTTAGTTCTTTGGCTTAAGTAGTTCACGGAATTGGGCTACTTAAATTGTGAAAAAATAGAACTTCAAAATGATAACCCTTTCAACCACAAGGGTATTCAAGAATTATCATTTCGAAGTTTCACACAATTTGTCAAAGAACGATAGATGTTTTTTAAGAAAAAAACTTAACCCCTCTAAATTAAAACCTAAGCTAAAAGATCCTAGCCTCTTCACAACCCAAATATTCCAAAATAAAACTTTCAATGATTTAATTGCATATTGTTATTGCCTTGAATACTCTGGCACATAAGTTAACAAACATTTTGAATAGTTCTTTTTTCCTTCAAAATATTCATTAACTTATGTTCCAGAGTATTGAAAGTGGAAGTTTTATGGGAAGGAAAATCTATAATTTTCTCTTATCCTCTTTCTAGAAGGACTTTTTCCAGATTCTAAAAACAATATGTAATTAATCCAAGTTGCGATTCACTAATAGGCTTGTTTTGCAGCTGGTTATGGGCTTAAATTGCTAAATCTTATTTTATATCGCGTTAAAAACGCTTGACTTAGTTAGCTAAGGGCTCCCGAAAGTATCCGGGACAAGCTAAGTCCCATGTTCTTTGCTTTTTTTTAAATAAAATTTAGCTAATTACGCTCCATCAGCAGTTGCAAAACCGGACTAATAGACTTTTTTCTACAATTAATTTTATTATATAAAAAGAATTACCATGCAGTCCTTAAACTTAACAGAACTAGAAATCCGAGATTTGATTAGCAAGTACGAATCGGAGTTGAGAAAACTTGAATATCAAATGGAGAAAACCCAAAATACTATTGCCGATCTTAGAGGATTAGTAACTAAAACCAACTACTTTACTCAAGCCAGCTTTGCCAGCAAAACAACTTATCTACCGGCAGATGCACATGTAACAGAAGAAATAGGTGCTGCAAGTACCGATAATAACCAGGACAAAGCCGAGACGGATAATGTTAATGGTGTATTGGTTGTTGCTTCTCCGCGCAAAAGGAAAAAAGGTGGTTACAGACTTTCCGACTGGGATAACTTCGTCATAGGCTCCCTCGAAAGAGCAGGCCGCGTTTTGATTAACGCAGACTTCTTCGATCTCGCATTACAATTCGCAAGAGAAAACAATAAAGACCTGGACGAAAAGCAAATAAGAGGTAAAATCTCCAGAAGTATCCACAAATTGGCTAATAAAAGAGGCGAAATCATCAAAATCAACTTCGAAGGTAAAGGATTTGCCTACGCCCTTAGTGAATGGATTGACTCCAATGGACGTCTTCCTGAACACTATGGGTTGAAGTAAAAAACATGAGTCATCCCGAAAACTCGGGATGACTCATGTTTTTTTTCGCGAAATACATTAAAACCGGAACCCAGAGGATTAAAAAAGCAATAACTTTTTAACCCCTATTTTTTCATTATTAATATTAAGTTCCAGCCAGTAGTTACCCTTAGGATATTTGGAAAAATCAAGTTGCAAATTTTCCACCTCAGGCTGAACTTGTCTTTGGAGTACTTTACCCAAATTATCAATTAGCACCACTTCAATTTCGGATGCATACTCAAATTCACCATTCAAATTGATATTTACCAGGCCACTACTTGGATTAGGGAAGACTTCAAAATTATTGCTCGTGATTGCATTTGCTTGATCTGTGCTCACAATTTCCTTAATTTCAAAATCCCAGATTCCTCTTCCATAGGTTCCGAAACGTACGGTGTTCCATTCGGGGATAAACTCAACCGACCAATACGTTTGGGCTGGTGCACTCTCACCAGTCATATCATACCACATTTCCTCTTCAAGCAAGTAGACATAAGGCCCGGATTCAGTGCCTGCAAATAACATTTTCTCTTCCGGATCAGCAACCAAACCAAAAACCAAGGTCGGAGGTAAACCGTCGTTCATAGGCTCGAAAGTTTGCCCACCATCCACAGATTTATATACGGGTGAATTCGAATAACCACTTCCCCCAAGGTAAACGGTTTCTTCTTCGAATTGAGAAGGATATATTGCCTGGCCATATAAGTAATGGCCTGAAGGTAATCCAGCCTGATTGATCGTCCAGTTCAAACCACCATCTGTGGAGTAAAAGAAACGCCCGTTAGTGGTTGCGGCATACCACAAGTCCGGATTAACCGCGGAACTCGCTATTGCCGATACTTCTCCACCGGAGGCAGCTTTAAAATCAAATGGCAATTGACTCGCCTGGATAGTATTCCCCTGGGCTGTTAACTCGATGATGTAAGAACCCGGGCCTCCATTGACATTTCCTCCTGCCATATAAACAGTGTTTTCAGATTTATCCGGATGAGGCATTAAAGGTGGAATCCAAACAGATTCATTTTCGGAATCCAAATCATAGGCGGCATCATAGCCACCAAAAGCAGCCTGAGAGTAATAAGTTACCCAGCCACCCGGGTAAACAGTCCATAAGTTATTCCCATTGCCGGTGAAAACAATGTGGCCATAATCCCCTGAGATGACCTGATCGAAATCAAAAATGTCCTGGCCATAAGAAAAGGCTCTTTGAAAACCTTGATCCTGGGAACCGGCAAATACATTGTAAGGACTTCCAGGCTGGCTTCGAACGCTGTAATACTGGCTCACGTTCAACCCCAGTAACCCAATATTTTGGTTAGTAGCAAGATAATTTGTAGAAATACTCATTCCTCCATGATTGCTGATCAACAGGAATGGATTTCCATCAGCGTCGTTAAATTCGGCAAAATGCATAATGTCAGCGTGAAGCGTATAGGCTTCATTACCATAGTAATCGTACCAATTATTTACTTTCTGCCAGTTAGCACCTCCATTCATTGAACGGAAACATTCAACCTCTCCCATATACAAAGCATCCGGGTTAGAAGGAGAAATGTAAATACCCACCCGCCAGGGAGAAGCATCCATTACGCCTTTTTTGATCCAGGTAGCCCCAAAATCCTCCGAGACAAAAACCCCTTCATCTCCATCCATATTACTATATGAAATCCAGCGTTCGAAAGTATCAATGGTTGTTCCTTCGAGATTAGCGCGACGGTTATTGAAGATGAAATCACTGGTAGAGTTTAAGAGATCTAATTCTTCAGTATCCTCATTGACCAGATAAAAGTTCGTGGAATTGTCCTTTTTATAAACCAGATAAATATTGTCGGAGCCATAGGGTTGCTCCATATCCAATCGATTCATATCGTGCGTGTCAAATTGGAAAATAGGATAAAAAGTTTCTCCCCCATCTGTTGATTTAAACAAAAAGGCGTTGACCCAATAAGACTTTTTCGCAAGAACATAAACATTATTAGATTGACGGTGAACGAGCGGGCTACCGAAGTTCCCCCAACTATCATCGTAAGTAATTCCTGTGGAAGCTGTCCATGTAACTCCAAGATCAGTGGAAAAATGAGGTATTCTGCTGATCATAGCCAGCATTCTTTCCTCGCCATTCCAATCGATTACTTCTAACAATCCATTATTGAAGCGCAGATCCTGATTCACGACTTCCCAATTGGAGCCATCCCGGTTTCCTTTCCATAAACTTCCACCAGCGGATATAGTATGAATGATATCAGTATCCGGATCGTATTCTGTATCAAAAACACTTCCTGCCTGATTGATGCTCCCTCTTTCATACCAATAGCCCCGCAAATTTCCATCAGCAAGGATCTCCAGATCGCCATTTCCTCTTTGCTGTACAGCATTCTGGCGTTTTTCAATGCGATCGATAGCATTGATATATTCCATAGCCCGCCAGTCATTGCCGGGGGCATGGCTATGCATTAGCTCAAACCACTTTTCTCTTTTGGCCTGGTTATCACCTTCTTCTTCTCCAAACTTTATGATTGTTTCTCCTCCGGTAGGAGCCGGAAACTCTTTTGATTGATTCGAAGGCAGAAAAAACCAGGAAATAAAAGCTAAAAAGCCTAGTGCCGCTAACAAGGCCATTAGCGCTTTAAATGTTTTGTACGATGTTTTCATATTTAACCTATTTTGCGTTGAATTTTTCCAACTTTATTTATTGGGGCTAACGCCCCAGGATAAGGTATTTCGCTGCTAGCGCAGCTTTTTCTTCAGGCTTAGCCTTTCTCCCCTATTACTGCCAATTCACCTTCCGATTTTGCAATGATACTCGAAACAGTGGCATCTCCTGTAACATTCACGACAGTGCGGCACATATCCAGAATCCGGTCAACAGGGAAGACAATCGCAATCCAGGCGGGGTTAAGCCCGACAGATTGCAGCACGATGATCATCATGATCAAACCGGCACTGGGTACGGCAGCAGAACCAATGGAAGCCAGGGTGGCAGTCAAAACGATCGTCAATTGTTGTGCAATTGAAAGATCTACCATGTGCATCTGGGCCAGAAAAACCACAGCAACAGCTTGATACAAGCTGGTTCCATCCATATTCACAGTAGCGCCAATAGGTAATACAAAATTAGTTACATTAGATGATACCCCCATGTTTTCTCTTACACATTCCATAGTGACCGGCAATGTCGCTGCACTGGAACTAGTAGAAAAAGCGAGAAACTGAGCGGGGCTGATTCTCCGGAAAAACTCACCGTAAGAAACATTACGAATAATAACAATGGCCATAATCGGATAAAAAACAAAGATCATAAAAAGTAAGCCTGCAACCACCGCGAGAGAATAAGTAAGTAATCCTTTAAATATTTCTAATACCTCCTGCGTAGTATCGGCCATTTGAGCAATAACCCCTGCCATGAGTGCAAAAACAAAGAAAGGAGCTGCTTCCATTACGACATTGACCATTGCCAGAAATACTTCATTTACCCCATCTACGATATTCACCACAGGTTTCGCTTTTTCTTCAGGGATCATTAAGAGCATGACGCCAAAAAAGATTGCAAAGAAGATCACCTGAAGCATTAGTTTACCACTTGACAAGGCTGCGAATATATTTTCCGGCACCATATCCACGATAAATTGCAGGGGCCCGGAATTTTTAAACTCCTCTGCCATCGCCACTTTATCCTCCACTTTTACTTTTTCTGTTTCGACAGCTTCTTCTGTATCCGCTATCAGGTTGGCATATTTGGGGTCGTTAAGTAAATTCTTATTGTCTAATATCTCAACACCTTCTGTTCTTTGAACCCAGCGTTCGTATTCGATGCGGTTTTTCACACGCTGCTCTTCCGCGATGTATGTTCCAGGTTGGGTAAGATTAACAACTAACAAGCCTACCGTTACCGCGGCTACAGTAGTAACCAGATAAGCCAAAAGGGTTTTGGCTCCCATTCTTCCTAATTTACTGGCATCAGGCAGGCTGGCTACACCGCTAATAATTGAAAATAATACAAGAGGAACCGCTATAAATTTCAGCAATCGAATAAAAATCGTTCCGAAAGGATTGATCCAATCCCTGGTGAATTCATTCCATCCAAATTCACTGGACAATAAGGAGTAGATGATCCCCAGTATCAAACCAATGATAATTTTCCAATGCAGGGCAAGCTTCTTCATGTTTCTATTATAGATTGATTTGAGATAAAAAATTTACGTTCTTTGATCTCTCCAGAATTCTTTTTGATATTGTTGGGAGATTTTTCTTTGAATACCCACTTAAACAAGCGTCTATCTCCAAATAAAATTTCCTTACCAATCGCAAAGAACGATTTTTTGGACAGTCTCAATAATTTCTTTAATCTATATGATAGTTTGACTGGCAAGTTAGGAAATCTATCTAAATCGGTATGTATATTAGGTGAAAAAACCTGTAAATTCCCATGGAACAATCTTCTTTTCCAATGCCCGGTTTTTAATGCCTGAGTATTTTAAGACAATATATTATTTCTGAATAGATGTCTTTTGAAATGCTTCCATACTAGTGCTTCAAGAACTAGGAGTTTAGCAGTTTTTTGACGTTGGCCGCTAACCCTTTTCCGTTAACCAAAATTTATTTAGTGGCCCTGGTCATTTCGCGCTTTCCCGGAGGCCCGGGGATGGCTTCGATGCTAAAACCGACTGCTTTTAAGGTTCTTTTTACTACGCCTTTAGCACAATAGGTTACCAAAACTCCATCTTTTTTCAAAGCATGGTACATCCTTTCCATGACGGCTTTTTCCCAGAGTTCCGGTTGGGAATTGGGAGCAAAAGCATCGAAATAAATGATATCGAATTGATGGGAATAATTAATGGCTTCAATTTCTCCTTCTACCTTGAGCAAGGAAAAATGATCATTCATTGGATTTGAGACATTCCACGGTAGTTCATGAAGATTCAGGAAAAAATCCCCCACATCATATTCCTGTAAATAGGACAGATAATTGAGCTGGGAATAAACAGCTTTTTCGACCGGAAACTTCTCAATACCAGTATAAAAGACCTTCAGGTTCCGTTTTTCGGCTTCTATAGCCGTAAGCAAAGCATTGAGCCCTGTTCCAAAACCAATTTCCAGAATATGTAACTCATTTATGGCAACAGCCTTGAGCCTGAGAGCAGCATCAATAAACACATGTTTACTTTCCTGAATGGCTCCATAAACAGAATGATAATGAACACCGTACTTTTCAGAATAAAGGGTATGAGAACCATCTTCTGTTTCTACAATTTTCATAACAGAAAGTAATTGTTTGCCTTTAGAGTTTTAAAAACGGGTATAGCTTTTTTTGATAAAAGCTATACCCGTTATCTTATAAAACGCTTAAGTAGTTCACGGAAATAGACTATATAAATAATCTTTGCCCTCTGTAGAAGCATTTTTTGCTTGGAGGTCGACACTTTTTTGGGATTTTTCTTCGAAAAATCCCAAAAAAGTGTCGACCTCCAACTCAAAAACCTTAGTTTATTCAGTTTAATTCCGTGAACTACTTAACACACAAAGGCGATAAATTAAGGCTTCATTGCTTCTGCAAAATCAGCTGCTACATCAGCTGCTACTTCTGCAACAACAGCTTTTGCTGAGAAATTCGACGGGCAACCAACTCCGCGATTGCATGCTCCAAATGCGGTTAGAACAGAAAATGCAGCTATAATAGCAACAGACTTCTTAAGATTTTGTATTTTCATCTTTAGAATTTTTTTCGAATTGAATTAAATATAAAATAGGGACATTTTTTCCTATGTAACCAAAAACGGGTGCAAAATTAAGGCATAACTACAAATTAGCCTCATAATCAATACGTAAATATTATCTCAATAGGTAGGAATTTTAGCGTCAAACGATTATGATTTTTTTATTATTGCGAAAACCTGTTTGTTTTTAAGCAACTAAGAAAACTTTTATGCGCATTCACCTAATTGCCCTTGGAGGGAGTGTCATGCACAACCTCGCTTTAGCACTCGCTCAAAATGGCCACCAAGTCAGTGGTTCCGATGACGAGATCTATGATCCTGCCCGGACGAACCTCCAAAAAGCCGGACTTTTACCCGATTACCAAGGTTGGAACCCCTATATGATTATCAACGAATTAGATGCCGTAATTGTTGGCATGCACGCTCGTAAAGATAATCCGGAGCTCATCCGGGCTATTGAAAAAAACATTCCTGTATATTCTTTTCCCTCCTTTATTGGGCAACATTCCCAGGATAAAAAACGCCTGGTCGTAGCTGGAAGTCATGGAAAAACAACCACCACCTCCATGATCATGCATGTCCTGAAATATCTCCAATGGGACTTTGACTACCTCGTTGGAGCTCAGCTTGACGGATTTGACACCATGGTAAGGCTCAGCAATGCCCCGATAATCGTTTTAGAAGGAGATGAATACTTATCCTCTCCACTTGACACGAGGCCGAAGTTCTTTCACTATGATCCTGATATACTCATCATTACCGGTATTGCCTGGGATCACATTAATGTATTTCCTACTTTTGACAACTACCGCCAACAATTTGAGCAGTTGATTCTTAGCCTTAAGGCAGATGCTAAGCTAATTTGGTATCAGCCCGACATCGAGCTGCAAGAAATCACTTCCCGACGACCGCCAGAAGTACAATCCATCCCCTATCACGCCTTTCCATTCGAGGTCAGAGACGGAAAGACAACAATCATGCCGGAAGACCACCCTCCGGTTGAAGTGAGCACCATCGGTCAGCACAATGTAGAAAATATGATGGCTGCCTATCTGGCTTGTAAAGAACTAGGCGTTAAAGCCGAGGAATTCCTCGAGGCAATCAGTCAGTTCCGGGGTGCAGCAAGGCGCTTGCAATTGCTGGCCCAAACGGATACCCAAGCAGTATTTTTGGATTTTGCCCACGCTCCTTCAAAAGTTAATGCGACAACCAAAGCGGTAAAAGCTCAGTATCCCGGTCGAAAACTCATAGCTTGCCTGGAGTTGCACACATTTAGCAGTCTGAATCCTGCCTTTATATCACTTTATGCAGGTACGCTAGACGAGGCCAATACAGCGATAGTCTTTTACAGTGAGCATACTCTGGAAATGAAGAAGCTGCCGCCTCTTTCCGAAAAAATGGTCAAAAACCATTTTAAAAGGGAAGATCTTCAAGTATTTACGAACAAAAAAGATTTAGAAGCTTTTATTGATAATGTTAAGGATTGGAACAATACGAACCTGCTGTTCATGTCTTCCGGTCGTTTTCAGGGAATGGATGTGAAACAAATCGCAGAGAGGATATGTAGTGAACAAGTTTAAACCAGATTAATTTTTTACGTTCCTTGACAAATTGGGTTCAGGATGCTACCATCCTGAACCCAACAATTTATGCCAAAGAACTATTTTTTATTATTTTTGCTCGCTGAAAAATGGAGAGCGTACGTGAAATGTACCGTATCCAATAAGTCATTCTGAAAATCCGGGATGACCCATGTTTGGCGTTCGATTTTTTTTAAATTAACTTCGTTCTTTGACAAATTATATCAAAGAACCATTAATATTAATACAAACATAAAAGATTACCATGGCAAGAATGTTGGCTTTAAGAGATGCCCTGCGCGAAGGCATGTCGGAAGAAATGAGAAGAGATGAAACCGTGTTTTTAATGGGAGAAGAAGTAGCTGAATACAACGGAGCATATAAAGTAAGTAAAGGAATGCTCGAAGAGTTTGGTGAAAAACGCGTGATCGATACCCCTATTTCAGAACTAGGTTTTGCGGGTATTGGTGTTGGAGCTGCTATGAATGGCCTTCGTCCGATCATAGAATTCATGACCTGGAACTTTGCAGTATTGGCTTTTGATCAAATTGTTAACAACGCGGCCAAAACCCTCTCCCAGTCTTCAGGAGAATTCATGTGCCCAATCGTATTCAGAGGGCCTTCCGGTTCTGCAGGACAATTGGCACAACAGCACTCACAAACCTTTGAGAGTTGGATGGCAAATGTACCAGGCCTGAAAGTGGTCTCTTGCATTGATCCACGCGATGCCAAAGGCCTGTTAAAGTCAGCTATTCGAGATAATGATCCGGTATGTATGATGGAGTCTGAAATCTTATATGGAGACAAAGGAGAGGTGCCGGAAGGAGAATATCTGGTACCGATTGGAAAAGCCGCTGTTCGCAGGGAAGGAACCGATGTGACCATCGTTTCTTATAACAAAATGATGAAAGTCGCTTCTGAAGCCGCTGATGAACTGGCCAAAGACAATATCTCCGCCGAAGTGATTGACTTGCGCACGATTCGCCCCTTGGATCATCACACAATCGTAGAGTCCGTAAAAAAGACCAATCGCCTGATTGTCGTAGATGAATCCTGGCCATTTGCAGGTGTTTCATCTGAAATTGCCTACGAAGTACAGAAATATGCATTCGATTACCTGGATGCACCCGTAACGCGGATCAATTCCACAGATACATCCATGCCTTATGCGCCTACTCTGGTAGATGCTTACTTGCCGAACCCAGCCCGGGTTATTCAGGCAGTGAAAGACGTGATGTATGTGAAATAGCCATATAATTTGCCCGCGATTCTTGTTTTGGAAATCCAAAAACAAATTCACGCCGCTTCGCGACGGTGTTTTCTTATGAGGGAGTCCTAAGGGACAATTTTGCTTCGCAAAATTGTCCCTTAGGACTCCCTCTCAATGGAATTTCGCGCCGTAGGCGCGTTTACTTCCAAAGCGAGAATCGCTCAAAAAACCTCCCCCTTTTTATGTTCCCCCCTTTCCCGCACTGTATTTTTTTGTATATTGAAGAAAAACTCCAAACTTATGCACAAGATCATTCTTTCAGTTATTTGTTTATTTCTTCTATTCGGATATGGAGAAATGCAGGCTCAGTTAAGTTTAAGCCCCAAAGTAGGGATAAATGGCTCAATACTTGACAGCGAATATGACTCAGACACTGATTTACCAGGAGGAATAGATTCGGATGAAGCATGGGAAGGCCGCTTAGGCTGGAACCTTGGTATGGACCTTAGAATGCGTGGAGGCTGGTTTCTATTTCAACCCGGGGTTCATTATTTGAATACCTCCTCTCGCCTTATCCGGGAGGGAGACGGAACTACAGTTGAGGATATTGAAGAGGAAAGCTCTTTTCAAACCTTAAAAGTACCGGTTACCGCAGGTATTTTCCTTACAGGTGAGGAAAAAGGATTGGTTCAAATTCATTTACGTGCAGGTATTGTCCCCACACTCTTGTTAGGTGTCGACGAAAAATCTACCTTCGCTTATACCAAAGATGACATCGAAGACCTCAGCTGGGGTATTCTGGGAGGCATTGGCATTGACATCCTGATTTTTACGATAGACGTAAGCTACGAGGAAGGCATTAGTAATTTCTTAGTCGGCAATGATGCAAAAAATAAGATGTTCATTGCTTCTGTAGGTTTTGCCTTTTAGAAAAAAGTTGCTGCAATGCTCGGTTTAAAAACCCAAATTGTGTGTGCTGCGCAGCAGTATTTCCTTTTAAGGCACTCCGCAAGGAGATTTTCTTCAGAGATTGACCTGAAGGGCAATTTGGCTTCGCCAAATTGCCCTTCAGGTCAACCTTAAAAAGAAATTTCGCGCCGTAGGCGCGTTTATTTTCAAAAGCGAGAATCGCTGAATAATTTATGAATAGAAGAGGCTGTCTCATAAGTAGGTTCGTTTAGCTCGGGAGGAGTACTTTCTATTGAGAGGCGTTCTTTTTTTAAATTTTAGTAAAAATTTAAAAAAAGAACGTCTCTCAAAAAGAAAATTTCCTGCCAAGCGCAACGAACCTACTTATGAGACAGCCTCTTCTATTCCCACCTTATCACTTTCTTTTTCTACTTCTCATTTTTGGGCTATTCCATTCTTCCCGCTCCGCAAATTCTACAATATTGCGCATCAGGCGCATCATTGACATGAAAACCAGGTATCCAATGGTTACAACCACATAAATCCAGGTGTAAGAACCCGCATCCTGAATGGCAATAGCAGAAAAAAGATAAGCCAAACCTCCGGATAATACAGCCAGTCCCATAAAAGAGAACATAGATTTGCTCCAGTAAGCGTTCATTTCTTTTGCCGAAAGGCTAAAAACACTATTAAAAACGGCGAAAAAGAGCATGAAGGAAGCTGCCGTAAGCCAAGGGAAGCGATCACCAACAGTTATTAACCCGGTTAACTTTACTAAAAAACCACCAATCATAACTATAAGCACGGCTCCTAAAACAGTAGCCGCTTGTAAATAGGGATTAAAAGCCTGTGTAAAAACAGATTTTGTATCGTCGTGCATAAAGGACTTTTTCCGAATAATTAAATTTTTACTCAAGGCCTAACAGGTTAATAGAAAAATGGTTTCTTATTTTGTTATTTTCCCATACAAATCATATTCTGTCGCATCCGTAATTAAAACTTGAGCAAAATCACCAATGCGGGCAAAACTTTCAGCAGCATTAACCAGCACCTCATTATCTACTTCAGGGCTATCCGCTTCCGAACGACCAATAAAATACCCGCCTTCTTTTCTATCGAACAACACTTTAAGCGTCTGGCCTATTTTTTCCTGATTTTTCTGAAAAGAAATTTCTTGTTGGATCGCCATCAAACGGTTTGCACGTTCTTGCTTTACCTCCGGAGGAATATTATCCTCCAATTCATGAGCGGAGGTTCCTTCTTCATGGGAGTACTGAAATACCCCCAGCCGGTCAAAACGATAATCTTTAATAAACTGGCAAAGCTCTTCAAAAGCTTCTTCGGTCTCCCCGGGAAAGCCCACCAGCATTGTTGTTCTCAGGCAAATGTTCGGTAATTTTTGGCGAATATTTTCAATCAGTTCAATACTATCTGCTCGCGTAATTTGGCGGCGCATGCCTTTCAGTACCCCATCGTTAATATGTTGGAGAGGCATATCGAGGTAATTGCACACCTTTGGTTCCTCGGCAATAACATCTATGATTTCAAGCGGAAATTTACTGGGATAAGCATAATGCAAGCGAATCCACTCGATACCTTCAACTTTCCCGAGCGCGCGCAACAATTTAGGAAGGGCTCTTTCCTTGTAAATATCAAGGCCATAATAGGTTAATTCCTGTGCAATAAGCATTACTTCTTTCACCCCTCTCCTGGCCAGGCTGCTTGCCTCCTGAACAATCTGCTCAACAGGCTTCGAAATATGTTTTCCACGCATCAGAGGAATGGCACAAAAAGAGCAGGTTCGGTTACAACCTTCGGATATTTTTAAATAAGCATAATGAGGAGGTGTGGTAATACTCCGTTCACCAATCAGTTCATGCTTATAATCAGCCTCTAATCTGGCCATGAGAGCCGGCAACTCCAGGGTTCCGTAAAAAGCATCTACTTCGGGGATTTCAGCCTCGAGATCATCTTTATACCGCTGAGAGAGGCAACCCGTAACGATTAGTTTCTCAATTTCGCCCGCTGATTTTACCGACGCATAGTGCAAAATCGTATCAATAGATTCTTCTTTGGCTACATCGATAAAGCCACAGGTGTTGACAATAACGATATCTACATCCTCTTCAGATTCTTCCCTTTTTACCTGAAATTCATTTCCTTCCAACTGGGTGATAATATTCTCCGAATCAACCAGATTTTTGGAACAACCCAGTGTGACTACTTTTACCTTTTCGCGCTCTAACTTTTTGGTTTTCATTAAAAATGTATGCGTTTAATTATTTTAGTTCTTTGACATAAATTGTGAAAAATGGAACTTTAAAATGATAATCCTTTCAGCCACAGGGGCATTCAATGCTTATCATTTTGAAGTTCCACACAATTTGTCAAAGAACGATTATTTTAGTTCTTCAAATAGACTTGTTCCGGAGTTCCAGAACAAGTCTATTGTCCTTCTGATTAAAGATCAAGTCCTCAGCGATGCTCGCTTGGGAAAAACAAAAGCGCCTACGGCGCGAAAATTCTTTGCCGAGTCATTCCGGAGGGGTATTTTGGCAAAGCCAAAATACCCCTCCGGAATGACTCGAAATAAAATATCGCCGCGAAGCGGCGTAAATTTAATTTTCGGTTTTCAAACCGAGAATTGCTGACAAAAATATATACTTCAAAGGACTATTCCTCGTTAAAGATTTTTAGTTCTTTGACAGAAAATGTGAAAGAACGATTTTTTTGAACAACTCCGTACTTCCTGATCATGAAAGAAACTAATTTAAAATATTTTTTCACTATTTCGATCTTATTAGCTTCCCATGCCATCTTCGCTCAAATCGGATTGAGCGGCTATTTTCTATCTACCAACACCCCCGACTGGGATCCGCTGGTTGAGGAATACATCCGGAATAATACTGCGCCAGCCGAAGAAATCAATTTTTATAGTCAAGGCTTTTCCTTTGGTGTTGATTACTGGTTTCGATTAAAAAATATTCGTATTGAGTTTTTGCCTGAACTGAATTACAGTCGTTTCGAGGAAAATTTCCAATTAGCTGACCAAAATGTTCCTTTTACTGCTTCCAGTAATTTAATAGGCTTGTTTTTCAATGTAAACTTTTATCCTTTTGACTTTTATGGGGATTGTGACTGCCCGACCTTCTCTAAATCGGACCCTATTTTTAAGAAAGGCTTTTTCCTGCAGTTGGCGCCTCGCTTTATTTCAGTGCAACACCGAACAGAAATAGAAGATCAGTCAACGGATGAAACCGCTATCGCTCTTGGAGCAAGTATTGGGGCAGGTTTGGACATAGGGTTAACCGATTTAGTAACCATCAGTCCAATCATTCGTTATTCCAAAACCTTTAATTCGGAATGGTCAGATCTTGAAAGTCTAATTTCTGGTGGACAATCGACGGGCTCTGCTAGCAGCGACATCGATAACTGGGAATTTGGCCTTCGCCTGGGACTACGATTTGATCAATGATCATCAAGCGTGGTTTCTGATAGATCTAATACCCGAATAAATTCCTCATCTGTAACTGGCGAAACGGACAGCCGACTGTTTTTGGCAAGAGCCATTTCTTTTAAAACAGGATCCGCTTTCACTTCTTTTAAGGTGACAGGGCGATTTAAACGCTTAACAGGCTCAATTTCTACTACGGACCAATCTCCTTTTTCAGCCGTGGGATCCGGATAATGTTCTTTAACAACTTTGCAAACTGCCACGATCTCCAGCCCTTCTCTACTGTGATAATATAATACCAGTTCTCCCTCCTTCATTGCCCGCATATTATTGCGTGCTCCATAATTGCGAACGCCATCCCACATGGTGCGTTTTTCAGCGATCAGATCGTCGTAGCTGTATTTGAAGGGTTCCGATTTTACAAGCCAATAAGCCATCAATTAAATTTTAAATGTTTGAAAAAATGCCAGCATACAATCCCTAAACAAACGGCTATATTCAAAGAATGTTTGGTTCCAAATTGAGGAACTTCTACAGCGTGATCAACTAGCGGAAGCACTTGATCGGATACGCCTCTTACTTCATTGCCCAAAATTAGCACGTATTTTTTCTTTGGATCAATCTCAAATTCCTGAAGCGGGACGCTTTCATCTGTTTGCTCGATAGCTATGAGTTCCCAGCCTTCCTTTTTAAGCTGCATCGCCGCCTCTTCCACGGATTCGTAGTATTCCCAATCCACTGCTTCCGTTGCTCCAATAGCCGTTTTCAGGATTTCCCGATGCGGTGGTTTAGCGCTAATGCCTGTAAGGACAATCTTGTTCAATGCAAAAGCGTCAGCAGTTCTAAAACCGGAACCCACGTTCAAACCGGAGCGAATATTATCCAGCACAATTATTAAAGGGGTTTTGGGGATGGTTTTAAATGCTTCGACATTTATTCTGCCAAGTTCTTGTAGTTTGAGTTTTCTCATTAGATAAAAGTTTACGGTTCTAGATGATTTCATTTGGTCGAAATTAATTTGGGAAGTCCTTAAACATGAGTCATCCCAAATTTTCGAAATAGCTCATGTTTGGAAAAAATCTTTACATGTAACTGTTAATTAGGTATTTATCTACTTTTTCCTTGATGAAAAAGTAGCAAAAAATCAAGGCTGTATTCAATTCTTAACGCTTTTTGAAAGGCTGGCAGCCTAAATTGAATAAGGCCGGTTCTAAAACATTGAATTACAGCACCTATTCTTAATCCTTGTGACACTATGAAGTTCCTGAAAATCCGGGATGACTCATTTTTTTGTTCTTAAAATGTTTACCAAATGAAATCATCTAGAGCCAAGTGTACGCTATTGCAAAGAAGGTTTATTTTTCCAATACAATAATAAGGAATTCCCGATTACTACTATATCTGAGAAAGCCATGAAAAAAGCCGCCCACATTGGGTTGAGCAACCCTACAGCGGCAATTGGAATGGCTACTACATTATAGGCAAAGGCCCAAAATAGGTTTTGCTTGATGGTTCGAACCGTTTTTTTACTTATTTCAATAGCTTTCGGTAATTGTGAAAGTTTTCCATTCAATAAAATAATTTGAGCAGATTGAATGGCTACTTTTGTACCTCCACTGATAGAAATGCCAAGATCAGCCCTGGCCAGTGCCGGAGCATCGTTAATGCCATCTCCAATCATAGCGGTAGGCTTATCGTTAGAAAGTTCGGTAATTTTTTTCAGCTTATCTTCAGGACGGTGCCCGGCAAAATAAATATCAATGCCTAAATTCCGGGCCACTTCGGCAGTTTTTTGCTCGCGATCACCACTTAACAAGACCGTCTCCAAATGATTATTATTTAAATAACGGACCATTTCAGCTGCATCTGAGCGGATTTCATCAGCGATATCAACAGTAGCCAGAAGTTGCTTGTCAGAAGTCAGGTATAAATCATGGCTAAGGCCGCTGGTGACTTCCGGGGCGATGGCTGAAGAACCCAGGCCTACTTCAAGCCCGGAATCAAGCATGCGCCCTCTTACCCCAACACCTCTAATTTCTTCTATATTTTCTAGCAGGAGCTGTGATCCATTATTTCCAAGCGACTTAATTAAGGATCTGGCAATGGGGTGGTTGGAGTGCTTTTCCAATTGATATATAAGCGCATTAACCCATTCTTTATCTTGATGATGATAATTAACCTTTTTAACTGCAAAATCTCCTGTAGTCAGCGTTCCCGTTTTGTCAAAAACAAAGCGCTTAATATTTTCGAAAGTCTCCATTGTCTGAGCTCCTTTCACCAGTACTCCAGCTTTAGCTAATAAACCAACTCCAACGGTAACAGCGGTGGGCGTAGCCAGCCCCAAAGCACAAGGGCAAGAAATCACCAGTACGGCAATACTATTCATAATCGCCTGCGTAAGAGAAATCTGGAAAACAAAATAGGCTAAAATGAAGGTAAGCAGAGCCAAACCAACTACAACAGGAACAAAAACAGCGCTAATCCTATCTGCAAGCCTCTGAAGGCCGGGCTTTTCCAGCTGAGCCTTCTTCACTAATTCGATTATTTGCCCTAGTACGGCCTTTTTCCCCGTCGCATTAACCCGAAACTGACAATTTCCATTTACAACAATGGATCCACCCACTACACCTTCACCAACTCGGCGAAGTACGGGTAAGCTTTCGCCGGTAAGCATTGACTCATCTACCAGCACCTCTCCGTATTCGATGCTTCCATCGGTAGGAATACTATCCCCCTCATTGATTTGCAGCACATCACCTACATGAACCATTTGCAGGTCGACGGTTTCAATGCTGCCATCCGTTTTTATTCTGTTCGCTTTTCTCGGTTGAAGTCTGGCCAGTTCCTCTACAGCAGCGGTTGTGCGGCTTACTGCTCGCTTTTCAAGAAGGTTACCAACGAGGACCAGAGTAATTATAGTGGCCGATGTTTCGAAGAAAATATAATTTGCTTCATTCATAAAAAGGCCCACCAAGCTGTAAATGAAGGCAGCTGTACTTCCCAAAAAGATCAGAACATCCATATTTGGAACGCCGGTTTTGGTAGAGCTCCAGGCACTTCGACCAAAATGTGCTATTCCTATTAAAAACACAGGTAAACACAGTACCAATTGCATCCAATGCGTTTTCGCCAGCCAAACTGTCAGGGTCGAATTAAAATGAATAGCCATTAAAATATGCCCCATTAGTAAGGGCAAAGTAAAAACAGCCGAAATCCATACTTTTCGCTCCAAAGTCCACCATTTCTGGCTGGTTTCATCCTCGTTTTCAAGCACTTCAAAGCCTAATTTATGGATGCCCGCCTTTACTTTATCCAGCGCCTCATCATTTTCGACCATTTCAAAGTAAACTGAATCTGAGGCAAAATCTACGACGACCTCTTCCATTCCCTTTCTTTCCAGGAAACGTTTTATGCTCGCAGCACAGTTCGTGCAGGTCATTCCTTCCACTTTTAAATCTATACTTTTTTTCACTGCTTCCTATTTAAATTTGCTATTGCTTAAACACCAATCACCAATGCAATGTTATAATGAAAAAAAATTCTTTGACATAAATTGTGAAAAAATTTAATTAGCAATATAAATATCATTACATTTATGAAAAACTTACTTTACATCCTTAGTGTTTGCACACTATTTTTTGCCTGCGGCGGACCGGCTACGGATAGCCAAACGGGAGCCAATAATGCCGAAGGCGACGATAAAGCTGCCCAAAAAGAAGCAAAGAAAGCAGATGAAGCCAAGGCTAAATCTGTTAGAATGATTCCTTTCCCGGTATCTGTTAAATTCGAGGATGCTGAAATTACCAGCGTTGATTACAAAAGCGGTAAATTCAATTTCGGAATCGGAGGAGAATCCTACCAGTTAGGCGTCCAAACTTCTGATGCCCCCAGAAAAATGTGTGCCAACTCAGCAAAGGGGCAGCATATTCACCTTATCGTCGATAATAAACCCTATGCCGCTAAATATGAAGCGGAATTCGATTATGACATTGAGGATGGCGAACATCACATGTTAGCATTCCTCTCGCGTTCTTATCACGAAAGTATCAAAACCCCTAAAGCACATGTAGCCAAAAAGATTACCGTAGAAGGTAAATCAATTACTGCTTCAGAAGATATCAAAGAGCCTGTTTTGTTCTACAGCCGCCCAAAGGGTACATACGTGGGTAAAAAAGAAACTGACAAAGTGATGCTGGATTTCTACCCTGTAAATGTCGAACTGGGCAGGGATTACCAAATCAAAGCTGAAGTTAATGGCAACAGATTTATGATCAGCCAATGGCGCCCTTACTATCTTGAAGGTCTACCAATGGGTGAGAACAAAGTGAAATTGACTTTAGTAGATGCTAAAGGAAATCCAATTGACGCTCCACTGAATCCGGTTGAGAGAACGTTCACGTTGAAAGCTGATCCGGTTGAAGAAGCACAATAATTATTTTAGTTCTTTCACAAAGTAAATATGAGTCATCCCGAAAATTCGGGATGACTCATGTTTTATCCCCCCTCCCGCTTTAACAATTTTAACACCAAAGCTTAAACTAGCATTAACACTAAATTACGGCCTTTATTTTCAGAATCCTTTCTCTCTCGCTAACTTTGTTCTTTGAAATAAATAATCAAAAACCAAGGACTTAGTTGAGCAGTAACCACCTTAAAAGATTTATGCCCGATGTTTATAGCTACCTTGTTCTATTCTCTGTGGTTGGGCTAATGGATGCGGCACTCATACTTTTGTTGCTTCCAAATCAAGGCTCTATTTTCTATGTCCAGCTTTTGGCTCTCCTCTTTTTATCTCTCCTTTTTTTACTTTTGGGTTGCCGATATTTATATCTAAGACATCATCAAAAATTAAGAAAAGAATTCCACAAAGCACTCAAAAAGCTGGAATCTTTTGACATTGACCGGCCATCACCTGTAGATTTTGAGGTTTCTTCTTTTGCTCCGCTTAATGAAATGCAGCAATATGTCCATGAGTTGGTTAACCGGATACAAAACCATTACTCAACTAATAAACAATTCACGGAAAAAGCTACTGCTGAATTACAATCTCCTCTCAATAGAATCAAGGAAAACATCCGTAAACTTCTCAAATCTCCTCAAATGAGGCAGGGCGAGAAGATCCTCCTCGAGGATACCCTCGAAAGCACCCTGCGCCTGACCAGGCTCAACGATAACCTAATACTCCTTTCTAGTATTGACTACGGAATATTTAATGACTTACAACCCGTGAATATTAACTCATTATTAGATGAGGTGCTGGAGAAACAGGACGATACTATAAAGACGAAGCAGATAGAAATCATCAAAGATTATCAACGCCTTATACGTGTTCGCCTCAGCAAGCAACTGGCGAACCTGCTTATTGTGCATTTATTACACAACGCTATTTATCACAATTATCATCAGGGTTTCATACAAATATCCACCTGGGAGAATACCCTGGAAATTTCCAACTCCGGCGAAGTGCCGCCGTCTCCTTCCCAACAACTATTCGAACGCTTCAAGCGAAGTCCCCAAAACCCGGATGGACTTGGTTTAGGCCTAACAATTGTCCAGCGAATCTGTCAATATTATCGTTTTGATGTGGATTATTTTTATTTAGGAGATACCCATACCCTGAGGTTGAGTTTTCATTAGTGCTTGAAGCACTAGGCGAAGTTTTGAAACAAAAAACCGACGATTTAGCCGCATTTAAACAGAGTTGTTCTGTACCTGCTGATGGAGCGCAATTGACCAAATTTTATTTTAGACAAGGCGAAAAACGCAGGCATAACTTGTCCCGAATGCCTTCAGGAACCTTAGCTAGGTTGAATATTTTCAACGCGGTATAAAATAAAAGGTTCTAAATGATTTCATTTGGTCGAGATTAATTTGGGAAGTCCTTAAAGCAGGCCGTTAGGCCTGCCTGATCGTAGCCCGGGGTGCTCCCAGGGTAATTAGATATAGAGACCAACTTCCGCGTAGCGGAAGCACATCATAGGCTATTGCTCTTTTGTAGTGGGCTTCCGCTAATGTCGTCAACTTATGCTTTTTCTTTGCCTGGCGCTTTAGCGCCAGGTGTAGTGTTAATATTTATCGGGGCTTTAGCCCATTAATAACGAAAGGGCTAAAGCCCAATCTGACAACTATTCCCCCCGGCACTGAAGTGCCGGGCTATAAAGAGCTTAAGTTGACGACATTGATGCTAGCACTACTCAGAAAAAATTAGGCCTGCCTTTTATTCTTAAAATATTTACCAAATGAAATCATCTAGAACCAAATAAAAAGTTCTTTTACATAAATTGTGAAAAATGGAACTTCAAAATGATAAGCCTTGAATGCTCTTGTGGCTGAAAGGCTTATCATTTTGAAGTTCCATACAATTTGTCAAAGAACGAGTATTATAAATTTCAAAAAAATCTTGTTATTTTGTTTCTTTGAGAAATTTGTGATTCAAAATAAAAGATATGAAGCATTTAAAACTTATCGTCTTATTTATTTTTTGCGCTCCCCTGGCCATAAGTGCGGGAGAAGGCATGTGGTTACCTCTATTATTAAAGCAACTGAACGAAGCTGAAATGCAGAGCCTCGGCATGAAAATGACTGCCGAAGATATTTATAGCGTGAATAATGGTAGTTTGAAGGACGCCATCGTCCATTTCGGAGGCTTTTGCACGTCTGAGATCATTTCCTCTAACGGCTTATTGCTAACTAATCATCACTGTGGTTACGGTCAGATCCAATCTCATTCTACCCTGGAAAATAATTACCTGGAAGATGGCTTCTGGGCAATGTCCAAAGAGGAAGAATTACCTAATCCCGGACTAACAGCTACTTTCATTGATCGTATAGAAGATATCACAACCAAAGTGTTAGGTCAACTACCTAAAGATATCAGTGAAAAAGAACGTCAGTCCATGATTGATCAAAAGATCGATGAAATCCGTAAGAGCATCCAGCTTGAATCCTATCAGGACATTATTATCCGGCCTTTCTTTCATGGCAACCAGTATTTTATGTTCATTACAACCACTTATCGGGATGTGCGCCTTGTAGGAGCACCACCTTCTTCGATCGGTAAGTTTGGAGCAGATACAGATAACTGGGAATGGCCACGTCATACGGGAGACTTCTCCTTGTTCCGCATCTATGCCGACGAAAACAACTTGCCTGCGGATTACTCCCCGGACAATGTTCCTTTTACACCCAAGCACTTTTTACCCATCTCTTTAGATGGTGTAGAAGAAAATGATTTCACCTTAATTTTTGGTTTTCCGGGCCGTACCAATGAGTACCTTCCGGCAGTAGCTATTGAGCAAATTGTGGATGTTCTGAACCCCGCTAAAATCGGCATTCGGGATAATGCCCTTAAAATCGTAGATGCGGCGATGAAAGCGGATAAGCAAGTAAAAATCCAATATGCCTCCAAATATGCCAGCATTGCCAATTATTGGAAAAAATGGATCGGGGAAAGCCAGGGACTCAAACAAACCAATGCTATTGAAAAAAAGCGGGGGCAAGAGAAAAAATTCCTGATGAAAGTCAATAATAGTGCTAATTATTCCGAAAAATACGGCAGTATCCTGGCGGAATTCGATGAGCTTTATGCTGAAATTGAGCCTTTTGCCTTAAGCAGAGATTACTACTCCGAAATTTTTAACCGGAATGTTGAAATTTTCAGAGTAGCCAACTATATGAATCGACTGGCCAATACCTTCGAAAATAACGGCACAGAAGGTTACAATAGTTTCAAAGGTCGCCTCCAACCTTTTCTGGAAGGTATGTATAAAAACTACCGTTCTGAGATTGACCAAAAAGTATTTGCCAAGCTAATTGAGCTTTTCGTGGAGGGCGTTCCTGTAAAACTGCTCAGTAGTGAAGTAAAATCATACATGTTTCAGCTCGGAGAGAAAGACTATGCTCAACTTGCTTTCCAACTTTACAGCAATAGCTTCATGACGGACTGGGAGAAAATGAAGGCCTTCTTCGAAAAATCACCAGAAGAAGCCATGGCTCAGCTCGAAAAAGATCCTCTGTACCAATTCAATACGAAAGTTAAAAAGGTATATGACGAAGAAGTAGCTTCCAACTACAATACTATAAAAAATAAGATTGATCTGCTTCAACGGCAGTATATGAAGGGTTTAATCGAAATTTTCCCTACTCAGCGTTTTTACCCTGATGCGAACAGCACTATGAGGGTGACTTACGGCCAGGTAGAAGGATATGCGCCCAAAGATGGCGTGCAGTATGAACCGCTTACTTACCTTTCAGGAGTAGTCGCTAAATATAAGCCCGGGGATTACGAATTTGATCTTCCAAAGAAGCTGATTGATTTACACGATGCCAAGGACTACGGCCAATACGCAAGCGATAACGGCAAATTACCGGTTTGCTTTCTGGGTTCTAACCATACCACAGGTGGCAACTCCGGTAGTCCTGCTATCGATGCTTATGGCAACCTGATCGGCCTTAATTTTGACCGGGTATGGGAAGGCACCATGAGTGATTATAATTACGACCGTTCTATTTGCAGGAATATTATGGTGGACGCCCGCTACATTTTATTCATCATAGATAAATTTGCAGATGCAGGCCACCTTATTGAGGAAATGAAACTGGTGCACCCTAAAAAGAACCCTCCACAAATGGAACCTAAAAAGGACGAAAAAGTATACGACAAGAACACAAAAAAACTGAAATACAAAGCAGATAGGCTTGATTCAGGTGAAGGCTTGAAAAAACGCGCTAAAGAATAACGGATCTGTTAGAAAAGTTGAGCTTATCTCAACGCTGCTTCGCGGCGATATTTTCTTTTGAGGGAGGCCGAAAGGGCTATTTTGCTTCGCAAAAGAGCCCTTTCGGCCTCCCTCTCAAAGGAATTTCGCCGCGAAGCGGCGTTTATTTTTCAAAACGAGAAAGGTTTTTTTTAAAATACTCATCAATTATTTTTTCTCTAAAAGAAAAGATCTCTTCTATTTGTTTTTTCACAAATATACCATGAGCTAAGGTTCCGATCGGGCCAAGCGGTATGGCATAATGCAAAAGATCAGTGATCCCCGTCTCTTTGCCGTGTGCTTTAAAATGATGTTCATGATGCCACATAGCAAAAGGCCCGGAACGTTGTTCATCAACAAAATATTCCTTTTCCTTGACCTGAGTAATTTCCGTAGCCCAGGTCATTTTAATCCCTAACATAGGACTAACCTGGTGCAAGATCATCATCCCCGGATAGACGGCTTGATCTCCAAGATCGGTCAGGAATTTAAAATGCATATCCTTAGGAGTGATTTCCTTCAAATTAGAAGGATGGGAAAAAAAATCCCAGACTTCATCAAGGGGGGTCGGTACAATTTGACTCCAGGTTCTACGATAAATCTTCATGATTCTATATTTTTATGGTTCTTTGACATAAATTGCGATGAATAAAATATAGAATAGAAAAACCCTTTATTGGTTCATCAATTCCCGGGCTTTCATTGCTTTTGCCTGAGATAGCGTCCGGTTTTCATCAATAGCAGCGGCTTTTTCATAATATTTCAGAGCATTTTTATAATCTTTGGCAGCCATAAAATAATCTCCTAGTCCGTCATAAGAATTGGGAAGGTGCGGCGAACTAAGCAAAAATGTTTCAAATGCTTTGCGGGCATTGTACAGCTCTTCCAATTGCAAGTAAGCATAGCCCAGCATGTAGTTGGCGATTTTATAGTCCGGATTTAATCGAAGGATTGCTCTAAAAGCTTCTGCTGCCGGTTCAGGATGATTGCTTCGCATGTTTAAGTAGCCTTTCCACAGTTGGGCTTCGATACAGTGCGGATGCAGCTTTGCTATTTTGTTTCCGTACTTGCCGACATCGGCAAAATTATCTTTAACCAGCATTTTTATGGCTTCACGGATTTCATTTTCGACTACATTTAGCTTTCCAGAGCAGGAAAGAGCTTTTTTAAAATAGTAATTCATGTTTTCATTATCACTGGTGCTCATTGCCCAAAAACCCCGGTGAACATACATCATAAAAAAGTCTCTATCCGTGTAAATAGCTTTATAAAAAAACTCTTCGTAGCGCTCAATGTGATTTGCAGTCACAGCTTGAAGGGCTTCCTTATAATATCCAACAGCTTCCGAAGATGAAGAACTTAATGGCAGGCATTCCCCAATTTGGGCATGAAGGGAGGAGATTACAGAGACAGTAATGAGTGCGCTATAAAAAAAGTGGCTCATGTAATTTAATTATATTTTCCAACAAAAGTAGTTGGAGGGCACTCCTGAAGTGATAAGGTGGCTATTTGTACATGTAAATGTAACTATTTTTCGGGTAATTTAGTATTGTATGAATGTTAATTTTAAAAAACCAAAAACGAAAAACGGAGAACGGTTAAGCATGAATAGCTAAGCGTTCTCCGACTTTTTTAAGGTAATACTACTGTATCAATCACGTGAATCACCCCATTGTCGGCTTTAAGATCAGTAGCCGTTACAGCGGAACGATTGCCGTTAGCATCTTCAAGGATTACCGAGTCTCCAACGAGTGTAGCGACTAAAACACCACCCTGGACAGTCGTTAATTTCGCTACTCCATTACCTTTGCGGATAGCAGCAACTACTTTTGCTGCGTCAAAATTGCCAGCTACCACATGGTAAGTAAGAATATCTACAAGAGTACTTTTGTTAGCAGGTTGCAAAAGTTTTTCAACCGTACCAGCAGGTAATTTAGCAAAAGCTGTATTCACTGGTGCAAATACCGTGAATGGGCCGTCCCCCTTTAGAGTCTCCACTAATCCGGCAGCTTTCACCGCAGCAACCAATGTAGTATGTTGCTTTGAGCTCATAGCCACATCGACTACATCTCCTCCAGGTGTAGGCTGAGATACGTTTACAGCGAGGCTCTTAGACGTTACGCCAGAGCACTGGGCATTTAAGTTTTGAGCAGTTACCAAAAATAAAGTTGCGAACAAGAAAAATGCGATCTTTTTCATCAATTAATAATTTATTGTTTAAAAAAATTTCGCCATACATACGTTCACAACTGATGTTTTGGATTTTCTTCTTACTGTTAAACAATTCTTAAGATCCTATGTTAGTCTAGCAATCACAATATTGGGCGCAGAATGGTAACCTCATCTCAAACATCAGGTTCCCTTTCATGGTCCAGGCAAGAAGATTTTGTTTTTGGAGACTAGTGTAACCACCACTTTATCCTCCGGGAAAATTTTCCTGCAGAAAAAGGAAAGCTGCTTTTCGACATTTACATGAAAAACTTTTTTTATGCAGGAGGAACAAATTATTAAGCTATTATGGAGCCAGGACAAGAAGGTCATTGACGTATTGTATGATCTTTATTCTGCGAGTTTGTATGGTATTGCTCTGAAAATCGTTCCTTCAGAGGAGATTGCTCAGGATGTTATCCAAGATGCATTCACAAAGGTTTGGAAAAGCTGCCGGAAATATGATCCTTCAAAAGGTACTCTTTTTACCTGGCTTCTGAATATTACCCGAAATACTGCATTAGACCACTTACGTCAATATAAAAGACTTCAGGTCAATGGCCACAGCGCCTTAGACGGAAATGTCGATCACTATGTCACCGAAGGAATCAATCCTAATCATATTGGTGTTAAGGAAATCGTAGAAGACCTCGACGATAAATACCGCACCATTATAGAACTTATATATTTTAAAGGCTACACACAGTCAGAAGTTCAGCAACATTTGGACATTCCCCTTGGAACGGTTAAAAGCCGTGCCAAGATAGCCATGAGGGAATTGAGAAAGGTTTTCCAAGAACAGAATGTCACTTTACTTGTTTGTCTCCTGTCTGGTTGGTAAATAAAGTTGCAACTGTTGGAAACTGTATTTACGATAGCTTAAAAGTCAATAATATCATTCATCACCTTAAGTAAATTTTCTAAGGGAAAGGTATATGGATAAAGAGAAGATCATTAATTCTGGATTGATAGAACAGTATGTTCTAGGGCTGGTTTCCCCAGAGGAACAAGCTCAGGTGGAACAGTGCGCGGAGAAGTTCCCTGAGGTGCAAACGGAAATTGATGCGCTTAGAAAAGCGCTGGAATCTTATGCACGCCAGCATGCTATTCCGCCACCAAAGGAACTAAAACAACAGGTGCTTGATTCTGTCGGAAATGAGAACGGAGAGCCTCCTTTCGGAGGAAGGACTTTCCCGTCATCGGCGAAGCCTCCCGGATCATCGAATTTCAGATGGAAAATTGCTACAGCTGTTCTGGCAGCCTTCTGCTTGTTTTTGGGCTTTTTGTATTTTGTTGATCAAAAAGCATGGGATATGGATTATAGGGCTTTATCTCAGGAGTTTGGTGCATATCGTGCTTCTTGTGAAAGCCAACAAATAGAGTTTAGGGCATTGCTGGATGATTGTGAGTTTATGCAATCTGAAAATACAGAGCCTGTTGCATTATTTGCTACCGCTAAATTCCCTGCCTCCAAAGCAACGGTTTTCTACAATAATATAGAAAAGAAGGCCGTCCTGAAAATTGGTTATCTACCTGAACCTCCTAGTGGAATGCAATATCAGATATGGGCTGATGTAAAGGGAGAAATGATCAATATGGGACTCATCGATAAATCAATGACGCACTTACAAGCCGTTAATTATATTCAAAACGCAGAAAGTTTCAATATTACGCTCGAGCCTGAGGGAGGAAGTGAGCATCCTGATGTTTCTAAATTGTGTGCGAATGGGCAAATAATTTAATACGGGGAACGGGAAACGGGAAACGGGAAACGGGAAACGGTCAACGGTCAACGGGGAACGGGGAACGGGGAACGGTTTAAAGGTTTATGTTATTATGGAAGAGCATCGGTTTTTGCAGTGTGTAACTGTGGAAACCGATGTTTTTTTTGGGAGTCTGCAACTAATGTATAGAGGCGTAGATAGGAGTGACCTTTTCTGCCTGTTGAATGGCTTCTTTTGGATCAACTCTTTTCAGAATTCCCTCCTATCGATGAAAATGGAATTAAATATCTCAATATTGCTTTCGTTATGGTTCTAGATGATTTCCTTTGCTAAAACTTTTAAGCACAAAAGCTGGCCGTTAGGCCTGCTTTAGCGTAGCCTCAGGTCCTCCTTGGGAAAAGGTTATTCTATCTAATTTCTTCCGTGGAGCGGTAGCATCAATGTCGTCAACTTAAGCTCTTTATAGCCCGGCACTTTAGTGCCGGGGGGAATAATTGTCAGATTGGGCTTTAGCCCTTTTGTTATTAATGGGCTAAAGCCCCGATAAATCTTAACACGACGCCTGGCGCTAAAGCGCCAGGCAAAGAAAAAGCTTAAGTTGATGACATTGAGCGGTAGCAAACAACACAAGAGTAATAACCTATGATGTGCTTCCGCTACGCGGAAGTTGGTATCTATATCTTCTAACCCTGGGAGAACCCAGGGCTACGATCAGGCAGGCCTAACGGCCTGTTTTTAGGGTTTCATAAATTAATTTCGACCAAATGAAATCATCTAGAGTCATTCATTTTAGGCTGCCAGCCTTTCAAAAAGTAGATAAAGCACTAATTATCAGAAAAATATAAAAACTTTTTAGAAACATTTAGCAAATGAAATCATCTGGAGCCAAACTTTATTCCTTTGAATAGATGAAATACAAAAAATCCGTAAATATTGCCATTGTTCAGGAAAGCCCGGTTTATTATAATCTGGAAAAAAGCCTGAAAAAAATGCTGGGCTGTATTGAAAAAGCCAGTGCCGGAGGAGCCAATATGGTTGTTTTCGGAGAAACCTGGCTCACGGGCTATCCTGCCTGGTTGGATTATTGCCCCGAAATTGGCCTTTGGGACCATCAGCCCACTAAAGAGGCTTTCCTGGCTATGTACCTCAACAGCTTTTCTCCTCAAAGCAAAGAAGGACAGGTCATCTCACAAGCAGCTTTTAAACACAAAGTCTATATTTGTTTTGGTGCAAACGAAGTGCCTCCCAAAGGAGCAGGCCATAGCACCATTTTTAACAGCTTTTTTATATACGCTCCCTCAGGAGAATTAGTATTGCATCACCGCAAACTCATGCCCACCTTTACTGAAAAACTACTCTATGGCCTGGGAGATGCTAATGGCCTAAAAAGCATAGAAACCCCTTTTGGCTATATTGGTGGCCTGATTTGCTGGGAACACTGGATGCCTCTAAGCCGGCAAGTATTGCATAATTCCAATGAACATATCCACTTTGCCCTTTGGCCTTGTGTCGTGGATCGCCACCAACTGGCTAGTCGACATTACGCGTTTGAAGGGAGATGCACCGTCATCGCGGTCGGGCAAATAATGCGCGTAAGCGATATTCCTGGTGGATTGACTCTTCCAGATGGATTCAAAGAACAACAAGATAAAATGATCTTAAATGGAGGAAGCTGCGTTTATGGTCCGGGAGGAGAAACCATTCTTGAACCACAATATGATCAGGAGGGCATTTTTCACATCATCATTTCCCCTGTTGAAGCAGCTTTGAGAGAACGAATGACGCTTGATGTATCCGGTCATTACAACCGTTGGGATATTTTCACATTAAAGGTTGATAAAAAACAAAGATGATTTGAAAAATTAGCTATTCGGTAACATGTTGATAACAGTTCCTTAAACAGCATTTTTTTGGGTTTGCTCGTTTGATATTAGACTTAGACCTGTGTAATCCATAAATATATCACATGAAAAACATTAAAACCCGGATTGCTGCTATTGTTAGCTTGTTATCCCTATCTGCCCTTCTGTTTTCAAGCTGCGCGACTACCTTATATTCAGCAAGAGTAGAAAAAACCGCCTCCAATTTTACTCTAACTAAACATGATTCCATAGGAATTTTTCGAACCTATTCCTCTAATGAGCGGTTTTCAAATGCTGTTTGCTATGAGACCTACGACATTTTGCGTCAATACAACATTTTCCATCTTTGGCCGCCAAATAAAATAGACTCTGCTTTAGTTCAAAATAATATTTTTGGCCAGCCCATTTCCTGGAATCGGGAATTTTTGGCCAAACTGGCAGAAGTACTACCTGTAAGATATTTAATCAATAGTAAAATCACCAATTTTATTCCTTCAAACATGGATATTTACGAAGGGGTAAAAGCCAATATTCGCTTTAGAATATTTGATTTAAAAAAACAGCAGCTCGTTTGGAAATGTATGGTATCTGCCGATCAAAGTTTTATGGAATTTGGCATCGTGCTTCACATTACAGAGACGACGATTCTAAGGAAGATGGTAGAGAAAATGCATAAACGGAGATTGTCGAAAGTAATAGATTATCCTTTTCCGGAAGTTAGGTAGATTACTGAAGTGGTATGTTATTAATATGGCTCGGATTGCAAATCCTCGCTAGCGTTGGAAAACGAAACGCTAGCGAGGATTTGCAATCCGAGCCTTATTTAAACTCCACACAATTTGTTAAGGAGCCTTATTTTTTGATCACTTTAATTGTTGTCACTTCATGATCATTAGTCAAACGAAGTAAATAAGCTCCGGATGTCCAATCTTTAATATCTAACTCAAATTGATTACTAAAGTAATTGCCTGCTTGCACTCTTTGGCTGTTGATCAAATTGAAGACTTCAATTTGCAAGGCTTCCCTTAGCTCTCCTTCGATTTGCACCGTAAGATTATCGCTGGCCGGATTAGGAAACACCTTCACATCCATGCTGCGCTTTGGCATTTCCACACTAATAATCTGAGTGTATTCAAACGCCCCATCAAAATCCACCTGACGAAGGCGATAGTAATTAAGACCTTCAGCTGGCTGCTTATCCGTGAACTGGTATTCGTGGCTTCTGGATGTGGTTCCGTTGCCATTAACAACACCAATGACTTCAAAAGTAGAGGCATTTTCCCCGCGGCGCTGCACTTCGAAGAAATCGTTGCTCTGCTCAGAAGACGTTCCCCAGTAGATTTCGACCTGGTCGTTTTGCTTTTGGGCAGAGAAATAAGAGATGTTTACGGGTTGAATAGATGCCGGGTTTGAAGGACGATAGGCAGTCGAACTGAAATTAGCAGTATTCCCATTTCCGTTACAAGCATAAACAGCGAAGTGGAATTCATCCCCATTCGGCCCAGTAATATCAATAACTGGTGTTCCTGTAAGGTCAATGGTTAAGGACGCGGGAAGGAAGTAGTCAAAGTAAACGACTTTATCACTGCCTGCGCCATTAGGAGTTCCACAGAAATCATCAACGGTTGGGCTTGTGGTGAAAGCCGTCTCTACTTCATCCGTGGAATTATAAGCGGTAACTACATTTGTATAGCAAGTGTATTGATCTACAGGTGCTTGGACAGCTGCTGAATTGATCCGGGCAGTTACCATATAACGCGTATCACTTGTTGTACCGGTAAAAGAAATGCCACTTAAATCCAGTGTAACGGAAGTTGGAGTTGCTGAAATGACGGTGTGGGTGCCTGAGGCAGAGCCGGGCTCGTTGAATTGGATGTTTTTTAATGAGAAGGAAGTGTAGGTGCCCGGGGCATCATCCTCATCCCAATGCATATCTGTAAGAATCGAATTTCTTATTCCGGAGGCATCTCCAACAATGGAGACGGTAGGCTTTAATTGGTTATTTTTTTTATTACCGGGTGTATCATAATCCGAAGAGGTTCCTGGAGCTTTAGAATTATCAGAATCGTTTGCCCCACTATTCCAGTCTGTATTAGCAAAGTTAATTCCAGCAATGTAAGTGTTTGAACCTGAACCCCCACAACCCGAAGCACCTTCAGCGGTACCTGTGAAAGCAATTACTTGTTCTCCACCGTTATTTAGAGCTAAGTTATGATCTAATCTAACCTTTCCATCTACTGTTGTTTCATCATTTGTAGAAACATTATTTGCTAACTGGAAAATAGTTCCTGCCGGTACATCTGTAAAGGAACTAAATCCACTGAATATACCTTCATTTAATCGGAATAGATCGGTGGAACAAATACCATTATCAGTTATTTTAAAATCACTTAGATCTAACCTGGTCAGTGTGATGAACTCAATAATCTCGTCATTATCAGCAGTAGCGTGTGTAAAGACAATATCTCCTGCTGCAGGAGTAATATCCGGTATTACATCAAAAGTATTACTGGTAACCGTTGTATTAGGAGCAAGTAAGTCCGTATCGTCGGTGGCAGTCAAAGTAACATTTGCTTGCGCAGTATTGAAAGAAATATCACTAAAAGTTGCGATCCCTGCACTAGCTTCTTGCGGAGTAGTAAAACTTCCACCTGTTCCACTTGTAGTGAGGGATATATCAAACCCTGGACCTTCAAAATCAATATCAATATTTCCATTTCCATCAGTAGCAGCCACCGTAACACTTGGAGACATCGTTGATCCAACATCTACATCAGTAGGCTGCTGAACAAATTGAAGTTCCGTTCCTTCAACTGCTATTGTGAAATTATTGGAAATAATATCCGTGCCACTATTTACCGTACTTAAAAAAGAAGATCCTGAATTGTCGGTAGTGAACCCGTGATCATCCGGATCAATAAAGAAAGCTAGAATAGCTCCGTCAACGATATTGGAAGTATTCAAATAAATTTGAACCCCAATTTCTTCCAAGTCATCATCCCCAACATTGAGATTTCCAGAAGTGATCGGAATATCAATTTCATTATCTGTTATTGTTGGCGTTCCTATGGTAATTGAAGAAGGCGTTCCTGTTGGATCAAACACAAGACTAACTCCCTGAATATGATCTGTCCAGTCCGCGGTATTTGATGTATGGCGTTTTATCCTGATATTATTTACAATTGTAGCCAAACCGTCAGAGGTTCCTGGATCTTCAATAGTAAAATAGAAAACTGCTTCAGCTTCACCAGGAGTATCGTCTAGAGAAGAGATATTTGCTGCAGCTGGCTGAGAGGACAAAGTGGAGATATCAGAAGTTTGATCGTTTGAAGATGCCGTAGCATTTACAACGATGTCATCAAGTGCAAATTCATCTCTGCTTCCTGATCCAGAAACATCATCGCCTGTCCATCGTAAATAGTACGAAGATCCATTTGCAATAGATAGATTCGAAATATTAGTATTCCTGTTATTTGCAATCCAGCTAGGAGAACCGTCCGCAGCTTCACCAGAAGTAAGATCTAAACTCGAAATATCAGTAAAGCTTGATCCATCAGACGAATGTGAAAAGTTAAATGAATTTGCCCTAGATGCGTTATTGTAAATGTATACAACATAACTTATATCTAAACTGGTAACTTCAAGACCAGTATTATTGACAATTTCCAATGTTATGGTTCCTGGAGTAAAATCATCTCCTCCTGGTTGAACACCCAAAGTTGAATTAACATTTGCCGTTGCATCAACATCAAAAGTATAGATGCCACCAGTAGTTTCCCCCCCCACACTTGAACCTCTCGACAAATCGCTGGGAGAATTAAATCCGGAGATATCCCATGCATCATCATCTAGCTGTCCATTAGAAGGATTGGAAGCGAACCCGTTCCCGAGAAATTCACCTTCTCCAACCCCAGCCAAAGTTCCTTCAAAATCAATAGTAAAATCAGTGCTCGTGGCAGTAATAGATAACTGCCCCCAAACATCTACAAAACCCAATAAACAAAGAGCTCCACAAAGCCCTAAAAAGTAAAAATGTCTCATAAAACAATTTTTTTATTTACAATTATGATCTTCTGAAATTCAAATTCCGATAATTGATTATTCATTTCTTTTAATACGCCACCAATAGTATAACTCAGGGATCATTGTAAAGCTTAAATCCGTAAGACACAAAAGCTAAACGATCACACAAAGCACTTAAACCCTGATTATTACAGACTTACAACTCAAAGAAATAGTAGTATAACTGAATAGATAACTTGATTTGGGATGAATAAACAGTATTTCTGCTTACGTCGCTAAATTGCATATAAAAATCCTGGCAGCCAAAATTTCCATGTTAACTAAACATTAAAAAACGGACCTACTGCATAGCAAATATATTGTTGGATAAAAAACTAAAAAATCGATTTTACATTTTCTTAATAAACTAAAACTGAAAAAGAAGCGCTTTTAACTTAACTTTCTCCCAAAATTCATCAACATGAAATACTTCCTACTCTTAGTTTCTTGCTTAAGCGTGTTGAACATATCCGCTCAAAACTTTCATTACAATACACTCTCAGAGATGAATACCACCGGCGCCCGGGCCATCCATCCCGTCGACCTGGATAATGACCAGGATCTTGACTTTATCGTCGCCTCTTACTTTTCGGACGCTTTATTCTGGCTCGAAAACCTGGGAGATCTCAACTTTCAACAACATACCATCAAGCTTGGCTATAGCGGAGCATACTTCATCGAAGCAGCTTACATAGACGATGACAATCACCTGGATCTTGTTGCTTGTGCTTATAAAGACAAACAGGTACACTGGCTCCAAAATGATGGCAACCAAAACTTTACGGAACACCTGATCGATGATCAATTTGATGGTGCCTTTATGGTCTTACCCGTCGATATTGATGATAACAATACCATGGACATCGTCGGAGCGGCAGAAGTGGATGGCACCTTTGCCATTTGGACCAATGACGGGAATCAGAATTTCTCCCGACAGGATTTGGACGGAACGAACACAGGGGCAACAACCATCTACCCCGTGAACTTAGATGGAGATAATGACCTGGACCTTATTGCTGCCGTTTCCGGAACAAGCGAAGTGATCTGGTTTGAACAAGATCAGGGGCAATTCATAAGACATACGATTGCTCAGGGCGTTGGCAATTTTCGTGATGTTGCCGCCGGTGATATTGATGGGGACACGGACATCGACGTTGCCGCTGTTTTGTTTGACGGCAACGGCGGGGCGATCTGGCTTGAAAACGATGGAAACCTCAACTTTACTGAGCATCAGGTTAACAGCAATGTCAACCTCAATGGTGGTTGGGATATCCATCTGAACGATTTTGATCAGGATGGCGATATGGATATACTCACCGCTTCTTACATGGCCGACGAAATCCATCTTCAATACTTCATCGGGAGGCGGAGAAACCTATACCGTTTCTGATAGCATTGTAATCAACCCTTCCAATCCCGCCTTTTCTAATAGTCGCCCCGAAAATGATGAAGCTGTTTTAACCATTAAAAAAGATGGGGAAGCAGAAATCCTAAATAAACCACCTGGCGGCAACTGGGCTGACCTGCCTCTTCAAAGCTATATGCTTGCCGGAGGGCCACTTCTATTAGAAAACGGTCAAAATGCGAGCATGCTTACGAACAGCTTTAATACTCGCCGGCATCCAAGAACCGTAGCCGGAATCAAGGGCGATAGCCTTTTTTTATTAACTGTTGATGGCCGAACGCCCCCTGCCGCGGGTATGTCTACGCTTGAACTTGCAAAAATTTTAGGTTCACTAGGTTGCCAAACAGCCATCAACCTCGACGGCGGTGGTTCCACAACTATGTGGATCGATGAACAAACCACAAATGGAATCGTGAGTTATCCCAGTGATAATGGCGCTTTCGATCATTTTGGAGAAAGACCCTGCGCTAATGCAATTATTATCAACGCTGTATCCACTTCTAGCACCAATTCACTAAAGGAAGAGCCGCAAGTAGATTTTAATTTGTACCCTAATCCAGCAAATAATTACGTCATTCTTAAATGGGGTAACTTGCTCCCTAGCCAACCGAATCGAGTGGAATTAATTGATGAACAAGGAAAAGTTATATCCATACAGGATAATTTTGAAGGTAACAGATTAAAAGTAAATACTTCAAGCCTTTCACCTGGTTCATACAGCCTAAAAATTCAATTGTTGGATAAAATATTGGTAAAGCCGTTTTTGAAAGTGAGCAATTAAGGAGATTCTGTTTGATATAAACGTGAGGCTGTCTCATAAGCATGTTCGTCGCGACTGGCAGGAAAATTTCAAAAAAAGAGGTTCTGGATGATTTTATTTGGTCGAAATTAATTTGGGAGGTCCTTAAAGCAGGCCTAACGGCCTGCTTTTTGTTCTAAAAACGTTTCCCAAATTAATTCATCTAGAGCCAAAAAAGAACACCCTTCAATAGAAAATACTCCTCCCAAGCCACACAAATTACTTATAAGACAGCCTCATGTTCTACTTATTCCTGCACTATTTCCAGATAAGGTAAGATCTTTTCCAGTTCTTCATTCGAAAAAACTTTCAACGCTTTCAATTCCTCCAGGTTTTCAAAAGGTCCGTGTTGCTCCCTAAATGCTATCAGGGCACCCGCTTGCCTGTAATTGATATAAGGATGTTTTTTTAAATCCTCCTCAGAAACTTCATTGATCATAATTTTCCTATAAATGGGAGAATGTTGTAAAAATGGAAGTATTTTCTGAAAAGTACTATCCGGCAGGCGGTAAGTCTCAGCAACCTGTTCAATGCTCAGGAAACCACCCAGTACTTCCCGAAACCGAACAATTCTGCCGGCGTAATAAGGCCCTATCCCCCTTAGTTTTTGCCACTCTTCTTCGCTTGCTGTATTGATATCAATGATAATAGGTTCCCTTTTACTGTAAGACAAAGGCTTGTTTTTTTGCCAGACACTATCTCTATCGCTTTGATTTTGGGTGATTGAAGAAATCTGGATGAATGATTCCAAACGAAGGTAAATTTCCTCATCGATCCCGTACACTTTTTTCAGGTCTTCTTTTGTTCGAAAGGTTCCTCCTTTGTTTCTAAAATTCAAGAGTGTCCGGGCAGTTCGTTCAGGAATACCAAGCCTCAAAAGTGCTTCCTCTGAACAAATATTTGGATCGAAAGAAAACAAAGAATCCGGTTTATAAGACTTTTCTATTTGTTTGTGCTCCTTCTTCGGAAAGCTATCATTACTCCATGAGAATGCGTCTTTGCGGGAAAGCTTGGCATATTGAGCAATTGAAGAAGTCGTCTTTTTTATGGAAACAAAAGGCTTCAAGCGTTCAAATTCAGTATCTTTCATTCCATAAACCTTTAGTAAATCCGCTGCTTTTTCAAAAGGGCCCACCTTTTTGCGGTATTTTATAATACGCTTAGCCAACCAATCAGGAAGGCTTAAACGTTTAAGGCTATCCAAAGAAATTGTATTGGGATCAAATTCAAATAATTGGTCTTTTTCATCTTGAAAAGCGGTGTGATTATTCATTTGTTCTAGCAATAACTCTGCTTTGGAAAAATCTACCTTTTCACTTTTTTGAAAAAGTATTAAAAATTCAGGAAGAAAAACTCCTAGCAAACCGAACCCCAAGAGCACCAATATGCCAGTGCGTTCAGTCCTGGTGAAATAGAAAAAATCTTTTAGCATTTTGTAATCATTTTTAATTGCGGTTAACGGATTACGGGCAAGGGGTAACGACGAATGGACAACGAAATACTTTTTTCGTTAGCTCTTTCCCGCATTATGAAGGTTGATAATTAAGGCCCCATTCTGAGAAATATCGTAGTAGTTCAAGCCCTTTCTTCGGGCATACTTAGACCATTCAAAGGATTTTTTTCTGGCAGTATCGCTATTCCAGATCAATTGGTTAGCAGAAACCTGCTCCATTAGATCTTCAATAGAAATATTTAAACTCCCACATATATAAAGATAATCAACATGGAGGTTTCCAAGGGGAAGCTGATCAATATTGCGGGAATGAAGGATGAGAAAAGTTTTATCGTAAAACTGAAACAATCCTTTTTGATAAAAGAGTACTTTCGTTTTTAACTGGCCCAGAAGGTCATACTCTTTACCATCCCGAACTCTACAAAACCATCGATAATTTTGCCGACAATATTCCTTGTTCAATTCCTCTAAGTCTTTAGAGGCCAGGCTATAATTGCTACGCCCGTTGAAAACATCGATCAAGTAGTCTTTAGAAGAATGATAAAAGACCACCTTTTTCTGATGCAGTTGATGAACCTTGCGATATGCATTCATCATTGATAAGCTTACTAGCGAAATGAGCATACCATAAATCCATCTTTTTTGCTTGGTAAGGAGAAAAAGGGCAAAAAGAATTATGGCAGCATAAAGTAAGATAGCCATCCACTCCGTTACCCATATCCCTTTTAGAAGCCCAAAGGGGATATTGTTAATGAGCTCAATTGAATAGTTTACGACTTTCAAAACTAAATCCAACAACCAACCGAGTCCGTGTGCCGCCGGAGGAAAAATAGCATGTAAGGCAATCAACAAGAGGCCAGCGATTAATATCAAAGCTGCAGCGGGTACAACGATTAGTCCCGACAACCAAAAAAATAAGGGAAGTTGGTGAAAATAGTACAACCCCAATGGTAAAGTAGCTAACTGAGCCGCTAGTGAAACGCAAAAGAGCTGCCAGAAATAGTCGAGCAATTTATTTTTTATGATCCAAAGACGCGCTATACGTGCCTGAAAAAATACGATGCCTAGCACAGCAGTGTAGGAAAGTTGAAACCCGACACTGAACAATAAAAGGGGATCTAAAAGTAGTAATAAAAAAGCAGATGCTGCCAGCGTGTTATAAATGTTTGTAAATCGGTTTAAAGAAACACCCAAAATAATAAAACTAAACATACACGCTGCTCTCAACACAGAAGGCGATGCCCCTGTAATAAGTGCAAAGCTCCATATTCCCAAAATCGTAGTGATGGTCTTAAGTACTTTCCACCGCCTGCCTTTAAACCTTAGGGCTTCAAGTATAAAATGAAGCAAAAAAGAAACTAAGCCCACATGCAGACCAGAAACGGCCAACACATGCATCGCCCCCGTTTCAGCATATTGCTTTTTGAGCGTTCTGTCAAGGTTTTCTTTATAGCCTAGCACCAGTGCCTGTGCCACACCTAAAGCCTTTTGATCTTTGATATATGTCTCCAAAATAAATAAGAACCACGACCGCAAACGGGACGATTTTCGAAGCACCCCTCCCCTCGTCACTTCCCGAAGTGGCTGCCACTCCCCATCTTTAACGAAGGCTTGGTGGTCAATTTTTTTTAACCATAAATAAGATCGGTAATCAAAAGCTTTAGGATTTTTTACAGAAGGAATTTTTTGAGGTGTACTGTTTAGCAGGATTCCATCTCCAAATGAAAATTCCAGTTTGTTCTTCTCACTATATTCCAGATAAAGCTGTATGTTGCCTTTCGTCTTTTTCCATTGACCAAGGGAATCCCTTTGGTAAAGCACATTAGCCTTTCCTCTTAACCACTTTCCTTTTAACACAGGCAGGCAGTCCCATTTGGCCAGGATAGCTTCTGGGTGCGTTATCGATTTACAAAAGTTATTTTTGTGTATCAGATTTTGGACGGAAATGAAGCGATAGCCTGTCATCAGAAAGATCAAAAGAAATGTCCAAAAGCCAAATTCCCACCGTCTAGCATGTGGAATAGCCCTTCTAAGGTAACGAAAAAGAGAGAGGCATAAAACAATGATTAGAAAACCAAGAACGAAGCGAATGTCTTTCTCCAGGAAAGAAAACAGCAACGCACCGAATATACAAGGGATGACAAGCCGGATAAAAGGGATTTCCCTCCAATTGATCATGTTTCATTTGGTTTAGTATTAAAAATATGGGGTAATTTGGGGAATAATATAAGGATGCAATTGGTATTTGCCCCTTTTCAAAAGAAGAAGTTCAATATAAGAAAATTAATTGATATTGTAAAGATCTAAATTCATAAACTTGTACAATTAGCAATTCCCGGTGAGAGGGAGGCCGAAAGGGCTATTTTGCTTCGCAAAATAGCCCTTTCGGCCTCCCTCTCAAAACTAGAATCGCTGCTTGTACAATAGCTTAATAAATAAAAGTCCCGTAATTAGATCTTATTTCCACTTCCGTTCCTTCGGAACGTTGTTCAACGAACCCGACAATTTGAGCGGGGATATTAAAACTTTCAGATATTTCAATAATTTCCCTGGCGGTATGGTTATCACAGTAAAACTCCATACGATGCCCCATATTGAAAACCTGATACATTTCGCGCCACTCCATTTTAGTGGAATCCTGGATTAAAGAGAATAATTCAGGCGTTGGGAAGAGGTTGTTTTTGACAATTTTTTTCTTAGTCGCAAACTTTTTGACCTTGGTCTGTCCGCCACCTGTACAATGGATAATTCCGTGAATGTGGGAGCGCAAATTGTCCAGAATTACCTTTAAAACGGGAAGGTAAGTGCGAGTAGGAGAAAGTAAAAGCTGTCCGATAGTGATGTCGTCATTCTCAAAGGTTACAATATCATTTACATCGAACTTTCCTTCGTAAATTAAGTCCTTTGGCATGTTAGGGTCATAACTTTCAGGGTATTTTTCGGCGTAGCTATGTTTTAGCATTTCGTGGCGAGCGGCGGTCAGTCCGTTGCTACCCATTCCGCTATTATATTTTTTTTCATAAGAAGACATACCGTCGGAGGCCAGCCCTACTACTACATCTCCGGATTTAATATTATTTACAATCAATTGATCCTTTGGCATCCGGGCAAAAGCGGTGTACCCGACATCAATGGTGCGGACAATATCACCAACATCGGCCGTTTCTCCACCGGCTAATTCAACACGAACCCCAAAACTCCTGAGCATATCCAATAACTCAACCGCTCCTTCAATGATTGCTGCGATCACCTCGCCGGTAATTAGCATCTTATTCCGCCCTATGGTAGAGGATAGTAAAATATTATCCAGACAACCTACACAAGCCATATCATCAAGGTTCATGACGATGGCATCCTGAGCAATTCCCTTCCAAACAGATAAATCCCCTGTTTCCTTCCAGTAAATGTAGGCCGCAGATGTTTTGGTACCGGCAGTATCAGCATGCATGACATTACAGTATTCCGGATCATTGCCAGCCACATCGGGCAAAATCTTACAGAAAGCATTTGGAAAGAGCCCTTTATCCAATTGCTTGATGGCCGTATGTACTTCCGATTTAGAAGCAGATACTCCGCGCTTTAAGTATTTGTCTTCACTCATAAAAGAACTTTTTTACAAAAGTATAGCAAACCACTCAATTACGAGAATTTGATTAACTTTATCTGAAAATAAACATAAGACAAAGGATCAAGGTTAAAGGGAAAGGGATAAAGGATAAGATAAAGGGGCTATCCCCAAAGTAGTTCATTGCTCCTGTCAAAAATATATAGTTCTTTGACATAAATTGTGGAAAATGGAACATCAAAATGATAACCCTTTCAGCCACAAGGGCATTCAAGGGTTATCATTTTGATGTTCCACACAATTTGTCAAAGAACTATATATATTTACCGGAGAGCGGTTCTTTTTTTGCCTCATTCCTCCTTTTCCCTTAACCTTTAAATCGTTATTAATGAAAAACTGTATATACGTAGCGGCTACCAGCCAGCATGTAGGGAAAACAACCTGTACATTAGGACTTACAGCCAGCTTGCATGAAAAAGGATTGAACGTTGGTTATTGTAAACCCGTGGGACAACATTTTGTAGAACTTGAAGACCTATGCGTCGATAAGGACGCCTTGCTTTTTTCTAAAGTTATGGGTTTTAAATTAGAGGCAGATCTTCACAGCCCTGTTATTCTGGGGCCAGGAGCCACTTCCGCTTATATCGAATCACCTGACAACTATCAATATGCATCGAAAGTCCGGGCAGCTTCAGAAAGGCTGCAAAAGATGCACGAAATGGTTATTTATGAAGGAACAGGGCACCCCGGTGTCGGGAGTGTAGTTTCCCTATCAAACGCTGATGTAGCACATATGATCAATGCCGGGGTCGTTATGATCGTGGAAGGGGGCATAGGAAGCACCATTGATCGTCTTACCATGTGCACTTCTCTTTTCCGGGAAAAGAAAGTTCCTATCATTGGGGTCATCCTAAATAAAGTATTGGTAGATAAAATTGACAAGGTAAAATACTTTGTCGGAAAACATCTAGAGAATATAGGTGTCCCTCTTTTAGGCGTTCTACCCTACGATAAAACCCTTTCCAACCCTATTATGGAAACAATCAACATGGCTGTAAAAGGCAGAGCAGCCACTTTCCCGGATAAACTTGACAACAAGGTGGAAAGAATTATTCCCGGCTCTTTAGTTGACGACAAAAGAGAGTTTGCAGGCGGACAAAACCTATTACTCGTAGTAAGTCACAGAAGGTTTAACAAAGCTATTGAAAAAATAATGAACTATGTTGAAAAAAAGCAGCTCACCCGGTCCCCTCTTTCAGGCGTAATCATCACAGGAGACGGACGCCACGAAAAAAACTTCGACAATTACAGCCAGGAATGCCTTGAGTATATCAATCACCACCAAATCCCGGTCATTACAACTCCACTGGATACGCTTGGTTCGATGATAAAAATCAATCGGATCGAAGTTAAAATAAACATCAAAACCCCCTGGAAAGCCAAACGTGCCATCGATATGATCCGTCAGCATGTTAATTTGGATAAAATCATGGAATACCAAGTCTCTTAATACAATGAGCCCTACAACAGCTTATATTTGCGCCCACTTCTTATGTAGGCTGTTGTAGGGCTCATTATTATTTTGATTATTTTCTTTACTTTTACGCTTTAAAAGCAATTCACTATGATCAAAGAAACTTTAAAAAAAGTAAAATACATTTACCAGTATCCTTGTGTGACTTTACTCTTCAACACACACCGGACCCACCCGGAAAACAAACAGGATGCCATCACACTAAAGAACTTACTTTCAGAAGCTGAAGAACGCCTTTCTAAAGAGTTTGAAAAAAGAGATATTTCCGAAACACTCAACTATTTTTCTACGCTTCCCGAACAAATTGACCATAACTATAACCTCGATAGCATGGCAGTTTTCATCAATGAAGAAAACTGCCTTATCGAACGTTTGCCCATAAAAGTAGAAGACCGGGTAGTAATTGATCACACCTTCGCAACGAGAGATCTTATACGTACTCTTAATCAAACAGAATCTTATTTCATTCTTACACTGAGCGAACAGAAAGCCCGCCTCTTCGAAGCTTATACGAGTACTATAGTTAAAGAAATCAAAGACTATGGTTTCCCAATGGAAAATCACCACTATACTACCGATAAGTTGGAGCAATCAATGTCCAAAAGTCAGGATAATTCATTGCGTGAATTTTTTAATCAGGTTGATAAAAGCTTTCAGGAAGTTTATAAAGTACATCCTGCCGAACTGGTCATCGCAGGTGTGGAACGCAATCTTAGCTTTTTCGAAGAAGTTTCTGACGACCCGAAGCATATCATTACGCATATACCCAGAAACAGAGACCACGATAGCGAGCACGATCTCGTACAGGATGCATGGCCAAAAGTTCTGGACGTAATCAAAGAAAGGCATCAAAAAGCAGTTGAGCAACTTAAGATTGCCGTTGGTCAAAATAAGTTTTCCTCAGATCTGAACGACATTTGGAATATGGTGAATCAAGGAAGGGGTGATATTCTGATTGTAGAAAAGGGATTTTTTCAGCCGGGTAAGCTCGATGGTCAAAATATTGTATTAACCAATGATCCTAAAGCTCCCGGTATCATTGATGATGTGGTAGATGAAATTATTGAGCACCACTTAATGATGAAAGGAAAAGTAGTTTTTGTGGAAAATGGCTCCCTGGAAGAGTTTGATAGAATTGGTTTGATATTAAGGTATTAAGTATTAAGATCAGCGATTCTCGCTTTGAAAAATAAACGCGCCTAGGGCGCGAAATTCCTTTGAGATGGAGGCCGAAAGGGCTATTTTGCTTCGCAAAATAGCCCTTTCGGCCTCCATCAAAAGCAAATATCGCCGTGAAGCGGCATAAATTTGCTTTTGGATGGCATTGAGGAATAACGACAGTTGCCCGGTAGCGTTGTTTTGTTTTTAAGTGAAGAACGCTTACTTCAAGCCTTCCCTGATCCCGCAGAAAAGGACGGTTTAAAATCCAACCACATAAAAGAAGCCCCTTTAGATTGTTGTGTGCGCTCCTCGATTCGATTGAAGACATTTGGTGCATGTTCTTTTACTAAGCCCAGAAGCTCTTTCAATTGAGGGCGTTCGCCGATATCCTGGTTTAGGGCTTCCAGGTAGGTGCTGATGATATCTATAAATTTTTGTTCCGTAATCTGATATTCTCTGAACTCTGCAATCGCATAGAACCATAGAATAGTTGGAACGTAATTCGCCCTTTCCTGATATTTTTTTTCTTTTTCTATTAGTTGATTTTGGCGCACCACTTTAAGTAATTTCTTGTACTTAGATTGCCTTAACAAGACCTCGAGATAGGAGGAAAAAAAGATGTGCCAACGATATTGAAAGATTTCTTTCTTGTAGGCTCTCAAAAAAGACTCTGCATAATTCTCCGCGCTTTTAAACTTCCCGTTACTGAATAAACACTTAATGTAAAAGGAAACAAAACCAATACGATTGTGGAAGCTTTGAGTGGTTTTCATTTCAGGATATGCTTTTTTCATTACCTGTAAAGCTTCCTCATATTTCTGCCTTCTCAGTAAAACGGCTGCCAGGTTATTGACATAATGAATGAAATCGTAATTTTTTTCGCGAACCGAGAGATGACCATAATATGTAGCCTTTTCAAAGTCCTGATAGCGGCTATGCAGCATAACCCGGTTACTGTAGTAATTAAGCAAAATGCGCTTGGAGTAAAACTGCCCCTCTGCAAATTTTTTATCCAGGTAATCAAACTTTTCAAGTAGTTGATCATACCGCCTGTAGTTGAACCCAATGAATGTCAGGCGTATCAAAGCCAAGAAGCGATTGAAGCCGTCGAGTGTTTCATCGTAGAAAACATCATTTAACCAGGCTTCCCATTTACTGGAGTCCGACCTCCGGCCGGCATATTGTTTTACAATATCCGTGGTCACCTCATGAATTTTTCGATTCACGCTTCTGGAACGATCGTACTCTTCCTGATACATTTTCAGAAAGTTATCGGTCAAATCATGATCGCTATACCGCATGCGAATCAGTAAGAAATGCCGGTATTTCTCCACCAATTCAAAAAACTTTGTGAAGTAAAAAGAAGGATGTTGATAGCTGCGGGTAGCTTTCAGGAGTTGCTTTTCTTCTTCTGGTCCCAGAGAATCCGTCATTATTTTCTTTTCCAGCTCGATCATCCAGCTGTAGCGGGCATCTACGTCAATATCCTCCAAACGTTGGACAATCCACTTCTTCAAATTAGAGTACTTGCGCTTGTCAAGTTCTGTATCATAGAGATTAATAATATCTTGCTGAAGGCTATTTTCATGTATTTTTTCCAGAATATCCAGGCGGGCACTATCCTGAAATTGTTGTATTGATAACAAGTACTGCGTCTCATGTGGTAGTAATTTGGACGCAAATTCGGTAAACTTTTGCAATTTTTGCCGCATCTTCATTCCAGTTAAGGTAAATATTTCCATGAAGATATATAATTATCTATATACTTCCAAAAGAATTGTAGCAATTCTCGTTTTGGAAATCCAATACCAAATTTACGCCGCTTCCCGGCCATACTTTCTTTTGAGGGAGTCCCGCGAGGCCTATTTTGCAAAGCAAAATAGGCCTCGCGGACTCCCTCTCAAAAGAGTTTCGCGCCCCAGGCGCGTTTATTTTTCAAAGCGACAATCGCTGAAAGAATTGTAGCAATTCTCGCTTTGGAAATCCATACCAGATTTACGCCGCTTCCCGGCCATACTTTCTTTTGAGGGAGTCCCGCGAGGCCTATTTTGCAAAGCAAAATAGGCCTCGCGGACTCCCTCTCAAAAGAGTTTCGCGCCCCAGGCGCGTTTATTTTTCAAAGCGACAATCGCTGAAAGAATTGTAGCAATTCTCGCTTTGGAAATCCATACCAGATTTACGCCGCTTCCCGGCCATACTTTCTTTTGAAGGAGTCCCGCAAGGCCTATTTTGCGAAGCAAAATAGGCCTTGCGGTCTCCCTCTCAAAGGAGTTTCGCACCCTAGGCGCGTTTATTTCTCAAAGCGACAATCGCTGAAAGAATTGTAGCAATTCTCGTTTTGGAAATCCAATACCAAATTTACGCCGCTTCCCGGCCATACTTTCTTTTGAGGGAGTCCCGCAAGGCCTATTTTGCTTCGCAAAATAGGCCTTGCGGGACTCCCTCTCAAAGGAGTTTCGCACCCTAGGCGCGTTTATTTCCCAAAGCGAGAATCGCTTCAAGAATTGAATTTCAAAAAAAAGGGCTGCAAAATGCAGCCCCTTTTTTTTGAAATTCAATTCTTTTATAACGTTATCCCCCCGTCTATACTGAAAACAGAACCCGTAATAAACGAAGCATCTTCCGACGAAAGGAAAGCATATAACTTGGCCACTTCTTCCACTTTTCCCAGACGTTGAAGAGGTGTTTTTTCTAAAATATGTTGGAGTACTTTTTCAGGAATAGTATCCATCATTTCGGTATGGATAAAGCCGGGCGCTACGGCATTAACGGTTATTTTTTTCCGGCCAAACTCTCTTGCCCATACTTTTGTCATAGCAATAACTCCTGCTTTCGTAGCAGCATAATTCGTTTGTCCGAAATTACCATAAAGCCCTACAACTGAAGAAGCTGTAACAATTCGACCATACTCCTGGGAGGCCATGTAAGGATAAACAGCCTGGGTACAGTTGAATACCCCTGTAAGGTTTACATCAATGACCTGCTGCCATTGTTCTACCGTCATTTTTTTGAGCGTCGCATCTTTTGTGATACCTGCATTATTAATTAAAATATCCAGACGCCCAAAGTCCTCCACAACTTTCTTAGCAGCATCCACAGTTTCTTCATGTTTAGAAGCATTAACTTTGTAAAATTTGACTTGCCCATTTACATTAAATTCCTGGATAGTGCGCTGAGCTTTTTCTTCGTTAATGTCCCAGATAGCCACTTTTGCCCCCTCTTTTATGAAATTAGCAGCTGTTGCTTTTCCAATCCCATTGGCTCCGCCTGTAATGACGGCAACTTTATCCTGTAATCGTCCCATATATATTTATTTTTTTTGTTTCTGCCCCTAAAACTATTACAGGATTTTCCCTTTTGGAAATTTACTAGTCATTTGTATGGTGTTTTAATCTAGCGACTTAAAATGAAATTACGGCTAAAAAAAGTGTAATCAATTGGTTTACAAACAAAAAAGGTAATTTAAACTTTATTGGACTTAAAAAGATGTGCTTCATGTGCTATCAAATAAATGCTTCCAGATGATTTCATTTGGTCGAAATTAATTTGGGAAATCCTTAAAGCAGGCCGTTAGGCCTGCCTGATCGTAGCCCTGGGTTCTCCCAGGGTTATAAGATATAGAGACCAACTTCCGCGTAGCGGAAGCACATCATAGGCCATTGGTCTTTTGTAGTGTGCTTCCGCTACGCGGAAGAAATTAGGTATAAATCCTTTCCCCAGGAAAACCTGGGGCTACGATCAGGCAGGCCTAACGGCCTGCTTTTTGTTCTTAAACCGTTTACCAAATGAAATCATCCAGAACCAAATAAATGGCTCCAGATAATTTCATTTGGTAAACGATGCAATCAAAATGGCTTCATTGACATTGGAGTAAAATGCGGCAAAATAGTCAACCCTTTCACAATACAATATAAGATATTAAAAATCAACGACTTAAAAGTTAATCACTTTTTTCATCATCGGTAAAGTCAAGGGTTTTTATAAAAATCCACATCTTGTTCGGCGGGTATTCAGAGACTAATTTTGTATCAAAAGCAGATAAGAATATAAATACTTAAATTAAAAAATCCACAAAATGGCAACTATCATGGCAAACGCTAAAGAGACATTCGAAACCTTCGTTGCAAATCAAAACAAATTAGCAGAAACACTAACGAAGAATGCTAATGAATTGGCAGATATTTTTAAAGTAGAAGATGCTTCTACAGAAGACGCTACCAATATCTGGAAAAGTTACTTCGAAAAAAGTAAAGAAATTGCTGAAAATGCAATGAAACCAGAAAATATGGAAAAAGTAATGGAAAACCTTCCTGAACATTACTCTAAAGCAGTAGAGCTTAATATGGATTTCTTCAACCAGTCCATGGAATACTATAAAAACCTATTCGAAAAGTTCGGTGCACACACTCAACAGGATATGTTCAAGAAAATGACGGAAGTTTATCAAAGAAACATGGACGCAATGATGGAAACAGCGACAGCGAACATGAAAGCTTTTCAGTCATACTTCGAATAAGTCAACAGCGTATTAAGCCTGTTAAGCAGCTACAAAACAAGCCTTATAGAAAAGGCACAAACAAAAAGCTCGATTTTGCGTGAGAAGCGACCATATTTCCTTTTCTCACAAAAAAATTAACGTTCTTCGACAAATTGTGCGGAGTTTAATTCCATGAACTACTTAAGTAGTTCACGGAATTAAGCTGTATATACTATCGATGCCCTTCGCAGGAAGGTTTTTGAGTTGGAGATCGACACTTTTTTGGGATTTTTCTTCGAAAAATCCCAAAAAAGTGTCGATCTCCAAGCAAAAAATGCTTCTACAGAGGGCAAAGATTATTTATATAGTCTATTTCTGTGAACTACTTATGTCAAAGAACCAAAATTAATAGAGGTTGGACTTTTTTCTTTTTTCCTGGGAGGTAGGCAAACAGCCTAACTTTCCGGGAAAAGTTTTTTTCCCTTCTTTTTCTCAACCTTCAAAGATAATTAATAAAATGAATAAGCAATTTGAATCCTTGGTAGATACTCAAAAAGAGGTATTGGATTTTTGGAATAAAGCTTCTAAGAATGTGATGGAGTCATTCAACAAAGCAGCGGGAAAAAGCAATTCCAAAGAATTAAACCTGGAAGAGTGGTACAAAAAACAGCAAAAGCTATTGGCTGATGCGATGAAAATAACTAACCCGAAGGAGGCGATGGAAAAAGGTCCCCAACAGTTTAAAAATTGGCTGGATCTACAAAGCCAATTTGCCAAGCAATACATCGCTTTCTACAGCGACCATAGCAGCAGTAATAGTTGGCCATCCAATGCTTTTACGCCTAAGTTCTGGAACCAGAACAGTAACAACCCTATGAACCAATGGACCAAAGGTATGGATTACAATACTAAATGGATTAGAGAAAACTTATTATCTAAGATTCCCTTTTCGATGCATATGCACTTCGATAATTTCACTGAATCTTACGAAGAACTCGGCAAATACTGGGAATCTTTCCAAAAAATGATCCAATTCGGTCTTTTCGACCAAAGTACCATACAACAATTTTTCCCTGCAGCAGCTTTTCAGGAATTCATGGGTAAATTCATGGGCTTCAAACCTATGAACAATGTAGACGAATGGCTGAAGCAGATGAATCAGTATTTTGATCAATATACTGAGTTTTTCGAAAATGCTCCGCAGCAAATGGCCGAACATTTCCAAAACCTGGATTGGAAGCAATATATTGAGAACCTTGGCAGAAGTGGCGGAAATCCATTTCTCCAGGCTACATTGGATATTAACCAAATGGTGCAGGACAGTATGGCTTCTTTATACCATGTAAGTGGCCACGGCAAAGAAGTGGAAATCGCCAAACTTGTCAAAGATATTCAGTTTTCTTTTGTAGCTTTTGTAATCAAGAGCGTAGATCTGCAAAATAAAGTTTATCAGGCAGGCCAATTTGCGCTCCCTGATACTTTAAGTTCTTTCTACACTGATTATAAGGAAACTAAAGAAATGCCGGATTATCCGACCTTCTTCAATACTATGGTCGGTCGCATGGAACACTATATGATCGAAGTACTGGAATCCGATCATTACTCTCAATTGCAGAGCGAAGTAGCACAACTCGGCGTCACGATCAAGGCACAAATCGATAAAATGGTAGAAATCGTTTTTGGCGATTCTCCTTTTCTAATGAAATCTCATGCGGATGAAGTGGCTAAAGAGCTAACCTCTTTGAAAAGAAAAATCCGTAGCCTGGAGCAAAAACTGGCACATCTCGATATACAGGATGCACCAGTTGTTAAAGCTAATGCTAATCCAAGTGAGGCCGATGCTTTATTTGGGAAAATCGGCTCAGCTCAAGCAGACCAAAAAGATGACTTAAAGAAAATCAAAGGTATTGGACCGAAACTAGAGAATATGCTCAACTCTATTGGTATATTCACTTATGCCCAGTTGAGCAAAATGACAGAAAAAGAATACGACATCCTGGATACCTTATTGACTTCTTTTCAGGGAAGAGCGAAAAGAGATAATTGGGCACTGCAAGCTAAATCTTTATTAAATTAATACTGGTACATTTCAGACCGAAATTATATGTCAAAACCTAAGTTCTCAGATCAAATATTAGAGCAGGTAAACACCGCGAATGATGCACTTCGCAACTTAACAGAAGTCGATGAAGTGGATATCGCCACGGCTCCTAAAGAGGTAGTATGGGAAGATGGTAAGCTAAAGCTTTATCACTTCACCCGGGAAGAAACACCTAAGGCTAAAACCCCAGTATTGGTTTCTTATGCTTTGGTGAATCGTTGGGAAATGATGGATCTTCAACCCGATCGTAGCTTTATCCGAAAACTGATCTCTGAAGGCATTGATGTTTATCTGATCGATTGGGGTTACCCCTCCCGCCTGGATCGTTATAAAACGATGGAAGATTATATTCTGGGCAATGTGAATGATTGCGTAGATTATATTCGAAAAGCACACCAAATTGATAAAGTCAACCTTCTGGGGGTTTGCCAGGGCGGCACTTTCAGCGTTATTTATTCTGCGCTGTTTCCTGAAAAAGTTAAAAACCTGATCACTTTAGTAACTCCTGTTGACTTTGAAAGTAACGAAGGCCTCCTTTTCAAGTGGTCAAAAGACATGAATGTCGATGCTATCGTAGATGGTTTCGGTGGCCTCATTCCAGGCGACTTCCTGAACACGGGTTTTGATCTCCTGAAACCCATGAATAAGACCAGAAAGTATATGTCTTTACCCAAAACCATGCAAAACAAAGGTAAGTTTATGAACTTCCTCCGCATGGAAAAATGGGTAGCCGACTCTCCTGCTCAAGCCGGGGAAACTTACCGCAAATTCATCAAAGAACTCTATCAACAAAACAAACTCATCAAAGGTGAATTTGAACTGGACGGGCACAAAGTCGACCTTAAAAATATTAAAGTACCTGCGTTAACCATTTACGCTAAAGATGACCACATTGTCCCTCCTGCTACTACCAAACCACTCAACGATAAAATCGGTTCCTCTGATAAGGAATTGCTGGAATTCCCGGGTGGCCACATTGGTGTATTCGTGGGAAGCCGATCCCAAAAACTGCTCACACCGGCAGTGGCTAAGTGGCTAATAGAAAGAGATTAACGGGAAACGGGAAACGGGAAACGGGAAACGGACCGAAGGTCCAATTCCCGTTTATTTCGTTAACCGTTAACCGTTTCCCGTTAACCGTTCCCCGTTAACCGCTACTGAACATGCTGACCTCCATTAATGGCGTAATTTGCTCCAGTGATGAAACCGGCATCCTCGGAAGCAAGGAAAGAGACAAGGTGAGCAATTTCATAGGTACCACCCAAACGACCTACGGGAATATTCGCTACGATCTTATCGCGGTATTCCTGAGGAACGGCCATAACCATATCGGTAGCGATATAACCCGGGGATATCGTATTTACGGTAATTCCTTTACTCGCAACTTCAATAGCTAAGGTTTTTGTAAAACCATGCATCCCTGCTTTAGCGGCAGAGTAATTGACTTGGCCATACTGAGCTCTTTGCCCGTTTACAGAAGAGATATTGATAATACGACCGTGCTTTTGAGCCAACATCGGATTTATAACGTGACGACAGCAATTAAAGACACTGTAAAGATTGGAACGCAAAACGATATCCCAATTTTCATAAGACATCTTTTTGAAAGAGCCGTCGCGAGTGATACCAGCATTATTGACCAATACATCAATAACTCCCAGGTCTTCCTGTACTTGTTCTACCATAGCTCCTACTTCTTGATAACTAGAAACATCTGCTTTGTACATCGCGAACTCATAACCTTCGTCCGCCATTTTTATTTTCCATTCATCTGCTTTATTTTGTGTGCGATAATTGGCTACTACCAAATAACCATCATCGGCAAGATGCTTACACATGGCCGTACCCAATCCGCCGGTAGCACCTGTAATAAGGGCGATATGCTTTTTATCTGCTGTCATTTTTTCAATTTTTTTAAAAAGTTAGGAAATACGACTAATGCAAATATATAAAAATCTATATATTTGCATGTATATTTTTAACATTAATTCTGAATGGATCAAAATAAAATCAAAAATATAAGCTTTGCAGGCTTTACCGATATAGAAATAGCCTATACCGATGCCGGTGAAGGCCCTCTGACCTTATTATTCCTACATGGCCTTGGTAGTAACCGGAAAGTATGGTACAAAAACATTCCTTATCTAAAAAAGTATGCTCGCTGTATAGCCATTGATCTTCCGAATTACGGAGAATCTTCTAGAGGAGACTACCCTTGCACAATGTCTTTTTTCTCAGAGGTAACCCTGGCTTTTATTACACAAATGGAATTGAAAGAAGTGGTCCTGGTAGGTCATTCTATGGGCGGTCAAATTTCTTTGACCACCGCCCTCTCCTACCCTACGCGCCTTCATGCCCTTGTCTTGATCGCTCCGGCAGGTTTTGAGATTTTTAATGAACTTGAAAAACAATGGTTTCGCACTTTTTACACCCCTGTTCTTCTCCGCGCTCAAACCAAAGAACAGACCCGCAAAAACTTTGAACTTAACTTTTTTGAAGTTCCTGAAGACGCTAACTTCATGCTTGAAGATCGTTTTAAACTGGAAACCAATACCGAAGATTTTCAATATTATTCCGAAACCATCCCCAAATGTGTGCTTAGCATGTTAGAGGAATCGGTACACCATCGACTCGATGAAATATCACTGCCTACCACCATTTTTTTCGGAGAAAATGACCTGCTGATTCCCAATAAAATCTTCCACCAAACCCTCGAAACCACCGACGTTGCTCATTATGGACACGGAAAAATAAAAAATAGCCAGCTTCATATACTACCTGAATGCGGGCATTTTGTACAAGTGGAAAAAGCTTCATTCATCAATCAAAAGATCGTTAAAGCTCTGTCTCTTAGTTCAGAAGGGGCTGTTTTTAACCCTGTTGAATGTACGCATTCCTTTCTAAAAGCGCTTTCAGAAAAATCATTTGATGCTCTAAATTACCTTCATTCTGATTATCGTTGTTCTGATCCATTATTGTTGGAATTAAGTAGATCAGATATTGAAAAATCCTTTCATTTTTTTTTCAAACCTGATTCAGCATGGCGTTCCTTTAGCTTTGAAAACGTGATCCTGGATGGCGATAAAACGAATACTTATTGGATATTACATTTAAGAAAAGCCTCAGGCCGTCAAGTTTCTATAGAAGGTCAATCAACTTTCACCTTCAGAGATGGTAAAATCATTCAGCAATACAACCAGTACAAAGGCGGAGAAGCAGCTTTTCAGTGGTTTGGATTGAAAGGCTGGTTAATCGCCCTCAACCAAAAAGGGAAGCATAAGTTAAGACAAATGATTGGGATATAATGTGCTTTAACAATTCTCGCTTTGAAAAATAAACGCGCCTACGGCGCGATATTCCTTTTTGAGGGAGGCCGAAAGGGCTATTTTGCTTCGCAAAATAGCCCTTTCGGCCTCCCTCAAAAAAAATAACGCCGCGAAGCGGCGTAAGTTTGGTTGTGGATTTTCGAAGCGAGAATCGTTGAATATGCTCGGATTGCAAATCCTCGCAAGCGGGGTGGTTTGTTTACATTACCATACTCACCCCGCGTTCAGCTAGCAAAGGCCGCAGTCTTAGAAAAATTAAAGCCGTAAGATAAGCATCCCCGGCAGCATTATGCCGATCGTGCAAAGCGATATTAAAACGCTTACATAAACGATCCAAGGAATAGTCTTTGGCGTACACCTGGCTGGGATGGCTCCCATGATCGAGGCGGATAGCCATTTTCGCCGTATCCATTGTTTTGTTCTTTAACTTACCTTTAATCCCCATTTTTTTCAGCCCCTCATTAATCATAGCCACGTCAAATCCAACATTATGTCCGACAAGAATTCCATTACCGATGTACTGAACAAATCCCTCTATTGCATCACTTATAGTAAGGGCATGGATATGATTCGAGACAATTCCATGAATGGGTATACTCTCCACTCCTTTATCGGAATAATTTTGAATATAAACCTCATAACTATCCGAAATCATTATTGTATTCTCGCGAAAGGCTACTGCACCAATGGAAAGCATATCGTCTTTTTTAGGGAGGAGCCCGGTCGTTTCCGTGTCAAAAGCAACCAGACGTCCTTGATTTTTTTCAGGGGTGGCCTGAAAAAGACGGAGATAATCTTTCCAAAACGATGGGAAATCCCGGGAAGATTTTCGATTAAATAAATTATTCCATTTAAACATAAGCAACTCTTTTTTGGAGGAGTATCCCCAAATAGTCATTAAAGATGAGTCATCCCGAAAATTCGGGATGACTCATCTTTAATAAAAAACCTTTACAGTACGCTATTAATCAATCATTTACCTACTTTTTTCTTGATAAAAAAGTAGCAAAAAATCAAGGCTGTATTCAATTCTTAACGCTTTTTTAAAGGCTTTCAGCCTAAAATGAATAAACTCGCCTCCTTACGTCGGCTCAAACAGTATTCATTTTTTAACGGCTGCTAGCCTTTAAAAAAGCTAAATTGAATAAGGCCGGTTCTAAAACATTGATTTACAGTATCTATTATTAACTATCGTGACAACATGAAGTTTCTAAAAATTCGGGATGACTCATGTTTAAACAAAACTTCCTTGCCAGGAGCAATAGACTTTCTCACCACTTCAATAAGCACTAAAGTTTATTCTACATCATATACCCCAACCGGAAGCGCGTTTTTAACAAACGCTGTAATTCCGCAATTGGCTGAAAGCTATTGCGCAAAAGCAGCCGCTGCATTTTGTTCAACTCTTCAGGCTTGAAAAAACGACCGGTGTCATTATTTCTCAAACCTTGCATTGCGCGAAAGCGCATAAGAATTTCATAAGCATCAGCCGCTTGTTCAAACAATTCCCGGTTCTGGGGTTCCAATTCTGCCAATTTTTCATAGCGCTTAAAAGTATTGTTAATCCCTCCTACTTTAGCGTGAAGAGTTAATACCCGGGCAGCATCTACCAACGGCATCATAGCGCGGGCTTTGATGTCGAATTCATTTTTGTGTTCGCCATTGCGTTCTACAATGAACCCGCGGAAAAAACTCAGAGGCGGAGGGTTCTGAAGCGCATTTTTAGCTAAGAAAGATAGAAAGATGCTTTGCTGGTCAATGTCCTGATAGATTTTTTCGGTGAGGGCTTCTGGTAGTGAAAAATCTCCATAAACGGGCCGGTAATCAAAAAAGATGGTTGAATGCATGACTTCTTTTTCGCCCGGTTGGTAAATCCATTTGCCGAACTGCTTTTCCCATTCTTCCTGAGATAAACACCACTTAGGGTTGCGAGCCATCATATCTGCCGGGCAGTAAACAAAGCCTGCTTCGTTTAGCTTATCCGTCACCTTTTCTGCCAGCACCAGAAATTGAGATTTAACCCTTTCATAATGAGCCTCAGGGACATTCTCAAAAACCAGGGCATTATCTTGATCTGTGCGAAGCAGTTGCTCTTCCCGACCTTCACTTCCTAAAGCCAGCCAGCAATATTGAATATCAGGCAATTCTTTTCCTTCTTCCCTTAATTCGGCTTCGCTCATTTGGATAGTCTTTATAATAATGGCATCATTCACCTCTGTCATTACATCCGCAATGAATGAAATGGCCACTTCCTGTTCCAGATAGTCAGCCAGGAGATGTTCCGCTTTTTCACGCAAGAGCCTAATCCTTTGAACATCCTTGCACTTGTTGATCTCTCGTACTAAAATAGCAGGACTGTTCCCTTGAATAACCAGTAGATCATGTTCAGAAATCACTCCTCTCACCGGGCTTTGATCCGTTCCGTCTACAGTAACACATAAATGGTGTACTTTATGACGAATCATGGTGATTTGCACCTCAGCTACCGAAAGCCCGGCAGAAATAGTAATAACCGGAGAAGTCATAATCGCAGAGATGGGATCGGATAAACCGAATGCTCCGGTGGCTACTTTTTTCCGAAGATCGGTATCTGTCACTATTCCTACGGGCTGCCTATTTTCGTTTACGACAATGATTGACCCCACCTCGTTTTCGGTCATAATCAATGCACCTTCTTGAATAGAAATATTTGGTAAACAAACAACAGGGATTTTAAAAGATTCAAAGGACTGAACTTCCACCAAACGATAGGCATCCCTTGGCTGTTGATTTGAACTAAGAAATAAGCGATCCTCTCCTTTCTTTTTAAAGTTAGCCGCTCGATCAGAAGCAAAGGTAGAAGCCAAATAATAAGCAATCTTTGAGTTGGATTCTAAAATAGGCTGAAAAACCTTTGTCGGAATAAGATAAAGCAGGGTATCCTCATGAGCCCGGGCAGAGAGCCTGTATTGATCTCCGGCGATCAAAGCGCGCAGGCCGAACAAATCTCCTTCATCGCAAACTTCTACCAGCACTTCTTCATCGTTTTTTTTATCGAGTAATTCAACCGCACCGTCTTTTACGATGTAAAAGAATTTTCCCGCCGCTTCTTCTTTCTCAAAAACAAATTCTCCTTTGGGAAAATATTTCACATTGGCCTGATGACTGACCTGCTCCAGGTTTTCCCAATCCATGAAAGAAAAGGGAGGAAAGTTTTTCAAAAAATCTGCAATCCGGGTCGATATTGTATTTGCCATAGTTAATCTGCTGTATATCAATTTCTTAATAAAAACAAGTTAATCCAGTCCTTAAATATAAAGAAATTTGACAACTTCGAATGAGAACCAAATTAACTTATTTTTGTTAAATATTCGCTTATCTACATATTTAGATGAAAACACATTTTGACATACAGTTCCTGGAAGATTCGACGGAAACGTTACGTGCTATCGCCCATCCGATCAGAATTGCTATAGTTGACCTTCTACACAAGAAGAATAGAATGTCTGTAACAGATATATACAAGCAACTAAAGATAGAACAGGCTGTAGCGTCTCACCACTTGCGTATAATGAAGAATAAGAACATTCTCGATGTAGAAAGAGAAGGTAAAAGTTCTTTCTATTCCTTGGCTCATGACGAGTTTTTTACGATTGTTGAAGTGCTTACAAGGGTTTCTTTATCTTGATTTTGAGAAACGGCTAACGGACAATAATCAACAAGTCTCCCCTTGATGCCTCGCATTGAAATAAATTACCGACGATTTAGCCTCATTTTAGTAAATCGTAACTTGCATTAGATATATACAGCAATTTTCGTTTTGGAAATCCAAATTTACGCCACTTCGCAGCGATATTTTCTTTAGAGGGAGGCCGAAAGGGCTATTTTGCGAAGCAAAATAGCCCTTTCGGCCTCCCTCTAAAAGGAATAGCGAGAATTACTGAAATATATAACTATGTACATATAAAAACAGTAATAAAAGTGAGTCAATTAATTAATAGACCCGCTTTTATTTTGCCTCATCACATCTAAAAGGTTATATATCTAAATATATACACTCCAATAAGAGTCAAGGCCTTCAAATTTTAACACCTGATAATCAATTATTTACAAAAATGAATTTGTTTCGAATATTTTTTAATTTAAAACTATTATAAATTTAAGCCAAAAATAATTTTGAAATATATAGATATCTATATACTTTTATGTCATAATTAGTCAGAAAGTAAGTAATAATTTTAAAATTGATGATTATGGCAAAAAGAATTACCATCCTCTTATTTTTAGCGGTAATGCTACTAAGCCTGGGCTACCAAACAGCAACAGCCCAGGACGAAGATCACAGCTATAAACCGCTTTCTGTAAAACTTGATGACAGTGGCAACAAGTACATACGCTTCATTGTCTGGCATCAAATGTGGGCAACTACTAACAATCTGGACATTGAAGACTCGAAGCTAACCGTTACGCCTTCCATCAGACGTTCCAGATTTTTGGCTTATGCGCAGGTTTCTCCAAAGTTTTTAATCCTTACCCATTTCGGTTTGAATGGCCTAAGTACTAGCAACTTAACAGCTCTGGGTAACCGAACCGGCGATGATGCTGCTCAACTTTTTCTTCACGATGCATGGACCGAGTACAAGGTCTTCGATGAATTATATATTGGTGCAGGTTTGCATTATTGGAAGGGATTAACAAGGCTTGCCAGTCAAAGTACGCTTAACTTCATGACTTTAGATCAGTCAAGGCCATTTGTTCACTGGCATTCATTAGGTATTACGGATCAATTTGCACGTCACTTAGGCGTTTATGCTAAGGGAGCAATTGGAAAATTTGATTACCGTTTAGCCGTTAACTCTCCCGGTTTGAATAACCCCCTTGGAGGCGGGAGAAGTTATTCTACTCCGGCAGATACTTTGCAGATTTTAACGTATACCGGGGCATCCACACCAGACAACAATGGAGATCCACTCGGAAGAACAATTATAGAAGGTTACTTCCGTTACAATCTTTGGGATACAGAGTCGACAAAGCTTCCATATATTGTAGGTACTTATTTCGATAAAAAGAAAGTTCTTGCACTTGGTGCCGGATTTTTTGCACATCCTAACGGAATGTATAACAGCAGAGATCTCGCCCACGAGGATGTTTTCCACTTTGCAGTAGATGCTTTTCTCAACTTGCCCACCCCTAAGGGAGCACTTACCGCTTATGCTTCATTCATGAATTTTCAATACGGCTCTTCCGACTTAGAACTTGCAGGTTTAAATGCTGGCCTTAGCGATAATTACACCAGCAGATGGGCAGGAACGGGTAATGTAATTTACGGGCATGCCGGATATTATGTAAAACCACTCAGCATAATGCCTTATGTATCCTACCAGACATCCAGTTATGATGGTTTTGATGATGCTCCAAGTGCCCTGGATATCGGAGTCAATTACCTAATAAATGGCCACCATGCTAAAATCACCTTGGAATACCACTACGTCTCCGATCCACGTGAAGGTGGTTTTGATGCGAATGGCGACGTCCAAACAGTATCTCAAATCCGCCTTCAAGGGCATATTTCCTTATAAAGTTTTGTGCGTTTAAAATGTTCGTTCTTTGACATAAATTGTGGAAATGGAATATCACCTATGTGCTCATCCTCTTAGCCATATGGTTCGTGGTTTCCTATGTATTCGGCATCTTCTTAGTAGAGCCGCTAAATAACATCCGTATGGGGGGCTTTAAGCTAGGCTTCTGGTTTGCCCATCAAGGATCCATTTATGTATTTGTAATACTCATCTTCGTATACGTCTGGCTTATGAATAAGCTCGATAAAGAATTTGATGTATACGAAGATTAAAAATCGCGGGAAACAGTCAACGGTTAACGGGAATAGAAAAGTTATAAAACAACATTAAAAAATATTAAACATATATTATTATGAATGTATTAGCATGGACGACCCTGATCGTAGGGATCACCTTCGCTCTTTATATCGCGATCGCGATCTGGGCGAGAGCCGGTTCAACCAAAGAGTTTTATGTAGCAGGTGGAGGGGTACCTCCTCTAGCGAACGGTATGGCTACGGCCGCCGACTGGATGTCAGCAGCTTCTTTTATTTCGATGGCCGGCCTTATTGCCTTTATGGGCTATGATGGCGGCGTATTCCTTATGGGTTGGACAGGAGGTTATGTACTACTGGCCTTGCTTCTGGCCCCATATCTGCGAAAATTCGGTAAGTTTACCGTTCCCGATTTTATCGGGGATCGCTATTATTCCAATGTAGCGAGAACAGTAGCAGTAGTTTGTGCGATTATCGTATCCTTTACTTATGTTGCCGGTCAGATGCGCGGTGTAGGAGTGGTATTCTCCCGCTTCCTGGAGGTTGACATTAACCTGGGAGTAGTAATCGGTATGGTGATCGTATTCATTTATGCTGTACTGGGTGGTATGAAAGGGATTACTTATACACAGGTAGCACAGTACTGCGTATTGATCTTTGCTTATATGGTACCAGCCTTCTTTATTTCTATGACCATGACGGGAAATGTCATTCCACAATTAGGATTTGGTGGCGTTGTTCAGGATGGTTCCGGAATGTATTTTGCTTGACAAACTGGATCAACTGCATACAGAATTAGGATTTACAGAATATACCAATGGTAGTAAATCAATGATTGATGTATTCGCCATTACCTTTGCATTGATGGTAGGTACAGCAGGTTTGCCCCACGTAATTGTACGTTTCTTTACCGTACCTAAAGTAAGGGATGCGCGTAAATCAGCGGGTTATGCTTTAGTTTTTATCGCTATTCTGTATACAACGGCACCAGCAATTGCTGTATTCGCAAGAACGAATATGATCCAGACGGTCAACAAAACAGATTACGCCGAACTACCTGCATGGTTCAAGAAATGGGAAGACACTGGCCTATTGGCCTGGGCAGATAAAAATAGTGACGGAAAGATTGATTATGTAGCTGGTGCTGCATTAGCCGATAAAAAACCAACTTTCGGGGATGAAAGAGGTCGTTCCGGTGAGCGTGTTGTTACAAATCCAAACCCAGACTCACAAAACGAGCTTTATGTAGACAGAGATATCATGGTATTGGCTAATCCTGAAATTGCAAATCTTCCTAAATGGGTTATTGCTTTGGTTGCCGCAGGAGGCTTGGCCGCTGCTTTATCTACCGCTGCAGGTTTGATGTTGGTAATTTCTACAGCAATCTCTCGCGATTTGATGAAAATGCAGATCAAGCCGAACATGTCCGAAAAAGAAGAATTGCTTTGGGCACGTGGTGGTGCCGTTTTTGCCGTACTTGTAGCAGGTTATTTCGGTATCAATCCTCCCGGTTTCGTAGCAGCTACGGTAGCTCTGGCCTTTGGTCTGGCCGCTGCTTCCTTCTTCCCTGCTATTATTTTAGGGATATTTGACAAACGCATGAATCGAGAAGGGGCTATTTGGGGCATGGTTATCGGTATTACCCTTATGCTTTTCTACATGTTGAAGTACAAACTCGGTCTTCTTGGTGGTGGCACTAAGGACGATTGGTGGTTCGGTATTTCTCCGGAAGGTTTTGGTACGGTAGCCATGGTGGTTAACCTCTTGGTTTCTTTTACCGTTTCGAGATTAACGCCGGCTCCGCCTCAGGAAGTACAGGATATTGTTGAAGATATTCGTATTCCTAAGGGTGCAGGTGAAGCACATGATCATTAAAAATGAAGAAGTTTTTTTTGGAGAGAAGCCTGTTCCCAAACCTTTCTGCGAAAGGTTTGGGAACAGGCTTCTCTCCATCGATTCTTCTTACAAATTTAGTTGTTTGACAAATTTTTATTTAAATAATTTCAAAATGAGGCTAGGACATAAAGTATCAGACTTCGTTGCCGCAATTTATATTATCGGCACTTTATTCATAAGATTTTTGATTGAACCTCAATTAAATGGACATTATGGGGTATCAATTGCGCTAGGAGTATTTAGTTTAGTATTTTTGTGGGCCTTGATACAGAGCAAGGTTCTGAATCCAAGTTTACTGGCCAAAGATAAAGAAGCTTAATGCCGAAGCAAACTGCTAAATACATAGCCTTTTTTTTTTCTGGGTTTTCTCATATTTAATTCGCCCTTGATTGAAATACCCTCCTTTTGGGACGAGGCAAAGCATCAAGGATTTCCTCCATTATTCAGATACCTCTTTTTAGGTTGGTTTATTTTTATATTTTTAATATACCAATTAGTAAGAAGAAGGAAAATATGAGTCCGATTTTAGTAGTCATTGCGGCCATTCTTTATGTTTTTTTATTGTTTATCATAGCGTACTACAGCGAACGAAGAGCCGAAGTCGGGAAAAGCCTCACTAATAATCCCTACATATATTCGCTCTCACTAGCTGTTTACTGTACAGCATGGACCTACTACGGAAGTGTGGGAAGAGCCGCTACCTCAGGTATTGGATTCCTGCCTATATACCTGGGGCCAACGTTGATGGCCCCTCTTTTCATGCTGGTGCTTCGCAAAATAATAGCAATCAGTAAAGAACAGAGGATTACCTCCATTGCTGACTTTATTTCTGCCAGATATGGAAAAAGCACCAGCCTGGGTATAATTGTTACGCTGGTATTGATTCTGGGGATAGTACCCTACATTTCCATTCAGCTTAAAGCCATTGCATTTAGCATTCAAACCCTGACCAACAGGAGCCAGCTAGCTTTTGACCATTTGGCAGCATCGCCTTTTTATGAAGATCCGGCGCTTTACGTGGCGACAGCCCTAACCTTTTTCACCATAATATTCGGGGTTAGAAAGCTCGATCCGAACGAAAGGCATGAAGGATTAGTGGCAGCAATAGCTTTTGAATCCATTATAAAACTAGCCGCATTTCTTACCGTTGGAATTTTTGTGACTTATGGCATCTTCAATGGTTTTGGAGATATCTTTGGAAAAGCCGGAGAATTACCACAACTCTCGAAGTTATTTACAATGGAGGGAGCCGGATTAGATGGCTGGACCTGGCTCTGGCTGACCTTCATTTCAATGTCCGCGATCTTATTTTTACCCCGGCAATTTCATATGGCTGTTGTAGAGAATGACAATGTGGACTTCGTCCGAAAAGCATCCTGGATATTGCCCTTATACTTGTTTTTGATCAATATTTTTGTACTACCCATTGCGTTTGGAGGTTCTTTGATATTTGGGGAACAATCAGGTTTTGAAGCAGACACCTACGTGTTGAGACTCCCTATGGAATACGGCCGAACCGGCATTGCTTTATTGGTATTCCTTGGAGGGCTTTCCGCAGCAACGGGTATGGTGATCGTATCTGTAATCGCCCTCAGCATAATGTCGAGTAACAACCTGTTACTACCGGCTATTCTTGGGTCAGCAGGTTTGGAACGACCTTATCCAGAAGATTTTAGTAAGCGTTTTTTGGGAGTCAGGCGCATGAGTGTAGTCATCATTTTGTTTTTAGCATACGGGTACTACAAACTTGTGGGTGTAGAATATCCTTTGGTGTCCATTGGTTTGATTTCATTTACAGCTGTAGCTCAATTGATTCCCGCCATGGTCGGTAGTCTTTATTGGAAACAAGCCACTGCAAAAGGAGTGACTACAGGCCTAATCGTAGGTTTTACAGTTTGGGCCATTTCGCTTCCGATTCCTACATTGGCGGAATCGGGACTGATACAAGGCAAGTTTATGGAAGAAGGAATTTTAGGATTATCCATTTTCCGACCTTATGCATTTTTTGGCTATGAAGGAATGAGCCCTATTGCACACGCTGCTTTTTGGAGCTTGCTATTAAATACGGTTTCAATGGTGGGTGTCTCTTTGTTTGCCTCCCAAAACACCATTGAGATTCGGCAAGCAGAGCTGTTTGTGGATATTTTTAGAAAAAACCCCTTAAAAAAAACCAGTGAAATGATGGTTCAGGCTCAGACCAAAGAGCTTGTTCAGTTACTGAATCGATTTTTAGGAGAACAAAAAACAAACACTTTACTTAAAGATTATGAAAAAAAGCATCTTGTTGAATTAAAACTTAAAAAAGACGCCCCTAAATCCCTGATCCGTTATGCCGAAACCCATCTGGCCGGGGCGATGGGAGCCGCTTCTGCCGGAGTAATTATTGGTTCTATTATCAGAGAAGAGCCCGTCAGTCCTAAAGAAATGATGGACTTGCTCGAACAAACACAAGAAATTATGGAATACAGTCGTGCGCTGGAGCAAAAATCATCAGAACTCGAAGCAGCCGCTAACAAACTACGAATTGCCAATGAACGACTAAAAGAATTGGACCGCCTAAAGGCGGATTTCATCAATACCATTACCCATGAATTAAGAACCCCTATTACTTCTATTAAATCCTTTTCGAAAATACTATTAGACAATCCTGATTTACCAGAAGAAAAGAAGGATACATACCTGGACATCGTGGTTAGTGAATGCGAGCGGCTTGGCCGTCTCATCAATCAGGTGCTGGACCTGCGAAAGCTTGAAGCCCAAAAAAATACGTTTGAACCAAAATTTATTATTTTAAACAAAGTCGTTAACCAGGCTTACGTAGGTTTACAACAATTATTTGAGGAAAAACACATCGGCCATCAATGTGAACTCACTGATATCCCCTTAGAAATAAAAGGAGATCGCGATAAGCTTATTCAAGTATTTATCAATTTGTTGTCCAATGCCATTAAGTTTTGCGCCCCCACTAACGGCGAAGTCAAAATTTCGCTCTTTCAAGAAGAAGGCTATGCCGTTGTTTCTATCTGGGATAATGGCGAAGGCATTTCAAAGGACAAACAAGAATACATATTTGAAAAATTCACTCAACTCAAGCACGATAAGCTTGGGAAACCTTCAGGCAGCGGCCTTGGACTATTCATAACTAAAGAAATTGTTGAGCAACATGAGGGCTTTATAAAACTAAAAAGCAGCACGGGTGAAGGAACAATATTTTCCGTTTTCTTACCTCTTGCAAAAAAAAACTATCTAAAATTCTTAAAAAATTAGATTTTTTTTTACTTTTAGTTTATAATTGTCGTAACGGATCGATTCCACATGCTGTCAGAAAGAAAGAACATAAAAGTCCTTATCGTTGATGACGAACCTCATATCGCTTTGGCATTAGAATTTTTAATGCAAAAAGAGGGCTATACAGTCACAAAAGCTTATGATGGTGAAGCAGCCATTGAAGTTATGGACAGCTTTTTCCCGGACATCGTCCTGCTTGATGTAATGATGCCTGGTATTGATGGCTTTGAAGTAGCTAAAACAATTAGATCCAACCCCTCCTATGAGCACACCCGTATAATTTTCCTAACAGCTAAAGGCACCTCTTCTGACAAAATCAAAGGTTATACCAGTGGTGGCGAAGTGTATATCACCAAACCTTTTGATAACGATGAATTAATAAATATTATAAATGAGGTCATTGAATTTGGATAATTAAAATATTTTTTTGTACTTTTACATATAGAAATCTATATATTTAAATATGTAACTTTAAAATTGCAGAACATTATGCTCCAAGTAACAAACTTTGACGAATATAAAGCAGAATACCAGCGCAGTGTAGACCAACCCGAAGCGTTTTGGGCTGAGCAGGCATCCAACTTCACCTGGCGCAAGCCCTGGGATAAAGTTTTGGAATGGGATTTTACAAAACCGGACATCAAGTGGTTCGTAAATGCCAAATTGAATATTACTGAAAATGCTCTTGACCGCCACCTCGAAACCAAAGGCGACGATATTGCCCTGATCTGGGAACCTAACGACCCAAGTGAACCGCAAAAAACTTATACTTACCGCCAACTTCACGCTGAAGTTTGTAAAGTAGCCAATGCGCTGAAAGCTAATGGTATCCAAAAAGGGGATCGCGTTTGCTTGTACATGCCTATGGTTCCGGAATTAGGGATTGCTGTGCTCGCTTGTGCCCGCGTGGGCGCAATTCACAGTGTCGTATTCGCAGGTTTTTCCGCTCAAGCTTTAGCGGACAGGATCAAGGATGCGGAAGCTAAGATGGTGCTGACTTCCGACGGAAACTACCGTGGGGTTAAGAATATTAAAGTGAAAAAAGTAGTGGATGAAGCACTCGACATGGGCTGTGAATCTGTAGAGACCGTACTTGTTGTAAAACGTACGGAAGCTGAAGTTAACTGGAAAGAGGGCCGCGACAAATGGTGGCATGATGAAGTTGATCACCAAAGCACAGAATGCGAAGCAGAAGAAATGGATTCTGAGGACATGCTTTTCATTCTTTACACTTCCGGTTCGACGGGTAAACCTAAAGGCGTTGTACACACTTGCGGTGGTTATATGGTATATACTACTTTCTCTTTCCTTAATGTATTCCAATACAAGCCTGGCGATGTGTATTGGTGTACAGCCGATATTGGGTGGATCACAGGGCACTCTTACATCATATACGGGCCACTATTGGCCGGAGCAACAACGATCATGTTTGAGGGCGTACCTACCTATCCCGATGCAGGTCGTTTTTGGGAGGTTTGTGACAAATACAAAGTAAACCAATTTTATACGGCTCCTACTGCTATTCGTGCTTTAATGGCAATGGGTGACGAATGGGTTGAAAAGCACGACCTGAGCAGCCTGAAAGTCTTAGGTTCGGTAGGCGAGCCAATCAATGAAGAAGCCTGGGTCTGGTATAATGAAAAAATAGGTAAAAAGAACTGTCCAATTGTTGATACCTGGTGGCAAACGGAAACAGGCGGCATCATGATCTCTCCCATTGCCAATGTTACGCCTCTTAAGCCTTGTTACGCAACACTTCCTCTTCCTGGCATCCAGCCTTGCCTGATGGATAATGCCGGCAATGAAGTTGAGGGTAATGATGTAGAAGGCTTACTTTGCATCAAGTTCCCTTGGCCTTCCATGCTACGTACTACCTATGGAGATCACGAGCGTTGCCGCCAAACATATTTTGCGGCTTTCGAAAATAAATACTTCACTGGTGACGGTGCCCGTCGCGATGCCGATGGCATGTACCGTATCATTGGCCGTGTAGATGATGTAATCAATGTATCTGGCCACCGTATGGGTACAGCGGAAGTAGAAAATGCCATCAATGAACACGATAATGTAGTGGAATCTGCCGTTGTAGGTTATCCACATGATATAAAGGGCCAAGGTATTTTCGCCTATGTAATCACGAATGAGCCTGTTGCCGATGAAACAGCATTCACTAAGGAACTTAAAGCTGTGGTAACCAAAGAAATTGGCCCTATTGCCAAGCCAGATAAGGTATTGATTGTTAGTGGCCTGCCTAAAACGCGTTCCGGAAAGATCATGCGTCGTATTTTGCGTAAGATTGCTTCGGGAGATGTTTCGAATTTGGGAGATGTTTCTACTTTGCTGAATCCGGAGATTGTTGAGGAGATTAAGCAGAGTGCCGGGGTGTCATAATTTGATCACTGATTACGCAGATTACACGGATGGATTTGGAGCTGCGCTCCAAGGGATTTTTTTGGAAGTTCATTTTGGCCTTTGGCCAAAATGAACTTCCTTCGTTTGGTGGAGGTTGAAGCCTCCGTCGTTATACACGCCAGAATCTGTGTAATCTGCAATCAGGCTATGATCTAAATGGCATTTAAGCACATTAGATGTTATCTTTGCAAAAAGACGTCAATTTGTTTAAAATGAGTGGACTCCAAGATAAATACATCAATCCTCTTACAGATTTTGGCTTCAAGAAGCTCTTTGGCTCTGAGCCTAACAAAGATTTATTGATTGATTTCCTGAATGAACTGCTTCCGGAAAGGCATAGGATCAAGGAGCTTTCCTATACACCAACCAATCAATTAGGCAGAGGAGAAGTGGATCGCAAAGCAGTTTTTGACTTGTATTGTATCGCAGAATCGGGAGAGCGATTTATTGTAGAAATGCAGAAAGCTAAGCAAAATTATTTTAAAGATAGAAGTGTTTATTATGCTTCTTTCCCAATACAAGATCAAGCTAAAAAGGGCGAATGGAATTATAAGCTTGAGGTAATCTATACTGTCGGCATTTTGGACTTTATCTTTGATGACCACAAAAACGAAACAGAACTATTACATGTAGTAGAATTGAAAAATCAGCGATGTGAAGTTTTTTATGATAAATTAAAATTCATTTACCTTGAGCTACCCAAATTTAATAAAAGAGAAGTAGAACTGGAGACCCATTTTGACAAATGGCTCTTTGTGCTAAAATATTTATCTAAACTGAACCACCGACCACGCAAATTACAGGAAAGAGTATTCCAAAAGCTCTTTGACGCTGCTGAGATTGCTAAATTCACGCCAGATGAACGTATGGCTTATGAAGAAAGCCTAAAATATTACCGCGATATTAAAAATGTAGTGGACACTTCGTGGGAAGGCGGAATTACAGAGGGTAGAAGTATAAGAGAAGTGGAAATCGCTAAAGAGATGAAACGCAATGGGGAGCCTGTTAAAAAAATAGTACTTTATACAGGCTTAAGTGAGGAGGAAATTGAAAGGCTATGATCACTGATTACGCAGATTACACGGATGGATTTGGAGCTGCGCTCCAAAGGATTTTTTTGGAAGTTCATTTTGGCCTTTGGCCAAAATGAACTTCCTTCATTCGGCGAAGGCTAAAGCCTTCGTCGTCATACACTTTCGTTCGGCGAAGGCTGAAGCCTTCGTCGTCATACACTTTCGTTCGGCGAAGGCTGAAGCCTTCGTCGTCATACACTTTCGTTCGGCGAAGGCTAAAGCCTTCGTCGTCATACACTTTCGTTCGGCGAAGGCTGAAGCCTTCGTCGCCATACACTTTCGTTCGGCGAAGGCTGAAGCCTTCGTCGCCATACACGAAAACCATATTAAACCTAAATCGCATTTCATTGATCATCCACTCCTACTATACACGCCCCATTCTCGCCTAAATCCCCTCTATTCAAAACAATCACCCCTTCCAACTCCTCTTCATCAATTAACTCCTCCCCTTCAAGCCACAAATAAGCCTTATAATTCCCCTCTTCAACTACCCTTTGAAACCGCCACCACAAATATGCTTCTGGCATCAGCCTGGCCCACCAAGGCCACTGTCCCCAGTAAGCGCTTACCAGCCGAAACCACCACCTCCTTTCATACAAAGCATTTGCCACCGAAATTACTTTTAAAGTGCCCTTCAGCTTAAGTTCCATAAGGTGCTGAATAGCAGAAACATCCAGCTTTACATCTTCAGCATTACCGAAGGTTCGATAATTCTTCACTTCCAAAAAATGCAAATACCCTTCAGCATCCAGGATTAAAAAATCTATCCCCTTTAATCCTTTGCCGCTCAGAGTTTTGTAGAAGCGATGCTTGTCGAAAGCCATCACGAAGCAATCGGGATGAAAGTGGAAGCGCAGACCACTTTCTTCGAAAGTTTGGATCTTTTTGTGGGAAAAAGGTAAAGAAGTTCTCAAATTTGATTCTTTTTTGTAAACTTGTTGTAACAACCAAAGCGGCATTTTGCATCATCCATGCTATACAGATTTATCCGTCCTTTTGCAACGCTGGCCTTACAAGTATATTTTCGGAAAATATACATTGCAAACAGAAATTTATTTCCCAAAGATAAGCCGGTTATTCTGGCAGTCAATCATCCGACGGCTTTTTTGGAGCCTTGTATTCTGGCCTGCTTCCTGCCCCGTCCACTTCATTTTCTTACCCGGGGAGATATTTTTAAAAATAAATTTATTGCGCGGATCCTGTATTCGCTCAATCTTATCCCCATTTATCGTTTAAAGGACGGCTTTCAATCTTTAAAAAAGAATCAGGATACTTTTCAGGCTTGTTATGAAGCGTTAAAGAAAAAAAAGACCATTATGATTCTGGTGGAAGGCTCTACGAAACAAGTCCGACGGCTTCGGCCCCTTCAAAAGGGAGCAGCCCGAATAGCTTTGGGCGCCATGGAGCACGACCCTAAAATCGATGTTCACATTGTACCGGTCGGGATGAATTATTCCGCCCCTAACGAGTTTAGAAGTAAAGTGTACATAGCATTGGGTCAACCCATTATTGTGGGGGAATACCTGGAAGATTATCAGGAAAACCCCAAAGCGGCCATTCGAGACCTTACGCATGAGATTGGAGCACATCTCCGCCAGAAAATCATCCATATTGAAAATGAAGCGGATGATTTGTTGGTGGACAACTTACTCCAAATCTACCGAAACCGAAAAAGGGCTTTTTTCTGGCCTAGCGTAAAAGATGATACCGATCGCCTGGCCGCAGAAATCGAGATTGCCGAACAAATCAACCTGATGGAGGACGAAGAAAAAGAAGAATGGAAGGAAGAACTTGATAAATATGAAAGTCTGCTCCAAAAACATGGGGTAAGGGATCTGGGTATTGCCCAACAGTCCTGTTTCTCATTCGGAAACACCCTGGTGCTTTTACTTGGTTTTATTCCCTTTATAGTAGGTTTGATCGCGAATTACCTTCCCATTGGCATTGCCAAATGGCTGGTAAAGAATAAAGTCAACAAATTGGAATACAAAAGCTCCATTCTGGTTTCTTCAGGAATGCTTTTCCACATGATTTATTCTACAGTTTTGGTAATATTAGCATTATTCTTTTTTGGAATCTGGGGCTTTCTATTCTGGTTAATGCTGCTTCTGGCAGGCTACTTCTCTGTAATATACATTGACCTGTTTGAAAAATGGAATAAGGCAAGGAAGTTTAAGGCTTTACCAAAAGATATCCAAGATGCGTTGGATAAATTAAGAGAACACCTAATGATTTGACCTGGATTGACCACGATTAGATAGTTACAAGTAACTATTTGACTATTCAGCTTTGCTGAATAGTTGCTTTTCCTTATCTAATCGTGGTCAATCGAGGCGAATCCAACTCAATCGTGGTCAATCCAGGTCAATGGGGAGCTGCTTGGTATTTCCTGCTCCGAGTTGGCGCAAGCGTTCTACCCTACCCACCAAAGTATCCCCATACTTCTTTGAATTAACCAACTTATTCATGGCAGCCTGATAAGTTTCCTGGGCCTGATCAAGGCGTTGGCCTATTAGTTGAAGGTCTTCTACGAAATTGCAAAATTTATCGTATAAGAAGCCGCTTTGACGTACGATTTCCTGGACATTCTTGCTTTGACGCTCCTGTTTCCAAAGAAAGGCAACAGTACGCATAGTAGCTAGTAAAGAGGATGCATTGACCAATAAAATATTATTTTCCAAAGCTTCCGAATACAGACCATTATCGTGCTGGATCGCCAGCGCATATGCCGGCTCCAGAGGAATGTACAACAAAAGATAATCCGGACTATTTATCTGATGTAGTTTCTGATAGTTTTTTGATTGTAAATCTTTGATATGGCGGCGGATGCTATCCAGATGCTGTCGGAGTAAGCGCCGCCTATCCGCTTCATCTTCTGTGTTATGATATTCCTCAAATGCTTTAAGGGAAACTTTGGAATCTACGATAAGGTGCTTTTGATCGGGAAGATGAATGATAAAGTCCGGGCGTTTATGCCGTTTTTGAGCATCCAGTAAGGAGAGCTGTTTTTTGTAGTGAACATCCTTGAGAAGACCAGCTTTTTCCAGTACCATTTCCAGGCGCATTTCACCCCAGTCTCCCTGGATCTTATTTTCACCTTTGAGGGCACTTACCAGATTATTTGCATCCGTACTCAATTGCACATTGAGATCCCGGAGGTTTTCCACTTCTTTTTTCAGGCTAATTCGATCTTTAGCTTCTTCCCAGAGGCGCTTATCGATATGTTCTTCGAACTCTTTGATTTTTTGCTTCAAGGGGTTTAAAAGCGTATTTAATTGGTTTTCGTTATGCTGTACAAATTTTTTACTTTTTTCCTCAAGTAATTTATCAGCGATTCGTTGAAATTCATAAGAAAACTGTTCATTCAGTTGATGAAGTTGCTTCTTTTGTTCATCCATTTGCTGTTCCAGGAAAACAATTTGTTGAGCTTGAGCTGCCGCTTTTTGATTGACTTGCTTTAACTCCTGGCCTTTTTCCATAAAGTCCTCTCTCAATACATCCGCCTGGTTTTGTAGTTGTTCATGCAGCTCTCTTGAAACATAGTTTCGGCTTATATCAGATTTTTTTATCCGTTTAGTAGCCAAAACAGCATAGACTATCGTTCCTCCTAATAGAAAACCTATTATCAAAAAAAGTATTTCTAACTCCATAGTATCATCAAATCATGAAAATTACACGCGATAAAGTTAAAAATATTTTATTTTAAAAAAAAGTATTTAAAGAAGTTGTTTAAAAAGTAGTTCATTATTTTGACAAAAGCAATGAACTGCTTTTTAAACAATCGTGTTACTTTGCAGCAGTTCTCGCTTCGAAGAATGAAAGCGGCTACACTGCTTTTTAGTTACGGCGAAAGAAAATACTGCCGTTTAGCGGCATGAATACGTTTTTCAGTTTTCAGATCGAGAATTACTGTTTATTTTGGTTGACTTAATAGGTTCTAGATAATGACCAAGCATGAGTCATCTCTTAACTTTAAGGAATTTCATGTTGTCACAGTGATTTGAAATAGGTGCTGTAAATCAATGCTCCCAGGACTGGCCTTATTCAATTTAGCTTTTTGGAAGGCTGGCAGCCGTTAAAAAATGAATACTGTTTGAGCCTTGGCGAGTTTATTCATTTTAGGCTGCCAGCCTTCCAAAAAGCGTTAAGAATTGAATACAGCCTTGATTTTTTGCTACTTTTTTATCAAGAAAAAAGTAGATAAATATTTGGTTAACAGAACTATGCAAATATTTTTCACAAACATGAGTCATCCTGAAAGTTCAGGATAACTCATGTTTGACTTAAATTGTGAAAGAACAATAAAAACTTTTTAAGATGTTCAGAATATTACCTGCCCTTTTGTTACTTGGATTGATGGCTTTATTATTTCCTGCTTGTTCCGGTGATGACGAACAGCCTACCCCTCAGCCTCCCGTTGGGCAAAAATTGCCATCCAGTCACTTTTTATCGCAGGAACTTGAATTTAAGTCCGCACCGAATCCGATTGTCCCTATGAGTGCAGAATTAGTATTTAGCACCGTAAGGAACTGTTCTCTAACTTATACTATTGAAGGTGGGCCTTCAAAAACATTTTTCATTGACAATGTCATTAATGAGGTCAAAGTGCCAGTATTGGGATTCTTTCCGGAAACGGAAAATCGCGTTTTCATCTCTTTTACAGATGAAGACCAGAATTATTTTCGGGATACTTTCACATTTATTTCTCCTGAACTTCCTGCTTATTTCCCCGATATTCAAATAGAAGTAGCTAATGAATCGGCAATGGAGCCGGGCTGGACCCTGGCAGGCTTTTCTTATGTTATTGATAACGACTTCAAAACAGTCCCGTTTATATATGACAACCAGGGGAATATCCGCTGGTATATGAAGCTTGAATTTACAGGGACTTTGTCTTTTCCAATAGAACTCAATCGGGCAGGCAATATTTTCGTTCCCGCCACCGATCGCTTACACGAATATACCCTTATGGGTGAACGACTAAGATCCTGGGAGTTTCCCAATTACTATCAGCATCATGAAATAGTAGAAAAACCCAACGGAAATATCCTCATGGCTGTTTCAAAATTAAATGTCGACACAGCCAATGATTTCATTGTTGAGCTAGACACCGCCTCAGGAACTATGGTGAACGAGTGGGACCTTAGGGAAGTGCTTGATATTGATCGTTTCAACTATACAGAAGACAAATGGGACTGGCTGCATGTTAATGGCATTGCTTACAGCGAAAGCGATGATTGTCTGGTAATTTCAGGACGTAATCAGGGAGTATTTAAAGTGACGAATAATAATGAATTGGTTTGGATCCTGGCTCCTCATGTTGGTTGGGGTAAATCAGGCCTCAACGAAGATGGCATCGAAACCTCTGATTATCTTCTTACAGCAGTGGATGAAAACGGGCAGGCTTTTCCGGAAAATATTCAAAAAGGAGAAGTAGTAGACGAACGATTCGACTGGGCCTGGGGGCAGCACGCTCCTTTAATCCTCCCTAATGGAAATATTATGGTATTTGACAATGGTGGCCGACGATTATACATCTCTTATCCTGACCCTTACAGCCGGGCAGTGGAGTACAAAATCAACGAGGCTGAAATGACCGTAGAACAAATTTGGGATTATGGTGAAGAACGAGCTGACGACCTCTACTCTCCTATTATCAGTGATGTAGATTATCATCCCAACACTGGTAACTATTTTATTTCATCCGGGATTTGTGGCATCAACATAAGCGACCCCGTTTTTGCACGTGTGGTTGAGCTAAATCAACCTGGTAACGAAGTGGTGTTTGAGGCAAAACTGGTTTTTAAAAATTTGCATAGCACGGGCCCATTGTTCTGGGGAAATTTTGACCTGGTTTATCGTTCTGAAAGAGTGGAGTTGTTTTAATCAAACATGAGTCATCCCAAAAACTTGGGATGCCTCATATTTGATTTCAGTAACGGAGTTTAGTTCTTTGACAAATTGTGTGGAGTTTTTTACCACCTGGTAGACTTTCTCCTTCTTTTTGTAGAACTAATCCCCAACACCCCCAGCAAACCGCGCGTAAGCTCCCGGGCTACCGTTCGTCCGATTTGACGAGTGAGAGTACTATCCATTACTTTCTCAATCATTGATTTTTCAGTACGGCGAGAAGATCGGTGAGCTTTTGAACGTTGCTCCCGCATTTCTTCCTGAAGTTCATCCTCTCTGGCGGCTTCAATTTTTCGGGAAAGGATTTCATGAGCGCTTTCCCGGTCAAAAGTCTCGCTATATTTTTCAATTAAATCTGACTGCCGAATAATACCATTTATTTCATCTTTGGTGAGTACATCCATACGTGATTGAGGAGCGCGAAGCATCGCATGCACCAGAGGCGTTGGAATACCATCCTCATTTAAAATGGTAACCAAAGCCTCTCCGATTCCCAACTCTGTCAATAACTGTTCAACATCGTAGTAGGCTGTAATCGGATAATTTTGGGCTACTAGTTTGATGGCTTTCCGGTCCTTGGCAGTAAAGGCTCTCAAGGCGTGTTGAATTTTTAACCCTAACTGGCTGAGTACAGCATCCGGAATATCCGTTGGGTTTTGGGTAATAAAGAATAAGCCTACGCCTTTAGAACGAATTAACTTTACGATCACTTCTATCTGATCGAGCAAAGCATCGGTAGCCTTATCAAAAATCAAGTGCGCCTCATCAATGAACAACACTAATTTTGGCTTTTCTTCATCTCCCTCCTCGGGGAAAGTAGAATATACTTCGGCCAGGAGTTGTAACATAAAGGTAGAAAACAACTTAGGTCTGTCCTGAATATCGGTTAGGCGAAGAATGGAAACCATTCCTTTACCGTCAACATCATGGCGAATCAGATCATCGACATCAAAGGAGCGTTCACCAAAGAAACGATCACCATCTTGTTGTTCCAATTCTATGATCCGCCGCATAATAGCCCCTACAGATGCTGAAGAAATCCTTCCGTAAAGGCTTTCGAAAGTTTCTTTCCCCTCCCCTATTGCATATTGGATTACTTTTTTAAAGTCCTCCAGATCCAGCAACGGAAGGTTTTCATCATCGCAATACTTAAATACAATCGCTACGATTCCCGATTGCGTATCGTTTAAGCCCAGCATTTTAGAAAACAACACAGGACCAAACTCCGATACGGTTGCTCTCAGGCGAAGTCCTTTTTCCTCGGACAAAGACAGGAATTCAACCGAGCTGCCTCCCGCTTGAAAAGGAAAGCCAATTTTCTCATGCCGCTCATCAATTTTCGGATGCCCGCCACTAGGAACAGCAATGCCACTCAAGTCCCCTTTTATATCCATAATTAAAGAAGGAACCCCCTGTACAGAAAGTTGTTCCGAAAGGATCTGGAGCGTTTTCGTCTTTCCGGAACCCGTGGCTCCGGCAATTAAGCCGTGGCGGTTCAGGGTTTTCAAAGGCACTTTAACTAAAGTCCCGGTTTGACATTTTTTATCGAACATGGCGCCTCCCAGATCGAAAGACAAACCCTCGAAGGAATAGCCTTTTTCAATTTCTTGTATAAAAGCACTTTCTGTTGCCATATATATTACATTGTTTTTAGTTCTTTGACATAAATTGTGTATAGTGGAACTTCAAAATGATAACCCTTTCAGCCACAAGGGCATTCAAGGGTTATCATTTTGAAGTTCCACACAATTTATCAAAGAACGTTATTTTTAGTTCTTTGATTCATTAATTCGAATTCCCCAATAATTCTCGCTTTAGAAATCCAGTAGAAAATATCGCCTAGCGGCGATATTTTCTACTGGCCGTTCCCCGTTCCCCGTTAACCGTTCCCCGTATTTAATTTAACTTATTCCAAAGCCTAACCCTTCGCGTATACTTATCTTCATCTAAAGACCAAAGCTCCAGGCGAAGGTCACTTTCCAGGATCTCCTCATTTTCGCCAAGAAGATTTGGGAAAAAGTCCAAACCTGTAATTTCTTCCACCTCGTCAACAGAAACTGCAAAATCAATTAATGGATCTACGCTTAATTGATTCGGAATAATAAAGCCAATGGCTTTCAATTCCGGCTCTGTGTAATCAAGGATAACTTTATAAAATTCGTCAGGAACGGAAACTTCATTTCCTCCGATGCGTTCCCGGATATTACGGCTTAATACGGGCCCGGTAACGATATAAAGGTGCCTGGATTGTTTAGCCCAATCCCGAACATTTTCTTCTAATTCCCGCCAGATTCCACTATTGAAATTACCGACCTGAGGAGAAATATTGCTCATGTAAAAAGTTTCCAAGATAGCATCTTCGGAAAATGCAAAATCCGCGGCCGGCACCAAGTGGCCTCTATTATAGCCAGTTCCCGTATAATCATCTGAGGAAGCAGATGCTTTGCGAACTTTGGGATCTACAATAAAACGCCGGGGGCGCTGCACCCAAGGCATTTCAATCTGTTCACGAGTAAGCTCATAAGCAACCCATTCAGCCTGCTCATGTTCCTCTACATAAGACGAAGCATAGTGTTTCTGCTTGATTATTTCACCGCTGGTAGAAGTTGGCAGCATGTAGGTTGCTGTAAACTTTTCCCGATCCATGAAGCTCGGTTCATCCTGCTGGGTTCTTGGAGGCTGGTCAGTTGCTGGATTATCTCCGTCTCCACCACCTGAAAACAAATTAAAGATCCCGAATAAGCCCGCAAGAATTAGGGCAAAGATTCCTACTTTGGCAACGTTCTGGCTGCCCCCCATCGATTGTTTGTTGTGATTCGTTCTGAATTTTGCCATTTGCTCGTTTTAAACAAAAGTAATAACTTCATCTTTTGAATAAAAGCTTCAACAAAAATTACTTATGAAATTAAACCTGGATATCGCTGTACCAAGTAAAAGAGAATGGGTGGAAACGGTATTAAATGATTTTGACACCTTCCTCCAGGATCATGCCGATTGCGAACGCAAGGCATCTGCAATGGCTATGAGCCTTGTAGCCAAATACCCCAACCGTCTAGAAATTATTCCCGAACTTATAGAAACTGCCCTGGAGGAATTGGAGCATTTCCAGGAGGTATATAAAATAATGGCTTCCAGAAATATACCATTAGCTCATTCCATCCCGGAAGATTTGTATGTGAAAAAACTGATTAAAATGTGCCACTCCGGCCGTGAAGAACGCTTTCTCGATCGCCTCCTGATAGGATCCGTGCTGGAAACCCGTGGAGCAGAGCGTTTTCGTTTAATTGCTGAAGCATTAGAAGATCCTGAACTCGCGAAATTCTATAAAATGCTCTGGACTTCCGAAGCGAAACACGGGCATATCTACGTCAAAATGGCTCTGAACTACTTTGATGAAGAAAAGGTATACGAAAGGCTGAATTGGTGGATTGAAAAGGAAGCAGAAGTGATTGAAGGCTTGGAGTTAAGACCCGCATTGCATTAGAATCAGCAATGCTCGTTTTGGAAATCCAAAACTAAATTCACGCCGCTTCGCGGCGATATTTTCTTTTGAGGGAGGCCGAAAGGGCTATTTTGCTTCGCAAAATAGCCCTTTCGGCCTCCCTCTCAAAGGAATTTCGCGCCCTAGGCGCGTTTATTTTTCAAAGCGAGCTTAAAAGTATTTAAAACTATGTCCATGCTCGATCTTGAGCAGGGTTTCATAGATCAGGCGAATCACATTTTCAACATCTGACTTATGCGCCATTTCTACGGTAGTGTGCATATAGCGGAGTGGCAAAGAGATGAGCGCAGAAGGAACACCACCGTTGGAGTAAGCGAAAGCGTCAGTGTCCGTCCCCGTACTTCGGGAAGCAGCTTCTCTTTGCAGAGGAATTTCTTTTTCTTTGGCTGTATCAATAATTAAACGAAGTAAATTATTGTGAACGGCAGGCGCATAGGTTACGGAAGGTCCGTCTCCAGATTTCACATCACCCAATTTCTTTTTATTCATAAGGGGGGTCTGCGTGTCATGTGTCACATCGGTAACAATAGCCACATCCGGCTTGATCGTATGAGCAATCATTTCAGCACCTCTGAGCCCTACTTCTTCCTGAACTGAATTAACGATGTAGAGAGAAAATGGGAGGTCGATTTTATTTTCTTTGATCAAACGCCCCACTTCTGCTACACAGAAGCCTCCTATTCGATTGTCTAAAGCACGCCCTACGTAGAAACGGTCATTGAGTGTGATCATTTCATCTTCATAAGTGATCACGCTACCTACATGGATGCCCATCTCCAGTACTTCCTCCTTTTTACTCGCTCCTACATCGATAAAAATATTATCTACGGTTGGAGCTAATTTACTTTCTTCTCCTTTGCGGGTGTGAATAGCCGGCCAGCCAAAGATACCTTTTACGATCCCCTTATCCGTATGAATATTGACTCTTTTTGAGGGTGCAATCATATGATCGGAACCACCATTTCGAATAACATTGATGAAGCCATTGTCCGTGATATGATGAACAAACCACGAAATTTCATCAGCATGTCCTTCGATAACTACTTTAAAGTCTTTACCCGGATTTATTATTCCATAAACCGTTCCGTAGTTATCAGAGCCCCAATCATCTATATAAGGTTTCAGGTATTCGATCCACAGCTTTTGTCCAGCGGATTCGAAACCTGTTGGAGAGGCGTTATTTAAGTATTGTCTTAAAAAATCTTCTGAGTTAGGTGTTATTACAGTCATTTAAAAAAAATTTTACCAAAACCAATTCCAAAGAAAAGGGAGTAAAGGGTAAAAGGCTTATTGGTAATGACTACCTTTTAGCCTTCATCTTTGCCCCTAAATATTTGATCTCCATTCTTTTAGGAAGTTCAGGTCTTTGGGTTGAATATATTTTTCTTTGAGTGCTTCTTCAATTAAAATATCGTAATCCAGGATAGTGGCGAATGGGCAGCTAGCTGCATCAAAGGCTTTCACTGCTTTTTCAAAGCCATAGGTAAAAATAGCCACTACCCCCTGGACATTTGCTCCGGCTTCTCTTAGGGCATCCACGGCTTTCAGGGCACTGCCTCCCGTAGAAATTAAATCTTCTACAACCAATATTTTTGCATCGGAAAATAACTTTCCTTCAATTTGGTTCTTACGGCCATGCTCTTTTGCCTTGCTCCGGACATATAGAAAGGGCAGCTCTAAACGTTGGGCTAAAAGTATTCCATGAGCGATTCCCGCAGTAGCCACCCCGGCGATTTGCTCAAAGGGTAAAAACTGGCGGCTTACCTCTTCCAGACCCTCTGCAACCAATTCCCTCCCTTGTACATCCGACAATACTAAACGGTTATCACAGTATATCGGAGACTCAATGCCCGATGACCAAATAAACGGGTTTTCCGTATTCAGTTTAATTGCTTTTATTTGTAAAAGCAATTTTGCTATTGCTGACTGATAATATTTTTTTTGTCCCATCATAAATAAACGACGCAAATGTACAAAATTTATATCAATGAACAGCCGATTTTGTTAGTAGATCAAAAAGAAGGAATGCAACATATACCCGGAACTGAAAAAAGGCTTGTCGCCAGATATTCAGGAAAAATCGCTTCCTTATTGAACTACATCGACTTGATGGAAAAAAATAATGATCTGGAAAGTGTTATGATCTTTCATCATGATAGGGAAAAGTTATTTTCTGACTTTACCGATTTATTCACCGTTATTGAAGCAGGTGGTGGCCTGGTCTTCAACCCGGAAAATCAAATTTTAGCTATTTTTCGCAAAGGTAAATGGGATCTTCCCAAGGGAAAGATCGAAAAAATGGAAGCGCATGATGAAGGGGCATTAAGAGAAGTACAAGAAGAAACAGGCCTTGAGAAAATTCATCTTGAAAACCTCCTTCATATTAGTTTCCATACTTATCGAATGAAGGAAAAACGTATTCTTAAAAAAACGTTCTGGTACAGTATGAAGGCCAACCAAACCAACTTAATCCCTCAGGCAGAAGAAGATATCGAAGAAGCACGTTGGGTGGATCCCAATATTTTTTTGGAAAAGGATTACAATACTTACAAAAGTGTAATTGACGTCATAAAATTAGGTATTACGCGCAACAACAAAAATAATTAAGCGTTTCTATAGAAAACTCCGAAAAAATTCGGATTTTTGATCTCCCATTAAAAAAAACTTGGATGGCTTCTGGCTTCTAATAAACATCCCGTACCGTATAAATCCAAAACGTAACCCAATACAGCTCATTAATACCTTAAAAGTGTTTTTGTCACTTTTTTAGTGTAATATATGATGCTTTGCCATAACGAAACAACTATTGCAATTTAACCTCAGCACAATTTGTCAAAGAACGAATTTTCTTATAAAAAGGACTTTAGCTATATTCACAGCAGGAATTATCACAATTAATTTATCGTCATGAACAGATTTTTTTTCGGCTCAATATTCTTGATTTTATGTTTTTTCTCCACTAGCCCTCTTTTAGCTCAAACCAGTTCAAAAGGAGTAAATGATGCAAGTGAAATTGACCTAGGAGTTCGCCTTACGCTCATTAACCCTGAAGACGAACAATGGACCTTCCATCTTGATGCTCAGCAAAAAATCTATTACATTGACTTTGAATCTATTAGCGTAAACCTAACAGATATCATCATTCGCAATAGCAGAGGTGACAGAGTTTATGAAGATGAGGTGTTCGATTTGCCTGTAGACACGATTTATGAAATTGACATGAGCCACTTTCCTTCAGGTCAGTATGAAATAGAGATCAAATCTTACACTCAAACGATCAAGAAGTCTGTAAATCTTAGACTACATTAAAATAAACACCGATCACAGAAGCCTGCAGGCTTCTGTGATCGGTGTTTATTTTAATGTAGTCTAAGATTTACAGACTCCCTTCCTTATTCCCTCTTCTAATTTTCACTAGAATTTTTCTGGTTTTTTCGCCAAAGTGCTCAACAGCTTTTCCGCTCAAATCATTGATCATCCTATGATCGGCTGATAATCTTATCCTTACAACTCATCCTTATCATTCCCCTCTTACACTATGGTGATAAAAATCACCATAATCACTGACATTGGTCACCAAGGAGGCTGCTGATCGCTACTAACTTGCCTTCGAATTAATTAATCCGTTATGAAAATTATTTTTCTTCTTTTAATTGTGAGTCTTATCGTAGCACTAGGTTTTTTAGCTGCCTTTTTATGGGCTATCCGCTCTGGTCAATACGAAGATGACTACACACCTTCAGTACGCATCTTATTCGATGATGATAATAATAATTCTATTAACAGCGAAAATCAGTAATTTTTAAAAAATTCTACACCCATGGCTCAGATTGAAAAATTTAGTTATGACAATGCCATAGTACGCAACTTTGCTTATGCCACGATACTATGGGGGGTAGTAGGGATGCTAGTCGGCTTGATTGCAGCTTTTCAATTGCTATTACCAGACCTGAACTTAGGGCTTCCTTACACAACATTCGGCCGTATCCGGCCACTTCACACCAATGCAGCCATTTTTGCTTTTGTCGGAAACGGTATTTTTATGGGGGTTTATTACTCTCTTCAACGCCTTTTAAAAGCAAGAATGTTTAGCGATTTCTTGAGTAAATTCCACTTCTGGGGCTGGCAAGCTATCATTGTAGCTGCCGCCATAACGCTCCCGCTGGGTATTACCAGTTCCCACGAGTACGCAGAATTGGAATGGCCTATCGACATTGCGATCGCCCTGGTTTGGGTGGCTTTTGGTGTCAATATGTTCGGAACCATTATCAAGCGTAGAGAACACCATCTCTATGTAGCCATTTGGTTCTACATCGCTACTTTTATTACCGTAACGGTACTGCACATCGGTAACAACCTGGAACTACCTGTTACTTTATGGAAAAGTTACCCGGTACTTGCAGGTGTTCAGGATGCCCTAATGCAGTGGTGGTACGGGCACAATGCGGTAGCCTTTTTCCTGACCACGCCCTATTTGGGCCTCATGTATTATTATCTTCCTAAAGCGGCCAATCGCCCGGTTTATTCCTATAAGCTGTCGATCATCCACTTTTGGGCCTTGATCTTTATTTATATCTGGGCAGGACCTCACCACTTACTTTATAGCTCTTTACCTGATTGGGCACAATCTTTAGGTACCGTATTTTCAATCATGCTTATCGCTCCATCCTGGGGTGGTATGTTGAACGGTCTTTTAACTTTAAGAGGTGCCTGGGACAGAGTGCGTCAGGATCCTATTCTGAAATTCATGGTAGTTGCGGTAACCGCTTACGGTATGTCTACTTTCGAAGGCCCAATGCTTTCCATTAAATCCGTAAACGCCATTAGTCACTTCACCGACTGGACTATTGGGCACGTACACATAGGTACATTAGGATGGAACGGTATGTTAACCTTCGGTATATTATACTGGTTGCTGCCAAAAATCTTCAACACCAAATTACACTCCATGAAAATGGCGAATACGCACTTCTGGATTAGTACTTTAGGTGTATTATTCTACGCAGTACCTTTGTACTGGGCAGGTTGGACACAGAGCTTAATGTGGAAAGAATTCACCCCTGACGGATTCTTGAAATATGGTAACTTCCTTGAAACAGTAACTCAAATTCTTCCAATGTACGCTATGCGTGCTTTAGGTGGAACCTTATACTTCGCAGGTGTTTTGATGATGGTATACAACTTAGTTAAAACAGTCCGCACAGGTAACATAGACAAAAATGAAGAAGCTCAGGCTCCTGCCAGAGAAGTTTACACAGCCCACAAAGGAGAACACTGGCACCGTTGGATCGAACGTCGTCCAGTTCAATTCTTGATCGCTACAACAATAGCTATTTTGATAGGTGGTATTGTTGAATTCTTCCCATTATTATTGATCGACGAAAATGTTCCAAAAATTGAATCTGTTGAGCCCTACACAGCGCTTGAACTAGAAGGAAGAGACATCTACATCCGGGAAGGGTGCCTGGGTTGTCACTCCCAGATGATTCGTCCGTTCCGTTCAGAAGTTGTGCGCTATGATCCTGAAAATTTACAGTATTCCCTCTCCGGAGAGTTCATCTATGATCGTCCATTCCTTTGGGGAAGTAAACGTACAGGGCCAGACTTACATCGCTTAGGCGGCAAGTACAACCATGTGTGGCACTTTAACCATATGCTGGATCCGACCAGTACATCACCGGGGTCCATCATGCCTCCGTACCCTTGGTTATACAAATACGACCTAAACACAAGCAGTACGGTGGCTAAGTTGCAGGTGCTAAAAACTTTGGGTACTCCGTACGAAATGGATTACATTGAGAACGGCGTGGAAGAGCTTAAAAAGCAAGCTCGCCAGATAACTGAAGAATTAAGAGAACAGTCAGATGAAATCGCCATCGAAAACCTGGAGGATAAGGAAATCATCGCCCTAATTGCATATTTGCAAAGACTGGGAACAGATATCCAACCTGAACCTCAGGCAGAGAAAAAATAAATAAACCCAGCTTGACTGTTAGAAATGAGTACTTCATTTCTAACAGCAGGAAGGTTCATTATTAAAATAAATAGATATGTATAAATATATTCTTGAAAGTGCTGGAGATATCAACTGGATGGCCATTTTTGCTCTGGTTACCTTTTTCACGCTTTTCCTACTTTCAACAATCGTTATCCTTGGCAAAAATAAGGGATATTTGGATAAAATGGCCCACATGCCTTTGGAGGATGACTTAAACCAAAATTCTGAAACCTTCGATCGTCATGAAAAATAAACTTTATCCACTATCAGGGACTTTAGTGCTAACATTGATGGCCTCCGTTTCATGGGCACAGAACGCTGGTCAGGCCGCTAATCCCGACATGTTAAAAAATACAATGGGCGATTATTTGCTCATAATGGGTGCTTTAGTCATTATTGTTGCAATGGCTGTACTTTTCCGCCTGGCTTCTATGCTCATGGAGATGCAGAAAATACAATTGATGCGCGAACATGGCATTGAAGTCATGAAAGAGTCCGGCTTATTGAAGGAACCTTTCTGGCAACGCTTACAAAAGAAATGGACTAAAGCCGTACCTCTCGAAAAAGAAAAGGATATCCTTTTCGACCATGAATACGATGGAATATACGAGTTGGATAACAGCCTTCCACCTTGGTGGGTAGCTCTATTTTATATAACCATTGCTTTTGCAGTTATTTACTTTGGTTACTATCACGTAACCGGTTACGGTGAATCTCAACACGAAACATTTACGAGGGAAATGGCCGAAGCAGAAGAACAAGTTCAAGAATTCTTAGCACAGCAAGCAGATTTAGTAGATGAGACCAACGTTGAATTACTTTCCGATGTTGCAGCTCTTGATAGAGGGAAAACAATTTTCGTAGGTAGTTGCGCTACTTGCCATATGGAAGATGGCGGCGGTGGAGTTGGTCCAAACCTTACCGATGAATACTGGATTCACGGCGGAGATATTAAAGACTTGTTCAAAACCATCAAGTATGGTGTTCCTGAAAAAGGGATGATTTCCTGGAGAAGTCAACTCCGTGCCAGCCAAATGGCTGAAGTAGCCAGTTATATCCTTACTTTACAGGGAACGACTCCGGCTAATCCAAAAGAACCGCAAGGAGAACTTTTCCAGGCTGAGAAAAAGGAAGCCACACCTTCTGAAAAAGAAGAAAGCTCAAAGGGTTAAGTTATTAATCCTTTTTTAAAGGAAGGCTGTTCAAAATGTAATCCATTGCTCTTAATCGTAAATTTTTATCCTCAAGAGCATCGAACTACATTTTGGACAACCTCCTCTCCACCCTTAAAGACCTTTGTACCACTACACGACTTTAAAGCGGAAACAAAATCATGAGTTCCAACAATAATAATATTACTACCAGCAACGATACAGAACAGTATCGGGATAAAATTGCAACCGTTGACGAAAAAGGAAAACGCCTTTGGATTTATCCCAAAAAACCCAAAGGACGTTTCTATAACGCTCGTACCTATGTAAGCTGGGGGTTGTTAGCCTTTTTATTCCTCGGTCCGTTCATCAAGATCAATGGCCACCCTTTATTACTTTTGAATATTCTGGAGCGTAAATTTGTCCTTTTCGGAATTCCATTTATGCCACAGGACTTTCACCTGTTCGTTCTGGCCATGCTTACCTTCATTGTATTTATTATATTATTTACCGTAGTTTTCGGAAGGCTTTTCTGTGGCTGGGTTTGCCCGCAAACCATCTTTATGGAATTGGTTTTCCGAAAAATTGAATATTTGATCGAAGGGGATGCCAACGCACAACGCCGACTAAATAAAGCCCCATGGACCACACAAAAGATCATTAAAAAAGGGGCTAAGCAAGCAATCTTTTTTGCCATTGCCGTTTTGGTAGCGAATACTTTTTTAGCGTACATCATTGGTATTGAGGATGTTTTACGCATTGCTTCCGAGCCCGTTTCTCAAAACTTTGGAGGCTTTATTGCAATGATCCTCTTTTCTTTTGCCTTTTACTTTGTATTCTCTTACATGCGCGAACAGGTATGTGTTGCAATTTGTCCCTATGGCCGCCTTCAAGGAGTTCTTTTAGACCAAAACTCTATTGTCGTAGCCTACGATTATGTAAGAGGTGAACCCAGGGGTAAAATAAAGAAAAACCGTAAAACGAAATCTTCTGCGATTGCGAAGACCAATAATTCCAGCCCATCAATTGTCACTAATCCGGTTGCCGAAATTCAAACAGCCGTATCTGCTCCGGTTGAAGTTAATTCCAAGCATGAACATACTCTCGCACCAGGAAACGCTCCCAGTGAAAGCATAAAAAAAGCTCTAGGCGATTGCATAGACTGCAAACTTTGCGTCCATGTCTGTCCTACGGGTATTGATATTCGCGACGGAACTCAACTGGAATGCATTAACTGTACAGCTTGTATGGATGCCTGTGATGAAGTGATGGATAAAGTCGGAAGAGAAAGAGGGCTGATCCGTTATGATAGCCATGACGGAATAGCAGAATCCAAACACCGCATCTTTACACCAAGAGTAATTGCTTACTCCTTTGTATTATTCATTCTACTTGCAGTAAATGCCTTCTTACTGACAAGCCGCTCTGATGTAGAAACTATTATCTTGCGTACTCCGGGAATGATCTATCAGAAAGTGGATGAAACACACCTTAGTAATTTATACAACTACCAGATTATCAATAAAACAAGTGAATCATTCCCTGTAGAGTTCAAACTCGTCGGCATTGAAGGAGAAATCAAGCTTATCGGCGAAGCTCCTCAGTCTATTCCAGAGGATGTAGCAGAAGGGGCGTTCTTTATTCATCTCCATAAGGATGATCTCAAATCAAGGAAAACCAAGCTAAACATTGAGGTTTACTCCAACGGAGAACTGATCGATCAGACAACTACGAACTTCCTCGGCCCTATGAAGTAGACCGGGATGGACCGGGATGGACCGGGATTTATAGGATTAGATAGGTATGCAGCCGCTTCGCGGCAATACATTAACGGGAAGGGCATTTAGGCGATGCTTAAATACCCTTCCCGGCCAATCTAAAAGAAGTTTTTGCGCCCTGGGCGCGTGTTAAGGCGAGAATCGCTGAGACTTTTTTAAAACATTTAAATTTTTTGGTAATGAAATTTAATTGGGGAACAGGCATTTTCTTATTTTATACTGTTTTTGTATTGTTCTTTGTTGTACTTGTTTATAAAAGTACTCAAAGAGATAACAGCCTTGTTTTTGAAGATTATTATGCCAAAGATATAGCTTATCAGCAGCACTATAATAAACTTAAAAACAATCAACTACTCGACGAGGATATTGCGATCAAAACCATTGCGCCTCAAAAAACGGTTGAATTGAAATATCCGGAAGACATCAACGAGATGAGTGGTGAGATCGTTTTCTTCTGCCCGTCTGACAGCAAGCAGGATTTCACAGTAGCTGTCGCACCGGAAGCGAATAAGACGCAGGTTATTTCTACAGATGGCTTGAAAAAAGGCTTGTGGAAACTTCGCATCAATTGGGAAGGCGACGGTACAGAATTTTACAGAGAAGAAACGGTAATATTTTAAATCTAAGAATAAGGAGTTCGTTCACCGTTTAATTGCCTGGACGCTTCTCTTCAAGCGTTTATCGAAAATCAAACCATGGGGTATATAATTACAGCATTAACCTTAGGCCTGGCAGGCAGTTTACACTGCGTAGGTATGTGTGGACCGATTGCATTGGCATTGCCGTACAATCAGTCGGATCGCCTGCGGGCCTTAGGTTCTGTATTGCTGTATAACGGAGGCAGAGTGGTTACCTACACCTTTATGGGTACATTTATTGGCTTGCTCGGCAAGGGCCTTTTTTTAATGGGCATCCAAACTTATTTATCAATTTTTTTCGGATTTGCCTTACTACTCGTTGCCATATTTTCAATAAATGTGGAGGCCAAAATCGTTAGCCTGCCTGGAGTAAATAAATTTTACAACGCCTTACGGCAAAAACTAGGGCAATATATAAAAGGCAGATCTTTATTTGCGGTTGGTCTTTTAAATGGATTTGTTCCGTGTGGTTTAGTTTATATGGCTATTGTAGGAGCAATTACGAGTGGCGGTATTGCCCAGGGAGCTTTATTCATGTTATCATTTGGATTGGGAACCATCCCTCTTATGGCCGCTACAGCGATAGGAGGTCAGTTGGTTACGATCAAATTGCGCAACAGAATTCGCAAGCTCTACCCTGCCCTCTTGGTCGTTATTGCGCTATTGTTTTTAATGCGAGGTTTTAACTTCCAAATACCGGCAGATATGCGATTCTGGGAAGACATGAGCAATGTCCCCATGTGTCATTAGCGAGGAACGGGGAACGGGAAACGGGAATTTTCATTAGCTGTTACCATAATTCGGTTCTAGATGATTTCATTTGGTAAACGTTTTAAGAACAAAAAAATGAGTCATCCTTGATTTTCAGGAACTTCATGTTGTCACTGCAATTAAAAAAGGTGCAGTAATCAATGTTTTAGGACCGGCCTTATTCAATTTAGTTTTTTGAAAGGCTGGCAGCCGTTAAAAAATGAATACTGTTTGAGCCGACGTAAGG